>DAOTVZ010000338.1:0-8834 GCA_034436045.1 Ktedonobacteraceae bacterium | reverse complement strand
CATCAACTTGCCGCTCAGTAAACCAGGTCATGTGCAACTGGCCCAGATCGGTAAGCTGAAAAACCAGCGGTACCCGTTCAGGCAAACTCTCAATGGCTCGTGCCGTTGCATAGGAGAGCATAGCATGAGTCACGATGATTAAGTGAGGTTGAACGCGCTGCAACACGTCCAAAATGCGCTTGCGGTCAGAGATAGTCAGAAAGCGGTGTAGCCAGAGGGAAGCTTGCTCATTATCAGTCAAAAGATATTCCCATTCCAGCAGTTTTACAGAATGGCGGCTGGCCGTCGCATACCCCCAATCTACAATAGCCGGTTGTGGATTGACAATTACTACGTTATAGTACGCTTCAAGCCTATCTTTCAACGACTGGGCCAGATTCATATGACCACCCCCCAGATGAGTGGTCAGAATTAAAACTGTGCGCTTCACTAACCTTACACCTTCTATTATGCCCTTCTTAAATAACAGCTATAGCATCTTTATATTATTGCACACTATCGCTTATTATAGATGTATGAGGGGATCGGGATCATCAATCGTATCTTCAAACGGAGATAATTGAGCGTCATTAGCATCAGCATTCCCATTCAGATGAACCATCTGAACCACTTCATGCCCCATTGTAGATTGGAAAGGCGACAGAACAACTTCCTTATTCCCATCCAGCGCCGCCTGAGCTTCAGTGATCTGCTGATCGATCACGTTCGCTTCTATCTCCTCAGTAGTATCAACTGCGGAAACCTTACTGCTCTTTCCTCTCGATGAGGGAACAGATGAACGCAGACGACGTATCACAAATACGAAGAGACCAATCGCTACCAGAGAAACCAGCACGAAGCTTGAAAAGGCTCCAAAGAGACTGGCTGCTTCCTCCCAACTAGCCGCAAAGGCAAAGCCCAATCCCAATGACATCAGCACACTAATCGTCTGGCCCGATATATCCCAAAACAAGAATTTCTGATAGGCGTACTCCTCCAGACCGGCAAGAATATTGATCGGCCCCCCCAGAGCCACTATCAGGAAGCGTGTAATAAAGACGGCCCAGCCCGCCCTTCGCCGGAAATACTCACGGCCCTGAGCCAGAGACTCCGGCGTGATCCACCGAATACGTTTCTGCCGCTCCAGTCGCGCCAATAACGATACACCGACGCGCCGCCCTATAAAATAGCCAAGATTATCGCCCAGCACGGCTGCGCTTAACGCCACCGGAAAGAGGATGAAGATATCGAGGTCGCCAAGAGCGGCAAACGCGCCTGCCGCAAACAACAACAAAGAACCCGAAACAGGAGCGCCTGCCGCCGCCACAAACACTATCAACCACAGCGCCGGATAGCCATAGTGCTGCAACGCACTGATAAAGAACATGTTCATGTGTTTGTCCCCCCCGGCGTTGGTAAGCGCGGCAACGCTTTGGAGCGTGGTGTTGGTTTCGGCTTCGGTGTCGGCGTGGCAGGTAACGGATGGGTCTTACGATAGACTTCAATAGCATCCTGAACGGTATCGATCACCCGCGCCACCGGTTGCTTTTTACGATGCGCAATATCATAAAGTGTATCATGGCGCAATGAGGTAGAGTTTTGCACTTGTAGCGATTTGTACAGGTAGTCCTCCGGCACACGATAGAAGTGAGAGATCGCATGAACCGTCATCCAGGGTTGAATTGCGCTGACATCATGCATTCTGACCGCGCGATACTGCTGCTGAAAGCCCTGTGCTGCATGGACCGTCTCAACAAACGTATAGACGAGGGAAACCAGTACAAGAATCAGCAAAAGACAGAGCCATAGGATAGTGGCACCATCACGTCGCGCGAACAACTCTCTTAACCCTTCCTGCGGCTAAACAGCCTGGCAAACGGTACCGCTAAAACTCTAGCGTTCGTAGCCATATAATATCATGCAGAAGCAAGGTGTCCATATGCTACATGGGGCCGACGAATAATGTGAAACTACCATCATTCGCCGCCCCAGCATATTCCTGCCTTGATACATCTACTATGTATTACGCTTGCATGCCAATCAAGTTACCGCTTTCGTAACGGCGTAAACCGAGTGCGAAGAGTCCCATTGCCAGCCCTACAAAAACGCCCGTAGCTCCTATCAAGCCCAACAGCAGCCACCAGCTATAGTGGCGCAAGAGGAGTAGCGGCACGAATGAGATAAAACCCGCAGGCATCAACGTGAACAGTAGTAGACGCACCACTCCATGGAAAATGTTCATAGGATAGGTGCTGAATGAGATTAAGGCTCCACGAATTGGCTGCAGCAGACCCTCAGTATTGCCCAGGAAGAAGGCCAGAGAGCCAAGCAGGGCGTGAAAGGCTGTGAAGATGAGCGCAACCAGCATGACCAGCAATACGAACAGTGCCACCTGCTCCAGACCCGGATGTACCAGCAGCAGAAAAGCTCCCACAGCGAATAGTACATCGCCCCATGCCGTCGGGTCGGTGGCGGCAATACTCACATGCAGCAGAGCATAGCGTGGCATACTCAGGTAGGCATCCAGGCCCCCGGTCATGATGAGTCGCGCCAGATTCTCTGTATTGCCGAAGATACCCACGCTAATACCAAAACCACACGCCGAAACCGCCCACAGAATCACAATATCTGTGATCTGCCAGCCGTTCGTTAAGGGAAACTGCCTGAAGAAGTTCCACCAGAAGAATAACCACAGGCTATCATTAGCAGTCATCGTTACTACCTGCATCGCAAACGCGCTGCGGTACTCCATCGCCGCCAACAGGTTGGCTCTGGCATACGCCCCGATAAAACGTAGCGTGCGCCAACTTACTCTCAAGCAACGCCACATGGCCATCTATCCTCCGTTGATATTCACATATTGCATGACTACCAGGTACAACAGAGCAAGTAGTAAGCTTCCCGCCATAAGCATTGTTAGCTGCTGCATGAGCAAAGCAAAGAATGCTGTGCTTGTAAAATGCACCAGCGTGCGGGCTGGACCGTACAGGATAGCGCTGAACGGTAACGCTCGTGCGATAGCCTGTATTGGTTGCGGAAAAATCTCTATCGGGGCCAGCACACCGCCCAGTACCAGTGTCAAACGGCTATAGATGAACGAAAAGGCGTGCGTATTCTCCGTCCAGAATGCCAGCAGGCCGATGGCGAAGTAGACCACGAAATCGATACACAGCGCCAGAAAGAGAGCGAGCGGCCAGGCTAGCAACCCCATCCAACTCAAATGCGGCACACCGGCAATCACCAGCGCCAGCATAGCTCCTACGGCAGCATTCATCACGAGACGCACAAAACGCTCACCTGTATATTGCGCAAAGTGATAGAGTACATAGCTACAGGGCCGCCCCAGCAGATAGGCCAGTTGCCCCGAACGCACCTCCTGATCAATACGGTCTGTCAAAGGTGGGGCCGAGAGTGCGAATGTCTCTGCCGCCACGAGATACCAGATCATATCTGTCATACTAAAGCCGCTTAACGTATGTGAGCCGCGCAGTGAGAACGTGGTTTTCCAGAGCTGACTTAGAATGAATACAATTATCAACAGCGACAGAGCGCGAAACACGACCTCATACACATAGGCGAGATTGCTGGCGATACTGACACGCATCACCGCCCAGTACTTGCGCATTGAGAGCCACAGGCGGCGCGCTATTGGACGACGTGCCGCCTGCACAATCATCTCCATACTTACCCCTCCCCGCCATTACGCCGACGCACAGGCATCCACAGGACGTTGCTCACTGTAGATGGCGGCGATGATTTGCTCCATCGCAGGGTCGGTGATGGTCATATCAAGTATATGATAACGTTGCATAACAGAGGCAATCAGCGGCTCTAACGGATAACGCGCTGTATCGACCTCCAAAACCAGTTCATGCCCTTGCGCCTTTACTACCTTCACTCCACTCTCTTTCTGCTGCTCCTGAGTATCAAGGGCCAACTGCACAGACAACTGCTGCCTACCCGTTTGCTGATCGGTCTGCACCAGGCTGCTCGCCATCTCCTGCATCAGCAGTTCAACCGTCTTCGTTCTCAGGTAATCCCGCTTCAACTGCGCAACAGGCGCGTCCAGAATGATCTCGCCGTGATTGATAACGATGGCACGCCGACAAACCTGTTCCACATCCCCCGCATCGTGAGACGTTAAAAAAACGGTAACCCCCTCTTCCGCGTTGAGATGACCGATTAACTCACGGATACGCTGTTTAGCGATGACATCCAGGCCAATCGTCGGCTCGTCCAAAAAGATGACCTGTGGCCTGTGCAGCAGCGCTGCCGCCAGTTCACAGCGCATCCGTTCTCCCAGGCTCAGCTTACGCGCTGGAGTACGCATGTAGTCTGCGATATCGAATACGTCGATAAGAAACGCGCGGCGTTGTTGATAGGCACACCAGTCCAGTTCGTAGATGTGGGCCAGCAGGTCAAAGGTATCCTGCGGTGGTAAGTGATACCAGAGTTGCGACTTTTGCCCAAAGACGCTGGCAATGTGATACGAGAGCTTGCGTCGCTGCTGCCACGGCACCAGTCCCAATACCCGCGCCTCTCCGCCAGAAGGATACAAGATTCCAGTCAGCATTTTGATCGTCGTAGACTTGCCCGCACCATTAGGGCCGATAAAGGCCAGCACTTCACCCATTTCAAGCGAGAAGTGAATGTGCTTCACCGCCGCACGCTCACGATACTGGGGAGCGACGAACGAACGCAGTCCGCCGATCACCCCCCCTGCACGCTCGCGTGTCCTGAACATCTTCGCTAAGTCTGCAACCTCAATCGCTTTCATGGCCCTTGCTCCTTCTCATGGAAATGTACCATCTACCTGGAAATCTCAATCGTGTAGAGAAAAAAAGAGGGATGCAGGCGTGTCGCCTACATCCCTCCGGCTTCTTCTAGCTGTTAGCGCTGATTATGTGCGTAACACAACAACACGTAAAGAGGGCGGCGACATCCATCCGTAGAGCACAAAGGTCATACGGTATACAGGTATAAGCACCATCGCAATAGGGGTCACATGCTTACCTGTCATGTTATAGCCGCGCTTTCTGTACGTGCAAAACACGTGTATACAAAAACTATCTTGTTTATACAAGTGTACAGTCTACGATTGCGATCTGTCAAGAGCAAGTTTCATCGATGGCCTGGATTCAGCTTCCTTTAACGTAATTTTACCTTTCATTGACAACTTAAACGCTATAGCGTTGTATACTATCGTTGTAGATAGCAATCTACGAGAGGGAGACGGCTCCCTCCCTTTGAAAATGGAAGGCCCTTGCGCCAACCATACACAATTCACGTACAATTTGGAGGCGTAATGCGTATCTTAATCCTCGGTGGCGATGGATACCTCGGCTGGCCACAATCGCTTTACCTTTCGCGCAAAGGTCATGAGGTTGCAATCTTCGACAATCTGGCACGGCGCGCGTTCGACCTGGAACATGGCTTCAATAGCCTTGTCCCCATCGCAACGTTACACGAGCGAGTAAAAACCTGGCGTGTCCTCACAGGACGCACCATTCAGACCTTCATTGGCGATACCCAGGACTATGATGCTCTTGCAGCAGCTTTTCAGACGTTCCAACCGGAGGCAGTCGTTCATTTCGCTGAACAACGCTCCGCGCCGTACTCGATGATCGACCGCAAACATGCCGTGTTTACCCAGGTCAACAACGTGGTTGGCACTCTTAACGTCCTCTATGCCATCAAGGAGTTCGCCCCCGATTGCCACCTGATTAAACTAGGCACTATGGGAGAATATGGCACGCCAAACATCGACATTGAGGAAGGCTTCATCGAAATCCACCACAAAGGCCGCTCCGATATCCTACCATACCCGAAACAACCCAATTCTTTCTACCACCTTAGCAAAGTACATGATAGCCATAACATCATGTTCTGCTGCAAAATCTGGGGCATTCGCGCCACCGATCTCAACCAGGGTGTCGTCTACGGCGTAGAAACCGACGAAACTGTGCTTGACCCCCGCCTCGCTACACGCTTCGATTACGACCAGATCTATGGCACCGCCCTCAATCGCTTCTGTGTCCAGGCGGCAGCCAACTATCCTATCACCGTTTATGGTAGCGGCAAGCAGACACGCGGCTATATCAATATCAAAGATACCGTTCGCTGTATCGAACTGGCCGCAGAATCGGTACCCGCCCCTGGCGAATATCGCGTCTTCAACCAGATCACCGAACAATTCTCGCTGCTCGAACTGGCTGCACTGGTGGCCGAACACAGTGAAACGCTTGGGCACCCCGTAGATGTGAAATACCTGGATAATCCGCGCGTGGAACAAGAACAACACTACTATAATGTCGTTCACAGCCGCTTGCTCGACCTCGGCCTCGAACCCCACCTGCTCTCGCAAACAGTGCTGGAGTCGCTTATGAAACTGGCCCTGCACTACCGTGAAAATATCGACGAACAGCTCATCGCTCCCACCGTCAACTGGCGTAACACAACAAACCGTGTCACAGGCTAGGCATCTATGTGGATAATGGTATGCATGCGGTGGGATGACACCTTCGTGAGTCATTCCCACCGGTGTTATCGTCTATTTACCGATTAAGGGCATGGTATATGATAGAGGCAAATTAGCTTTTATAAGTAGCGGAGTCAGGGCATAAAGGAAGGAGCTGTAGGAAAGGATCATGATTATCGATTTAACCACAATATCTGAAGAGTTGCGCCATCTCCTTGGCAATGAGACATGGCACACCGTCACTATTGGCTGCTCTGGTACCTATGTCTTCCGTATCGGTGAAGCTTACCTGAAAATCAATCCGGTCTCGGCTGTCGATAGACTCGATGATGAACGTACACGCCTGGAGTGGCTACAGGGACGCTTGCCAGTGCCACGAGTACTATATTATGGCGCGGATACCAGCTACGAATATCTGTTATTGTCCGCCATCCCTGGCATCATGGCCTGTGAACAATCGTTGCGTGATGATATACCAAAGGTGGTACGCCTGTTAGCACAGGGATTGCGGATGATTCATAGCATTCCCATTCACGACTGTCCATTCGATAGAAGTTTGCCGATAACAATGGAGTTGGCACGCCGCCGCGTCAAGCTTGGGCTGGTTGACGAAAGCGACTTCGATGCCGAACAAGCTGGAAAATATGCCAGCGATCTCTATGCGGAACTGCTCAAACAGCGTCCACAGACAGAGGATCTGGTTTTCACGCATGGTGACTATTGCCTGCCCAACATTCTGCTTGACTGGCAACGCAACCGTATTAGCGGTTTTATTGACCTGGCCCGTGCCGGTATCGCCGACCGCTATCATGATTTAGCTCTAGCCGCGCGTAGTCTGGCTTTCAATTTTGATGCCAGGTGGATACCGCTCCTCTTTCAAGAATATGGTCTGGCAGAGCCAGATGAAAATAAAATACGTTTCTATAAGCTACTTGACGAGTTCTTCTAGCAAAGGCCATCGATACAATGACTACGCGCCTATTTTTAAATGTCGGGGATGCGCGGCTTTGTTATGTTGATTTTGGTGGAGATGTGGCGACAGGCTGTAGAGAATTTCCTCAAATACATTCTTAAGAAGCCTTCACTTATTATTTATTTATGAATTTTCCAATTGAGGCCCGTAGGGGCGTGATGAATCACGCCCTGTTCGCCTGTCGGTCCGCTTCCAGGGCGTGATGAATCACGCCCCTACGGGGTGGTCGCATTTGCGATTTTGAAAGTAAAAATTCATCACCGACAAACGTAGCCTTATACCTCTGTTACCATCAACGCTTGTTGATGCTGCGAGATATACTCGTCGCGCCAGGGGATGGCAATCTTCCCCCACGTCTGACCCGCATCCGCTGAGCAATAGCAGCCCTTGTTGGTCAGCACGTAGAAGACACCGGCTTCAGCGGGATTACTGGCAAGCACGGGAGCAATCATGCCTTGCTCGGCTGGTAAGCCGTCTATCACCTGTTGCCAGGGTTGGCCGCGTCGCCTGCGATAGATTGCCGATTCGGCGTGCAGCATATCATGATGGGCCTTGTTTGGGTTGGGTGAGGCAGAGATCAGCACGGTATCCGGGTCGGCAGGGTCTATAGCCAGCCCCCAGAGGTAGTGATGACGCAGGCCCTCATTGGGATGTCGCCAGCTTTTCCCCCCATCATAGCTCTCGTTATAGCCACGTCCAGGCGCGCGAAGACCGTCACCTGCCGCCGAATAGAGGCGATTGGGTGCCTGTGGATGCATCCGTAGCGTATGGGTATCAAAAGGCCCGTCGGGAACACGGTCTTCCCAGGTCTGTCCACCATCCAGGCTGCGCACCAGGGCACCGGCCTCAATAGCAGCAAAAAGGCGTCCGGGTACCAGCGGGTCAGGCGTGATCCAGCGCACATGACTGGTATAGGGGCGCGGCGGAAAACTCCATGTGGGCGCAGAGGGCAGTTCTCGCAAGGCTCGTAACTCGCGCCACGTGTCGCCGCCGTCCTCTGAGCGGAACATCGCCGATGGCTCGGTGCCGACGTAGACCACTCCGTAATCACCGACCCGCTCAGTAAGACTGACCGCGACCGAAGTAATATGTGGATACGTGATGCCATTTCCCCTGTATGGCTCCATTGCAACCCCCGCATCACCGATGGGTTGCCAGGATTTACCGGCATCCACGCTACGCCATAGGCCACGTCCGAAAGTGCCAACGTACACACGCTCCGGGCGCAGTGGATCGGTTGCCACACAAGTTGGTTGCATGCCAATAAGTTGACGCTCTACATCTATCGCGCCATTGTGCTGGTATACCACCAGCAATTCTCGCTCCATTGCAAGATACATTGCACGCATAGTCATTCCCCTATTCTTCACCAGGAAAATGTTCGTCGAAGCTTGTTTTCTCGTA
>DAOTVZ010000337.1:0-6062 GCA_034436045.1 Ktedonobacteraceae bacterium | reverse complement strand
AGAAGACTGAAGAGGTAATGATAGAAGATATATTGCTTGTCTGGCTGTAAGTTCTATACAATCGCAGGTGGATGTGATGTAATATATCAACTGCTGTTTACCTTTGTGGTTACTTGTTATGTAAGGGGCACGATGATTGAAGAGCAGAGACAGGGATTGATAAAAAGACAGGGACTGACGGCGGCAGACCTGGTGGAGATTGAGCATCTGGCCCACATTTGCAACACCTGTGAGGGGCTGGACATCAAACTAAACTGGAGTATACTGCGGAGCCGCTCATCCGATGAGATGAATGATCTGTTTTACTATCAGCAAGGACGGCTAGTCGGCTATCTTGCCATTTATGTGTTTAATTCACATGAGGCCGAAATAAGCGGCATGGTACATCCCGATTATCGTCGGCAAGGTATTTTTAGTATGCTGCTGCGTCAGGCCAGTGAGGAGTGCCGTTGGCGCGGGGTAAAAAAGCTCTTTCTGATTGTTGAACAGAATGCAAGGAGCGGACTGGCATTTGTGACGGCGTTGTCAGCGCACTACCACCACTCGGAGTATCGCATGGTGTTGAGTGAGCTACGCACTTCCACGTCTTTTGCTCCAAACCTCGAATTCCGCCCGGCGCGACCGGATGAGAGAGCCATTCTGGCACATATCACCGCGACGGCTTTTGAGATTGATGAAGACGTAGCCAGCTACGATTTTGGAGATTCGTCGCGTCGCTCCTATGTTGCTCTGCTCAATGACGTGTATATTGGTAAGATAGAGGTGTGGTTCGATGAGCAGGAAGCCTTCATCTATGGCTTCGGTGTGCTGCCAGAGTACCAGCACAAAGGCTATGGACGACAGATGCTGGTGCGTGCCGTGCAGGAAGTCTACGCGATGGGTCTGCGCGACGTGGCTTTAGAGGTTGAAGTCAAGAATGAGAGCGCGCTGGCGCTGTATCATTCATGTGGTTTTCATGAAATATCACGCTATGATTATTACAGCTATATGATCTGAGCGCGAGTGATAAGTGAGCAAGGCGTTGCAGGTTATGCCGTTCGTGTATGGTAGGAGCGACCCTGGCAGTCGCCCTGGGATAATAATTATGTTTGGACAGATTTGCAAGGCATGCGGAAAACCGATCTGGGGGAATGCGCTCATCGCTCTGAATGCAGCGTGGCATCCTGAGCATTTTCTCTGTGCAGCATGCCATCAGCCGATTGGTGGCATGGTTTTTCATGTTCATGAAGGAAGACCATATCATCCAGCGTGCCTTACTCAGTATGTGCTGCCGCGCTGTGTCTTTTGTGGCAAGCCGCTGATAGGCGAATTTCTCGTCGATCAGTGGGGTAATCAGTATTGTAAAGAGCATCAGGGCCAGTATCCGCCCTGTGCCTATTGTGGTCGCTTAGTGCCGCCGGAGATGCAAGAGGAGTATGGACAGCATGATGCTGTGCGTTGCCCGCTCTGTCGTAAAAGCGCGATTGAGACGGTGAAAGATGCGCAACCCGTTTTTAGTCAATTGAAGCAATGGGTAAGCGGTCAGGGGTTGCGCTACAACAATTTGCCCATCGCACTCGAACTCTGTGGGCGCACAACTCTGGCAAGCTATCTGCGCGATCAGCACGACCATCACACGCTTGGGGCGACGCTGAGTACGACCTATACGGCGGATGGGCGCATTGTGCAGAACAGGGTAGATAAAATTGCCGTGCTACGTGGACTACCCTCTTTTCTCTTCGAGGGCATTGTAATTCACGAACTGGGTCATGCCTGGTTGATTGTGCATGGCATTCAAAATCTGCCTCAGTGGGCCGAGGAGGGTTTTTGTGAACTGCTGGCCTACCGCTATTATGGCGAGCAGGGCACCGAGATGGCGCGTTATCGCCGCGAAAGTATGTTGCGCAATCCCGATCCCATCTACGGTGAGGGTTTCCGCCGCATGCGTACTCTGGCCCAGCACGTGGGCTTTGAACAGTTGCTGGAGCATTTGCGTATCACGAAGCGCCTGCCCACTCTCCACTAATGTCGTCCAACCCAACCAATCCTGTGGCTTTCTAGCAAGTTGGCGGTAGTAATTATCTGTACGAGTGTGTATAGTGGTGGTATAGGGATGGAGATTCTCCGAAGTCGTTCTTGTCAAAGAGGTAACTATGTATATCCCCTCCTTCAATCGGGAAGATGATGTGCAAACCCTGCACGAGTTCATGCGTACCTATAGCTTCGCCACGCTCATCACTCAGCACGAGGGCACGTTGCTTGCCAGCCATCTGCCGTTCACACTGAATAGTGAGCGCGGACGCTATGGCGTGCTGGCCTGCCATTTCGCGCGTGCTAACTCACAATGGCGCACACTTGACCCACAACAAGAGATACTGGTCATTTTTCAGGGGCCACATGCCTATATCTCACCTTCCTGGTACGGCGTGCATCCCAGTGTACCGACCTGGAACTACGCTGTCGTGCATGCCTATGGTCTGCCACGCATCGTTGATGACGAGCAAGAGTTGTACGAGATGCTGCGTGTCCTGGTGCAGACGAACGAGGCCGGTTTTGCGCAGCAATGGCACCTCCAGCCAATAGACGACTACCTGCGCAAGATGATGCGCGCTGTGGTTGGCGTTGAAATTGAGATCACACGCCTGGAAGGGAAATATAAGTTAAGCCAGAATCGCACGATGGATGATCAATTGCGTGTGATAGAGGCGCTGGCCGTCTCGCCTGCCGAAGAACAACGGCGGGTAGCCGACCTGATGCGTCGTAGGCTGCAATAAACTGTTTTGTAAGAAAAGGAGGCGTATGAGATGGCAGAATGGTCGGAAGGGAATGTGCAGGCCAATGGGATCAACATTCATTATTATCGAACTGGTAACAAAGGCAAGCCATCTATGCTTCTGTTGCACGGTTTCACCGATAACGGGCTGTGCTGGTCGCGTGTGGCTCATGCACTCGAAGGCGACTATGACATTGTCATGACCGATGCGCGCGGTCATGGACGCTCTGATGGCATTGCAACCGGTTTCTCGACCACGATCCTGGCCGATGATGCCGCAGGAGTCATTCGAGCGTTGGGACTGGAAAAACCCTGTTTGTTCGGGCATTCGATGGGCGCGCGCACGGCGGCGACGGTGGCGGCAAGCTATCCTGAACTGGTTCGGGCGGTGATCCTCGAAGACCCGCCTTTTGTGGATAGGCCCCCGGCTCAGACAGATGAGCAAGCACAGCGACAGAGATGGCAATGGGTTTTCGAGCTTAAGGCGTTGTCTCGTGAGGGGCGCATCGCCAGAGGGTTTGCTATGAATCCCAACTGGGTCGAAGAGGAGATCATTCCCTGGGCCGACTCGAAGGCCGAGGTGCAAATCGATGTTTTGGAGCGTGGGGGAGCGCCTGATAGCTATCCCTGGCGCGAACTGCTTGCACGCATCCAGTGCCCTGTCCTACTCATTACGGCTGACCCTCAGTTGGGCGCGATTGTCACGCCAGCAGCGGCTCAGGAAGCGGCACGACTCTGGAAACAGGGCGAGGTGGTGCATATCGGCGGTGCTGGTCACAACATCCGCCGCGACCGTTATGATGAAACGATGACAGCGGTGCGGGCTTTTTTAAGCAGGACATAGTGGTTTCTGTGCCACTTTATCTCCGAAGAGTAACGATTATCTACCGTTGCTTTTCGGGGGGATGAAATGAGTTGATAATATTGTTGTAATATACAATAGTGTTCTTGCATAACTGTCTATAACGATAGGACAAAAGGAGAACAGGCAATGTTATCTTTTCTCTTGCTACTGTTTGTGCTGCTCGTTGTGTTTGATCTGCTGGCTTTACGCTGGGGATATGATAGCACCGAGCCGTTCAATAGCCCTGAATGGGCGCGGAGACAGCAGCAAGCTCAGAAACTACTGATGGTTGATAGCTACGCTACCATTGTTGGGCGCTAATGTCATGGTGGCGTTTCTCCGACCAGTGCTGGCCCCCACGCGGTTACACGTTCAGGAGTGAGCATGATAGCAGGGTATTGTTCCAGTGCCATCGTCTGATACTGCACATAGCGTGTACGTAACAATGCGATGGCTTTTGTGTGCCGTTCGTCTCCTGATATAATCAATTCCGCCTTGCAGTGTAATAACAGATAGCCAAGCTGTGACCAGTCATCATCATACTGATCAATCAGCAGTGCCGCTTCGTGTCGCGCCTCGATATTGCGCACTCGCCGCAACTTCGTTCCCTCCACGCGCTTAGGCTTCTCATCCAGTGGTGTATAGAAGTGTGTACCGTCAAAAGCGTAACAAATGGGTACCACATGCGGTCGGCCCTGCTCATCCGCCGTAGCCAGTCGCGCTGCCCGCATGCGCAACACAAAAGCTTTCTCTCTGTCGGTCAAGGTGGCATGTACCATGAGGTTCTCCAACAAAATGTTGTATATTATGTAGCCTGATTACCCATAAATATATTATAATTGTTTAGGTAAAACCTTGCCTTATCACGTAGATGGGGGGGAGACTATGGCTGATAATGGACGCAGGTCACTACTCTTGTCATTGGCAGAAATTATTAAGGATTATAAGCATTTACCTGTGCGCGGAGAAGGGGATATACCTCGGCATATTGAAAGATGGCTAAATCAGTTTGACAAGAAAGATCAGTATGTCATCTTGTATGAAATGAATCACGTTATGAAGAAATTTTATTTTTCCAGAAGTAAGGTAAAAGAAATTATTCGCAGGTTTATTTTGAGGATAGTTGCGGAAGGACAAAATCATGCTATCATGGAGAATGTGAGCTTTCTGTCTCTTCAAGCTGAAAATAGTAGCCAACGAGCTATATTGGAGCTAGTAGATGAAACCCTGCGTGAAGATTTTGGCTATTCTCTGGCTGATATAGGAACAAAGTCAATAAAGAAGTATATCTATTTAGATGACGCAATCTATACAGGCAATCGGCTAAGGTATGATTTGACAAGTGGATGGTTCTCCACGATTGTTGAGAAATGTGAGTTAATTGTATATGCTATTGCTCGTCATGAAGAAGGAACGAAATATGCCCTTCCGCATATAATGCGAGCAGTACAGGACTTTAAAATTACTTTTAGAGGAAGTACCTTCTTGAAAATAAATGATACACATGCATCTAATGTGTGTAGTGAAATCCTCTGGCCTGAAAGAGTCTCGAAAGATGAACTCATTGATGCATACGTATCTGAACTGTGTGAAAATGCTACGTATAAAGTGACCCCTGAAAGGCTTTTCCGCCCTGTTTCTGTTGGGAATATACAAGAAACACTCTTTTCATCCCCTGAAGCTAGAAGGGTTGTTGAGCAGGCTTTTTTGCGTAAAGGTATTCAGATTATTAGAGCTTGCCGGAGTGTAGCTCCATCAATACGTCCTCTAGGCTTTACGCCACTTACATCTTTAGGTTTTGGTACGCTCTTTGTGACGTATCGTAATATTGCGAATAACTGCCCTCTCGTCCTATGGTGGGGAGATGCAGATCAACGTTATGTAAATCATCCTTTTAGTATCTGGTATCCACTTTTCCCACGTGTGACCAATCGAGTTAGGGATATGTTATAATAAAGAGAACAAATATTCGATAGATCTTTGTCGGAAGGAAGAGCAGATGAAGATAAAGCGTGAGGTTGCTGAGTATCGTCGTGACGAATGTGCTGTTTTCCTAAAAACTAACGAGCGTTTTGGGGGTCTATCGAATATGGCGGGCGGCTATCCGCTCCGTATTAACGATATTAAAATATTGACAACTGAAGCTCTTTATCAGGCATGTCGCTTTCCCCACAGGCCAGATGTGCAGAAAATTATTATTGGACAGGCCAGTCCCATGACGGCGAAGATGAAAAGTAAGCCCTATCGAAAAGATTCGCGCCCTGATTGGGATGATGTACGGGTGAAAATCATGTGGTGGTGTTTACGTGTAAAGCTGGCTCAAAACTGGGAACAATTCGCTTCCTTGCTTTTATCTACCGGTAATAAACCAATTGTTGAAGAATCGCGCCGCGATCCATTTTGGGGAGCGAAACCTGTTGGGGATCAGATGCTTGTTGGCACAAATGTACTTGGTCAATTGCTTAC
>DAOTVZ010000336.1:0-2871 GCA_034436045.1 Ktedonobacteraceae bacterium | reverse complement strand
TGAGACAGTGAAGCACCTCTGCGCACCTACCTCTACTGTTAGTTTGCTGCATTTGTCATAAGCATGTACGTCGCCGCTCCTTACAGGTTACGGCTGACCCGTCTGTACGCGCTCATTATACACGTGGTTGTAAAGCGAGGCACGCGATCATCCATTGAAATGTGATATAGTCAGGAATAAGAGAAGGGTCTTGTCTACCACTGGAGGTATCGAATGGATTTTGCCTATTCTGAGAAGGTCAATGCGCTGCGTATCCGTGTGAGCCAGTTCATGGACCGTTATATTTATCCGAACCAGCAGACGTACCGCGAGCAGATTGAGCGCAGTGGTAATCCCCACCACCACGCGGAGATCGTCGATGAACTCAAGGCTATTGCAAAGGCCGAGGGATTGTGGAATCTCTTTTTGCCAGATAAAGAGTACGGGGCCGGTCTGACGAACCTGGAGTACGCGCCGCTGGCCGAGATCATGGGCCGTGTCGGCTGGGCCTCGGAGGTCTTTAACTGCGCCGCGCCCGATACCGGCAATATGGAGATACTGGCGGAATTTGGCACACCGGAGCAGAAACGGCAATGGCTGCAGCCCTTGCTCGATGGCGAGATACGCTCGGCCTTTGCCATGACCGAACCGGATGTGGCAAGCTCTGATGCTACCAATATCCAGCTTACCATCCGGCGCGAGGGCGACGAGTACGTGCTGAACGGACGCAAGTGGTGGTGTTCCGGCGCAGCTCGCCCGCGTTGCAAGATTTTCATCGTCATGGGCAAGACTGATCCTGACAATCCCGACCCGCATCGTCAGCAGAGCATGGTACTGGTGCCGCGCGATACGCCAGGGCTGACGATTGTGCGCAATCTACCTGTCATGGGCTACGTTGATAACGAGAGCCACTGCGAACTGAAGTTTGACAATGTGCGAGTGCCGGTGAGCAATCTGCTTGGCGAGGAGGGCGGTGGCTTTGCCATTGCGCAGGCGCGCCTGGGGCCGGGGCGCATCCATCACTGCATGCGCTCAATTGGAGCCGCGCAGTACGCGCTGGAACTGATGTGCCAGCGGGCAGCCACACGCATCGCCTTTGGCAAGCCGTTGGCGGAGCAGGGCATGATTCAGGATTATATCGCGCAGTCGGTGCTGGAGATTGAGCAGGCACGGCTACTGACGCTCAAGGCGGCATGGATGATCGACACGCTGGGCAAGAAGGCGGCCCAGAACGAGATCGCCATGATTAAGATTGTCGCCCCTGAGATGCTGACTAACGTGGTCAATCGCGCTATTCAGGTCTTCGGCGGCGCGGGCGTCAGCGATGATTTTCCGCTGGCTGCGATGTGGGCGCACGGACGCACCATGCATATCGTAGATGGCCCCGACGAGGTTCACAAACGCTCTCTGGCGCGAGCGACGGTGCGCCGCCTGACACAATAGCATATTGAGGATAACGAGTACGCGATGAATACCAGTGATCCATTTTTGCTGCGGCGCGCCAACGCCGCAGAACTCTTATTGATTCGGCACGGCGACGCCATTCCCACCGCCGACGAGATTATCCCCAGTGGCGTCTACGATGATCTTCCACTCAGCAGCATCGGGCGCAGACAGGTCCACTTATTGACCGAGCGCCTGAAAGAGCAGCAGTTTGACGCTATTTACAGTAGCCCTTTACTCCGCTGCCAGCAGACCGCCGAGCCACTGGCAAAAGCGCTGGGCTTGACGCCGATCATTGTCGAGGGTATTAGAGAGATTCGCCTGGGCCGTATCATCACTCTGCCCGAACCCGGTCCTGGCGAGGACCTGGATATATTGACTAAAGCTTTACACGAGCGGCAGGCGGAGATCACACGCCGCGCCGCCCGCGAGGGCAACTGGGATGCCGTCGGCGATAACGAGCCATCGAAAGCCTTCCGGCAGCGCGTGGTGGAGAGCATCGATGCCATTGCGCAGCAGCACATTGGTCAGCGCGTGCTGGTCTTCGCGCACGGGGGCACTATCAACGCCTACGCTGCCGAGGCACTGGGCCTGGAGCGCGATTTCTTCTTCCCCTGCGCCAACACATCCATCACCATCGTGCGCGCCAACGGCACCCACCGCGTCGTGTTCACGCTGAATGACGTGGGGCATTTGAAGCTGATATAGGGACTTAATTAATCCCTCTTCGCCCGTTTCACCACCGGACTGGTGGGCATCAGTTCGGCGGGCACCAGCGTGGCGTCCTGGCGGCGCAAGGCCGGGCGTTTGAAGGCCGGTGGGCGCTCGATGCGACCGTCACGGCGCTCCCGGTCGAGTTTGTAGCGGGAGGAGGTTAGTACGGCAGCCGCTTTCAAAGCTGCACTCACACGGCGTTCATATGACCTCGTCGTTGTCAATCGAGCCTTTCTGCTTGAACTTGCTCACGTGCCAGAAAGCCTTAGCATCATCCTGGCATCTCAACCAAGCAGAGATATACTGCTTGCTGCCTGTGCTTGTCAGGCGTGTGCCTATCTCAAGGATGAGCCTTGCGAAGCTCTTCTCCGCATCATTCCGCATCTCCAAGCGGGAGATTTCTGGATTGATCCTGCTTTTTCGCGTTGGATGCTTGAGCAGATCGGGAAGCATGGGAAGTATCATGTGCCACGAGAACGACTGACACGGCGAGAGCGAGAAATTGCTGAATTGCGCATGAAGGGGTTGTCTTATGCAGAGATAGCAGAGCAACTCTGCATTGCGGTCAGTACCGTCAAGCAGCATATTGTGAATATCGGGCGTAAGCAGGAAAAGGGTATCGGGAGGAGATGATGAAGGTGTACACCTCTATCGCGTCATGGTGTATACCTTTTTTATGCTGATGTACACCATGGGCTATATCTTTAGCAACAAAAAGATACACCGAAGGTGGAT
>DAOTVZ010000335.1:0-5429 GCA_034436045.1 Ktedonobacteraceae bacterium | reverse complement strand
GAAAGACGCTCTCAGAGCGCATCGAGGGTACCCAGGGCGTGATGAATCACGCCCCTACTAATTGCGTACACTGCGAATGAAGCGTACTGTGAAGGTGCCGAGGACACAATAGATAATGGCCATCACGAAGAGCAGTTGAAAACCCAGGACGGGATGTCCGGCGCGCGTAAAGGTATCGATCAGTGGGCCACCTAGCACGGGCGCGACCACCTGAGCGAGCGAGGCGGCGATGTTCCAGACGCCCATGTCACGCGCGTAGTTATGTTCTGAGGGTAGCACATCGACGACCAGCGCCCAATCGACGCTTTGATAGGCTCCATAGCCCAGGCCGAAGAGCGCGGCGGAGGCGAAGACAATGACATAGGAATGGGTGACGACGAAGATCACACCCACGAGGGCCATCATATAACCCGCGACGTAGACCAGGCGTTTGCGTCCAAAGTGGTCTGAGAGCCATCCGGCGATAAAGGCGCTGAAAAGGCTGGTGAGTGAGACTAGAATGACGAAGTTGGTAGTGGCCTGTTCCGGGTTGGCGGCACCTACAACGTCGAGCATGTAATACTCCAGAAACGTCTGGATTGTATATATGCCAAGCATTACGAGTAAGCGCGTCGCCAGTACCCAGGCGAAGTCAGGGGTACGACGCGGGTGGAAGTCGAAGAGGCGTAGGATGCCTACCGTGACCACTACTTCCAGGATTACCTGTTGTAGCGTATCATTAATCTGGAGATGGGGGCCTTGAAACATATTCCAGAGCGCCATCAAGCCCCAGACCAGCAAGGCGGCAAGCAGTGTTGTGACCAGCGTTATCTGTACGGGGCGTGAAAGACGAAAAACGGATTGTCGTAGGAGGGCAGGCTTCTGCTCAGTGGTCATCTGCTGGCGGGAGCGCAATGCCCGTTCACGCACTGAAATGATAGTGACTAACATCAGCACGAACAGGACGGCCATGATGATGCCGTAGGTGAGCCAGAGATAGTGCTGGTAGACAGGCAGCGGATTGGCTGCGTTGATGTAGAGACCGGCCACGATCACTCCACCGATATTGCCCGCGATTAAGAGCAGGCCCATGACGCCGGAGGTCAGGCCGCGTTGTTCGGCGGGGACGAGATCGGGTAGGAGAGCATGAAAGGGAGCCTGGGCGGCGTTACTGGAGAGTTGTGTGAACGCATAGGCAAACGCGAGTGAGGGAATGCTGCGCGCGCTTGCCATCCAGGCCAGCGTGGCGATGTTCACCAGGGTGCCGATGAGGATATAGGGGCGGCGACTGCCCCACCGCGCCAGCCAGCCGGTGGTGTGGTCACTCAACCAGCCAAAGAATGGGTTGGAGACAAGGGCGATGAATGCGCCGGGTACCAGCACAATCGCTAGCGCGGTGCCTTTGTCCAGATTGCCGACCAGTTTTAGAACCTGGCTGGGAATGATGATGAGGCTCAGGGCAGCCCAGTGGAAGTTGAAGGCGAACGAGAAAATGCTGATGGCGAGAATCTGTGTCCAACGCAATCGCGGTTGCGTGATCTGAAGATGGGCGGCAGAGCCTGAGCCTTCTGAGTTGAGCGTGGCCATACTTTTTCTACCTTTCGCTCTATTGTCACTCTGTTAGAGATGTTGTACCACATCTTTAGGTATAGCAGCAATCTGACCATCTTTCGCGTGACAAATGCACCATTATAGCGGAAGGCACATTCTATTGATGTGAAAAGATGCTATAAAAGCGGAAAATCATCATCATGGTGTAAAGGAACAAGATGAATGTCCATCTCGGCCCCCAGGCGGAGCAGGCGATTAGTAATAGAGCCGCGCAGTATCTCTTCCCAGCGGCTACGCGCCGGTTGGCCCAGAACGATCTGTGTCACTTGACGTTTGCGTGCCAGTTCTAATAACGCACGGGCGATGTCGTCACTTTTGAGTTGGACAACTTCGGCACCGAGATCTTCTGCTAATCGTTTATGCTCTTCCAGGCGACGCCGCATAGCGGCGCGGTGCTGTTTGGCATCTTGACCGTAACGCAGCAGAGCAACGAGGCGACCTGTCCAGTTGCGCATACCTTCTGGCTGGATATTGACGGCGATCAGGTCGGCATGTAGACCATGTGCGAGCCGCCAGGCATCACGTAACACCTGGCGCATGTGAGGGCGACCATCGAAGCCGACCAGGACACGCTCGCTGGCGGGCCAGATGCGGCTGATGCCATGCTCTGTCATGTAGTGTTCAAGTTGCTTTTGCGTCTTCTCGGCAACACGGCGCAATGCCAGTTCGCGCAACGCGGTTAGATTACCCTCGCGGAAGAAGTTGTGTAAGGCGGGTTCGATACGGTCAGGGGGATAGATATTGCCGTGTTTCATGCGTTGGCGCAGCGCATAGGGAGAGATGTCGATTAACTCCACCTCGTCAGCCTCATCAAGAATGCGATCTGGTAATGTTTCATGCACACGCACGCCGGTAATACTGGCTACCAGGTCATTGACGCTCTCCAGATGCTGGATATTGAGTGTCGTCACGACATGGATACCGGCGTTAAGCAGGTCTTCTACATCCTGGTAGCGTTTTTCGTGCTTTGAGCCGGGGGCGTTGGTATGGGCCAGTTCATCCACCAGCACCACTTTTGGGTGGAGCGCAAGGATGGCTTCTGTGTCCATTTCTTCAAGTGTAATGCCGCGATAAGAGACTTTTTTGCGTGGCACGACAGGGAGATCACCGATTTGTGCTTCGGTGAGCGGGCGTCCATGCGTCTCTACATAGCCAATGACCACATATGCGCCACGTGACTCGCGCCGATGTCCTTCTTGCAGCATGGCATAGGTTTTACCTGCACCCGGCGCTGCCGCCAGATAGATACGTAAGCGTCCGCGCCTGGGTGCTTCGCTCTCTCTGAAAGGAGAGAGCTGAGGGTTGCTCTCTCCTTCAGATGGCACTATATCACGATCACGAAGGTGATAGCGTTGCAAGAGCGTTTCCGGGTCTGGACGTTTGTCGTCTTTATCGTTGCTCATGACGCTCCTTGCTAATCTACTTCAGGTTGTCCAGTGCCATATTTAATTCTAAAACATTGACATAGGGTTCACCGAAGATGCCCAGGAAGCGCCCGTGAACATGGCTCATCACCAGAGCGCGCACGGTGGTCACACTCAATCCGCGTGCCTTTGCGACGCGATTGACCTGCAAGAGTGCGGCTTCGATGGAGATGTCCGGGTCTAAACCGGAGCCGGAGGCTGTCACGATATCGGATGGCAGGGGCGTATTGGGGGCCAGACCATTCTCCTCACGGAACTGTTGCGCATAGTTTTGCACGCCGAGATACGAACCGGGTACGTAGTAGGTATTCTTCTTGCCTGGCACCGGTGTGGCATCGGCGGGAACCGGTGTGCCCTGTGCGATGGTGATTTGCTGTCCATTGCCCGTGAGCAATTGCTGATTGGTTGGTCCCAGGTTGGAGGCCGCTGAGTTATCGGCGGCATATGGTTCAGGCGTGCCTGTAGTCGGATTCACAGTCGCGGAGGGCCGACCATGAAAGTATAGAGGTGAAGTCCAGTATTGGCCGATCAGGGTCGAACCGATGACTTTACCGTTGACGGTAATGAGGCTACCATTGGCCTGGGATGGGAAGAGCAACTGCGCAATCCCTGTCACGATGCCCGGATAGATGAGTCCTGTCACCACAGCCAGCAGTAGCGTTATAACGATGGCCGGACGCAGATGGCGAGTGATGGACGATGAGCGCGGGGCTGGTGCCGGTTCATTCACCTGTGGAGGTTCAGTGTGTATTACACTCATAGTCTCCTCTTCTTTCTTTTACCTTACCT
This sequence comes from Ktedonobacteraceae bacterium, assembly GCA_034436045.1. GTDB lineage: Bacteria > Chloroflexota > Ktedonobacteria > Ktedonobacterales > Ktedonobacteraceae > H111-94. Next base: position 1,626 of record DAOTVZ010000335.1, on the reverse strand, counting down.
GAGGCGGTTATCTAAGCGTTAAATGCAACGCCACCAGGATCACGTCGATCAACTTGATGCCGATAAATGGAATGATGATGCCGCCCAGACCGTAGATCAGCAGATTGCGGCGTAAGAGCGCGCTGGCTCCAATGGGGCGGTACTTGACCCCGCGCAGGGCCAGAGGCACTAGCGCGATGATGATCAGTGCATTAAAGATGACTGCGGCCAGTACCGCATTATCGGGTGTTGAGAGCCGCATGATATTCAGCGCGTTGAGCTGTGGATAGGTAGCAGCAAAGGCGGCAGGGATGATGGCGAAGTACTTAGCTACGTCGTTAGCGATGCTGAAGGTCGTCAGTGCGCCGCGTGTGATAAGTAACTGTTTGCCGACCTCGACGACCTCGATCAATTTGGTGGGGTTAGAGTCGAGATCGACCATATTGGCGGCCTCTTTGGCGGCCTGGGTGCCGGTGTTCATCGCTACACCCACGTCGGCCTGCGCCAGGGCAGGAGCGTCGTTGGTGCCGTCGCCTGTCATGGCAACGAGATGGCCTTTTGCTTGTTGCTCCTTAATGAGCTTCATTTTGGTTTCCGGGGTGGCCTGGGCCAGAAAGTCATCGACGCCGGCCTCTTTGGCGATGGCGGCGGCTGTCAAAGGGTTATCGCCGGTAATCATGATGGTGCGAATGCCCATCTTGCGCAACTGCGCGAAGCGTTCCTGCATACCGCGTTTCACAACATCCTTCAGTTCGATCACGCCTAGTAAGCGGGCCTGCTCGCTCTGGCAGTTAGCATCCATGATCGTTTCGGCGACGACGAGCGGCGTACTGCCGGCGCGGGCGATGCTCTCGACGATGCTGTGTAGTTCCTCGCTGCCCTGTCCGCCATGCTCATTCACCCAGGCCGCCACGGCGTCGGCGGCACCTTTGCGGATACTATGCGGTGCGCCAGCCCTGGGTTCCAGATCGACACCGCTCATACGAGTGAGGGCGGAAAAGGCGATAAAAGTGGCGCTGGTAGGGGTGTCCTCGGTAAGAGCATAGCGTTCTCTGGCCAGGGTGACAATGGAGCGACCTTCCGGTGTCTCATCGGCTAAGCTGGAGAGGAGAGCGGCAGTGGCAACCGTGCGCTCATCGACACCTGCTATGGGTATGAAACGGCTGGCCTGCCGGTTGCCCAGGGTGATAGTACCGGTCTTGTCCAGCAGCAGCACATCCACATCCCCGGCAGCTTCGACAGCACGCCCACTCATAGCCAGCACGTTGCGCTGTACCATGCGATCCATGCCCGCGATACCGATAGCTGAGAGCAAACCGCCAATGGTGGTGGGAATGAGACAGACCAGCAAGGCAACCAGTGTGGTGATGGAGACGGCCTGACCGGAATAGATCGCAAAGGGTTCCAGGGACACCACGACCAGCATGAAAATGAGTGTCAGACTGGCGAGCAGGATATTAAGGGCGATCTCGTTAGGCGTCTTTTGCCGATTGGCCCCTTCTACCAGGGAGATCATGCGATCCAGGAAGGTTTCGCCAGGGTTGGCGGTGATTTGCACGATGATCCAATCGGAGAGGACGCGCGTGCCACCGGTGACGGCGCTGCGGTCGCCACCACTTTCACGAATGACTGGCGCAGATTCACCGG
>DAOTVZ010000334.1:0-20306 GCA_034436045.1 Ktedonobacteraceae bacterium | reverse complement strand
GTAAGAAGAGAGAGACAGGCTTTCACGTGCGTGATGAGGCAGGCTTTTACAACACATGGTAGGCAGGCTTTCATTGCACGCCTTTTCACCAAAAGCAAAACCGTCCTCTAGCTCTCTCATCCGCCGCCTGGTTGTCACCAATCGGCCTGAGAAGGGCTTGTAGAGAGACGGTTCCATACGTTAGAGCGGGAGACGGGACTCGAACCCGCGACAGCCTGCTTGGAAGGCAGGAACTCTACCACTGAGTTACTCCCGCATGGTCGGGGTGCGCGGACTCGAACCGCGGACCTCCTGGTCCCAAACCAGGCGCGCTACCAACTGCGCCACACCCCGCTTTCTTTACCACCTGGACTATAGCATGCTTTTAGCGACTTGTCAAGTATGCGGGCATTCCATCCTATCCGTTCACGCTTCCCTAGTCGTTACGACGCCGATACCGTATCTTCAAGATGAAGAGATTCCACTGCGTTTTTAACCTCGAAATTGGCCCACGCCGAATTGGCTTGACTTTCCCATACGCTGTCGAACGACTACTTCGTGGCTGAAAAAGAAACTGCGAAAACATCACCAGCACCAGGCAGAGCATGGCAAATGAAGCCACTACACCCGTGAAAATATTCTGCACACTGGTCACAGAATAATATCCCCCGGCGATAAGCGCAGCCGCAATTGCAACCGCCAGCAACCACTCCGGCATCGTCAAATGTAGAGAGAAACTCCTTCGCTGCCGAGGACGCCTGGAGGTCGCTGCCTTACGGAAATGGTCGCCGAACTTCTGGCCTCGCCCTTGCCTGGGAGTCGCCTGCTCTAAATTTCGCAGTATTTCTTCGATCTCGCGTTCATATCTGTTTGGCATGCCGCATCGCTTCCTTGAACTTATCAGGACGCTCTTGCTTGTAATGATACCAACTTTTGTGCGTCCAGACAAGTCCTTTCTCTCGCAATTTTCCTACAATATACAGAACTGGCCACATCCAGTCGTCCCACTACTCATTCAGCAACGCTCTCACCTTCTCAACCAGCGCAAATGGATGAAACGGCTTCGTTATATGCTCCGCCGCCCCCAGGTCAACACTGATGCGCGCATAAATATCTTCCGCGTGCGCTGTCACCATTATGATAGGAATAGCACTGGTACGCGCATCGGTGCGCAAGTGGTGACAGATGCGATATCCATCCTCTCCCGGCATCATGACATCAAGAATAATTAAGTCCGGCAAAACACTTGCCCGTGCTAGCAAATCCTGAAGTTGCTGGCCGCTTTCTGCGGCAACAACCTCAAAGCCGCTACGAGTGAGTGCGAACGATACGATTTCTCGTACCTCTCGATCATCATCGACAATTACGACCCTCTTTGGCATATGCCCCCCCAATCTGTCCTGATTCCTACCTCTATGATACAGGCTAGACGCAAAAAGTACAACTGATTTCGTTTCCTCCTTTTATTCCAACATTGACGTTCCTCGTTACCTCTGCTATCATACAAACCGATACAGGTAGAATAGAGAGCTTACAGTTATGAGGTAGAGTAATGGGGCAATCTCAGGAACACTGGTCGGGCATCCTTGCCACAATCCTTAAAACTCCAGGTGAAAAACAACGGTTAGCATCCGCGCTCGGCATCGCGCCTATGACGCTCAATCGCTGGGCCTCCGGCGACGCGAAACCGCAACGCGCGCACCTGATTAAGCTCGTACAGGTATTACAGTCTGAGCATAGACAGGCTCTGCTGGAAGCATTGGAATTGACATACCCCGATATCCAATCCTGGCTGCGTGACGACACCACCGAGCAGATACCCTCCAGCTTCTTTGCCCAGGTTCTCCACGAACGCACGATTATCACCGAGGGACTGCGCTTCTGGCGTATCAGCGACATGGTGCTGAAACAGGCCCTCGAGCAGCTTGACCCCAATCATCTGGGCATGGCCGTCAAGTTGATCCAGTGTATGCCTCCAACAAAAGCCGACGGCAAGGTGCGTAGTTTGCGCGAACGGATGGGCAAAGGAACGCCACCCTGGACAGCCGACCTGGAGAGTGATGTGCATTTTCTGGGCCTCGAATCCATGTCCGGCTACGCCGTCGAAGTACGCCATATTGTGAAGGATGACGATGTAACCAAACCCAGTTCTATCCCCGTTATTCGTGACCCCTACGAGAACAGTGCCGCCGCGCATCCTATCCGTCTTGGTGGGCGCATCGCAGGTTGCCTGCTGGCATCGAGCAGACAATTCAACTATTTCTCCCAGCAGCGCCTTGCACTCTTAGCAACCTTCAGTGATCTGCTGAGCCTCGCCTTCGACCGTGAGGATTTCTATGATCCGGCCCAGATTGAATTACGTATCATGCCCACCCCAGAAGAGCAAGCACCCTACCTGGCAACATTCCGCGAGCGCGTAACCAGAAAATTTCAAGAGGTTTCGCCCCGCCATCAACATTTCAATCAGGCAGAAATTGAACAACAGGTCTGGTGTGAGATCGAGGCCGAGTTGCTCACGCTCACCGGCGGCACCACCTCGTCAGAGCATTAATCAGATGCACGGCTCTCTATGCTATATTTGCGCATCAAGTAACGCAACCGATCCACCTTCGATAGACCTAATAGCTCTGCCGCCCGTGTACGGTTATGGTGTGCCGTCTCCAATGCCCAGCGAATAAGATGTTGCTCCACACGTTCGTTAATGTCTTCCAACGAAACCGGGCTTGACGGATGTTCGTCTAACCACGCTTCCCAGGGATCACGCATCTCCATATCCTGCGGCTTATCTGTTGCCGATGACCCCATCATCTCTTGCGGAAAATGTTCAGCACTCAACTCATCGCTATTACTGAGAATCATAGCACGCTCAATGACATTCTTTAGCTCACGAATATTACCGGGCCAGCTATATGCCCGTAACATTCGCTGCACATCCGGTGCAATCCGTCGCACGTTCCGCCCCAACATCTTGTTGAAGTCTTCAATAAAATAAGAGGCAAAGAGTAGAATATCCTCCGGTCGCTCGCGCAGAGGTGGCAAGACAATCTTTAGCACCGCCAGACGAAAATAGAGATCAGCACGGAAAGTTCCCTCTTTCACTGCCTGCTCAAGATTGCGATTAGTAGCCGCCAACACACGCACATGCATCCTGACCTCTTTATTACCGCCCAGACGAAAAAAGGAGTGCGTTTCTAGCACGCGCAACAACTTCGCTTGCATATCCAGTGACATCTCACCGATCTCATCCAGAAAGAGGGTACCACCTTCTGCCAGTTCGAGTAGCCCTTTCTTTTGCTTTTTTGCATCGGTAAAAGCATATTGCTCGTAGCCAAAGAGTTCACTCTCTAACAGATGTGGTGGAATAGCTGCGCAGTTAAGAGGATGAAACGGGCCACCGGCACGTGAACTCTGTTCGTGAATAGCCCGTGCCACCACCTCCTTGCCCGTGCCACTCTCACCCATTATGAGTACTGAGGCGGTTTCGCTGCGCGCCACCCGCTCTACCAGTTCAAAAATAGCCTTCATCTGTTCACTGCGACCGATGATATGCGAAAAATGGTAATTATCATTACGCTCACGGCGCAATTGTCGCAGTTCACGCCATAGCGCACTCATCTCTAAGGTACGTTGCACCACAAGCAGGAGTTCGTCCAGATCAAAGCCCTTTAGTAGATAATCAGCCGCGCCGAGCTTCATTGCGCGGACAGCGGTTTGCACGTCTCCATGCGCCGTGAGCATCACAACGGGCAGTTCAGGCTCCAGCTTGCGCAGTTCTTCCAGCACCTCAAGCCCGCTCATACGGGGCAGACGCAGGTCGAGCAGCACCAGATCGATCATCTCCTTCTGCACTAGCTTTAGCCCGCTCTCACCATCTACCGCCGTCTCCACCTCATAGCCGTGCTTGCGCAAAAAACGCGCTAACTGATGTGGCAAATACGGTTCATCATCGATAATCAACAGTGTACAACCCATCTCACAGCCACCCTTCCTCACATGCGCTCTTATTTATTTTTATTATTCTTTGACCTGCTTTCAGGCTCACGAGGCACCAGCACAGGCAAACGCACCGCGAAGCTGCTACCCATCCCCTGCTGGCTTTTCACGACGAGACAGCCACCATGATCCTCCACAAAACGGCGCGAGATCGGCAATCCCAGTCCGATGCCGTGCGCTTTCGTTGTAAAAAATGGTTGGAAAATGCGCACTTGCTGCTCAGGTGCAATACCGCAGCCGGTATCGCGCACCACGAGTTCCACCCATGTCTGTCCATGCTGCATACTGCGGCAGGTCTCATCAACAGTATAGCGATGGCAGATAACCGTCAGTGTCCCTCCGCTTTCCATCGCCTGCACAGCGTTCATACAGAGGTTGAGTAGCACCTGCTCAATCTGGGCCACATCGATCCATACTTCCGGGACCTCCTGATAGATGCGCTGCACAGTGATTCCGGCCTGCTCGCATTGAGAACGCATGATATGCAAGACATGCTCACACAGCACTGTCAGATCACAGGCACGGCGATGAAGACGGCGTGGGCGCGCAAAGAGCAGGAGATCACGCACGATAGTATCCAGCCGCTCGACTTCTTGCAGCACAATGGTCATCGACTCCTTTATCTCTTGCACATGCTCCTGTTCAGTGTGAGCTTCATCATCTCCCGGCAAAGGTGCGTGGGGCAACGTAGCGGCCAGATCATCCATTGCCATCTGGATAGAGGTCTTAATTGAGGCCAGGGGATTGCGTACCTCATGGGCAACACTGGCTGCCATCTCACCCAGGGAAGCCAGACGATCCAGACGACGCTTCTCTTCTTCGAGACGATGCACAGAGGTCACATCGCTGAATGTCACAAGGCAGCCCTCCTGGCGGGCATGTTCACCATACAGAGGCTGCGCCGTCACATCTAACATTAACGGTTGACCGTCATGAGTCTGTGCCTCTAGTGTAACATGGCTCACCTCGCCCCGGCGCACCACCAGAGCTTCCTGTTCAATCGGGGCATCCAGCGCGAAGGAAGCTGCGCCCGTGATGCGGCGGGCATCCAGTAACCGATGCAGTGGCTGACCGATCACCTCACGAGCCTCATAACCCAGAATCTCCTCTGCTGATCTATTACATGTTGTAATGTTCCCATAGCGGTCTGTTGTAATCAACCCGGAAGGGATACTTTGCACTATTAACTCTTTTAGCCGCCGATCATCCAGTACCTGCCGTAGCAATCTCCGCGCTTCATTGCGCGCCTCCACCACCTCGGCCATCAAGCGGATATTTTCCAGCACCGCACCGGCCTGACTTACCAGTACTTGCAGCACCATCTGCTCCTCTTGCCGCAGCTTGCGTGCATAATGATAGCCTCCCACAACCAGACCGTGCAGGCGTGGCTCTAATGACCCTTCGCCCAAAGTGTGTACCAGCGCACCATGCTCTCTGCCATCATACCTGCCACCGACCACCGGCAGTAAAAACAACGTTTTGACCTGTGGCGCAAGCTGGCTAAGACACTCAGTTACCCAGGCATTGTGGTGGTCGCCTGGACGTTCGATAATCAGTGGAGCAAGCAAATGTTTCTCCCGATACTGTTGAAGTAGCAATGAACGCAGTGCAGGGGAGAGCCATTTTGCGTCTCCCGTTACCGTCTCTGTTTGTGAATCAATAAGAATACACCACTCAGCTCCGCTGATCTCGCGCGTGCGCTGCACAACCATTGTCTGAATACGCTCCTCATTGTAGAGAGCATAGTTCATTTGCTTGCTTACACTATTCAGCAGCAAGAGTTCCTGAATGCGCTCACGGTCATGTTCCAGGAGACGAGTGTTCTCAAGCAACAGCGCTACAATGCTCGCCACAGCATTGAGGTATGGAAGCTCATCGGATTGCCAGCACGAGGGAGAAGAGGGACGCCCGCGTAGTGCTACTAGCACCCCGATAGCGCGCTGCCGATAAAGCAGAGGAAGTGCTATGCCGCTTGGATGGATGACTGGCCACAAGACGGCGCGTCGCTCCCGCCACGCACGTGCCTCCGGCACATCCTCATCCAGCTCGATAGGATTGATACGGGCTACCGCCAGCAGCGAGGCCGACCAACCGGGTTGATCGTCGAATGTGCCGGCCGCAAATTGTAATGTTGCCCCAACGCGCTGATAAAGCAAGACGCAGCGACAGCGTAGAAGCGCGGTCAGGCGTCTGGGTAAGCTATCACGCAGCGTGCGATAATCGGCTATCGCACTACATTCCTGCAAGAGAGTCGTTATCACTTCTATACCCTGAGTAACTTCGGAGTCTTGCTTCACTTCCACCATCATTATCAACCTTATATACTACATATTCCGATATATTGCCTCTCAATATCGTGCCATTAGTATAACAGATTCTGTGACAGAAATGTGTAGTTTGGCAGAGTTAATGAACAAATTGTCATACTACCAATAAGCAGAATATCCGCGAGCAAGGAGAACATGAGGTATCACTCCTACTATGAACGATATGCCTGCTCATTTATCCTGTGAACTTGCTTACACCGTAGTGTTTCAGTACAATGAGTGGTAGAGTAGCGAGAAGGAGAGGAACAGAATCGATGGCTCAGACTGGTCAAACCTCGCCACAACATAGCCCACAACGGCAGAACGATAGAGCTGACGCCTCAATGGATGAGATACCTCTGGCACCGCGCTGGCAGGCGGCAATAGGCATTCTTGTCCTCGGCCTCATTAACTTCATCCTGCCCTCCGACCTTACGCTGGGACCCCGGTGGCTTCTACCGGTCATTGAACTCATTTTGCTGGTACCGCTCGTCGTGGAAGGACTGACCAATCGTGGTTTGCCTCCCCGTATCAGGCGTCTATTAGCACTGATCTTGCTCGGTGTTGTCACCGTCGGCATGCTGGGTACAGTTATCTTGCTGGTTTTATCGCTCTCTAATAGCACCACTAAAGCTGTGGTGCTCTTGCGCGACGCAGTACTTATCTGGGCCTCAAATATTCTGGTCTTTGCCCTCTGGTACTGGGAAATTGATGGGGGTGGCCCACTCAAGCGGCGCGAAAAAGGTCATCAAGCAGCGGATTTTCTGTTTCCACAGCAGGCCGATGGCAACAGCGGCGGCTGGGTACCTCATTTCCTGGATTATGTTTTTCTAGCCTTCACCGCCGCCACCGCACTCAGCCCTACTGATACATTTCCATTGAGCCGGGCCGCTAAGTTCCTGATGATGCTTGAGGCCATTATTTCAATGGTGGTCGTGGTGCTGCTGGCGGCGCGCGCGGTGAACATTCTCTAATCGGACGCGGTGAACCCGTTCCTACACTAGCCCTTCCGAGGATGGAATACGGAATGTTACCTCTTGTCCACCCTGGTCGCCGACACGCCTGACAACGCTGCGTCCCGGCGTCGTGGTTGCCACCTCGCGGCCACCTTTGAAGACATGCAGACGCGGCGGCAGCAGGCGCAACGCCTCAAAAGCGGAAGGTGCATCCAGCACCAGGAAATCCGCCGGTTTGCCTTCCTCGATGCCATAGCGATCTTGAATGCGTAGTACACGGGCGGCATTGGTGGTTATCAGATCCAGCACATCATTGATTTCTTCGTAGCCGCTCATATGGCACAGGAAGAGCGCCAGTTGTGCCGCCGCCAGCATATCGCCGCGCCCCAACGGGAACCAGGGGTCCATGATCGAGTCATGGCCCAGCGCGACATTTACGCCCGCCGCCAGCAGTTCTTTGACGCGCGCGATGCCTCTGCGCTTGGGATAGGTGTCGAAGCGCCCCTGCAAAACGACATTATCAAACGGATTAGCGACCACATTCACCTGTGCGCGCGCCAGCAGACGGAGCAGTTTGAAAGCGTAAGCGTTATCATACGAGTGCATCGCCGTACAATGGCTCGCAGTCACACGCCCTTGCCATCGCTGCTCCAGCGTATCCGCCGCCATCACTTCGGTGAAGCGTGAGTGAGGATCATCGGTTTCATCACAATGGCAATCGATATCGCGGTTAAATTCCTTCGCCAGGGCGAAGGCGTAATGCACATCTTCAACACCCATGTCGCGCGTGAATTCGTAGTGCGGAATGCCACCTACCAGATCGCAACCTAGCTCCATTGCCTTGCGCATCAGTTCGCGCCCGTTGGGGAACGAGAGAATGCCATCTTGCGGGAAGGCTACCAGTTGCAGCTCGCAGATATCGCGCACCTCTTCACGCACCTCCAGCAGAGCGCGTAGTGCTGTAAGCTGCGGATCACAGACATCGACGTGACTGCGAATATAGAGTGTACCTTGTGCTACCTCCCAGCGAATCTCTTCCAGGGCGCGCCGCTTCACATCGTCGTGCGTTAAACTCGGCTTGCGCTCACTCCAGATTTGAATGCCTTCCAGCAGCGTCCCCGTACTGTTATAGCGTGGCTGGCCGACGGTCAGCACGGCATCCAGGTGGACATGCGCATCAATCATAGGCGGTATTAACAGGCGTCCCTGCACATCCAATACCCGTGCTGCCGAATTAGCCGAGAGATCGGTGCCAATGGCCGCGAATAGACCATCCTTGACCGCAATGTCAAACGTCTCATGGCGGCGATGCAGCCGCGCATGACGAATCAGCAGATCATACTGCATACACAAACCCTCCTGAAAATAAGAAGGCGTCCGCGAAGAACGACGCCTTCAGTGTTATGCATGCGACATGTCGCACAGGCATAACACTGAAGGCTGCGGCACGCGAACGCCCGTCAAGTATCAACGATAGACTAACGCCCCGTCTGTCGCTTTTCGATAGGGCGTAAGATCAGGAACACGACAGCCGCAAAAATGATGCCTAACTCGAAGCCGATATCCATTCCATAGGGATGGTTGAAGAGACCGGCAATCGGGCCAACAAACAAGCTCTGAGCAGCGCCTAGATAGGCACCGATCAGACCGGCGACCATAGCGACGATGGCCGCCCAGCCAACTGGCAACTGGCTGGGCGTGTTCCAGTCATCAACATTGTATTCGCCATGTCGGAATACAAAATGCTCCAGGATCAGGATGATGGCCCAGGGACCAAGCCAGTAGGCCACAAGCAGCAGGAAGTTGTTCAATGTCTGATCGAACTGACTGGAAGCAGAAACGGCGATGATGATATAGACTACCGCCCCGATCAATGTCCAGATAGCACGATTGACGCGCTGGAAGGCTTTGCCAAGCACCTGCATCGAGAGGCCGAGGCTATAATCGTTAGGAATATTGTTGGCAACGACGCTCAAGGCCAGCAGAACCAGCAGCAACGTACCGAAAGCGCCCAGAGGCTGCACGACCGCGCCTAACAGTGCGCCACCGCCACTGGCACTGGCCTTACTGTAGGCTGCTACCGTTGTCAGGGCCATACCAAAGATTTCCAGTATAACGCACGGGATGGTGACACCCAGAAAAGTCAGCCAGAACACGCGGCGGGGCGAGGTATTTTCCGGCTGATTGACGTTGTAGTCAGCGGCGTAAGAGGACCAGCCAGTAGCAAAGCCGTAGATTGCGCCACCAAAGGAGATAAAAGATGCGATTTCAGCCATGCCGCTGGCCTGCGGGGCGACGATGCGCATATGAGGGCCAGCCACAATGGCCAGGATGATAAAGATAATCGCCATCGGAATCCAGGCGTAACGCTCGTAGCGATGCACGTAGCGATAACCGTAGATACTGACCAGCGTGGTCAAAATGGCGATAATGAGGACACCTAGCCAGACTGGTACAGTGCCATGGCTTAACGAATTGATCAATTGTCCACCCACAATGACATTGACCGCCGACCAGCCGATGCAGGCCGCAACATTGAAGAGTGCCATGATGATCGCACCCACCCAGCCAAAGGAGAAGCGCGAAATCGTCATTTGACGCAGGCCAAGCTTTGGCCCCAACGTCGAGAAGAAGGCAACTGGTAGCACTCCGAGAACATTAAAAATAATTATAGCGGCTATGCTATCCCAAAAACCCAGCCCGAAGACCGGAATCGCTAGCGCACCCAGTGCTACGGTCGAGATGACCAGGTTCGCTGAGAGCCACATGGTAAAGTTGTCGAAGATACGCACATGAGTGCGCTCCTCTGGCGAGACACGCTCAATACCACGTGTCTCGATACCTTGTACAAGAGGCGGAGCAACAGTTTCTGAAGCCATAAACTCAGGTTCTCCTTCTGTGATGTGACACGGCGAAACTATGCCGCCCAGCCCATCATTTGCTGCCATATGACAACACTGATAAACTATACGGCATCATACATTAAAACGTGTGGGTTGTAGACATCATAACACAAACTCAACCAATTTTCCAGCGATTTCGCCCATCGCTCGCCAGGGGCTGGACGCGAGGCTAGAAAGTGGGTACAATGACTACTATACAGGTATGTACATAACGTCCACATTGCGTTCTTGGTAGCCGGTTCTCTCTATCTAAACGAGAACAACGTGGCCCTCCCCGACCCACCGTTCCAATGGCTGTAGCGGTGATAGGTACATACCCCTGTTTATAAGTGAGTTTTCACATTTACTCAGGAGGTTACATGTCTTCTAAGACCGGTACCGATCATCAGCTTGCCCGTGATGGCGCATCAGTCGATGGAACAAACTCATTGCTGGCGCAGCTCCAGGCCGAGAATAGTCAGCTTCGGCATACCCTGGAGATACGCACGCAGGAGAATATGCTGCTTAACGAGGTTATCTCTACTATCGGCTCGACGCTTCGCCTGGATGAAGTGCTTCGCCACCTCGTCGATATTGTTGTGCGCGCCACTTCCTGCCAGATCGCCTTCATCTACATCTATGACAGGGAAAAGGAACGATTGGTACTGGCGGGGGCAAGCGAAAAACACCAGCACCTGGTCGGCAAGATTTCGATGGCCCTCGGCGAAGGTATCGCGGGCTGGGTCGCGCTCCATCGCACACCTGTCTTCCTTAAAGAAGGGGCAATGGATGATCCGCGCTTTTGCTACTTCCCAGAACTGGAAGAAGAGAAATTTCAGTCGATCATGACAGTTCCTATTCTCGCCAAAGACCGCCATCTGGTCGGCGTCATCACACTGCAAGCCACCGCCCCACACGATTTCACAGAGCAGCACCAGCGCTTCATCAGCACCACCGCCGCGCTGGTGGCAAGCGCTATTGAAAATGCGCAGCTCTATGAGAATACGCAACGCAAGCTCAGCATCCTGACATCACTTTCGATCCTGAGCCAGACCATCAGTTCCGGCCTTTACCTGGACGATATGCTACGCTCACTGGCTACACTGACCGTGCAGATTATGGAGGCCGACCTCTGCGTCATCCTGCTTATGGATCAGGCGCGCGAGTCGGGCGGCGAACATAGTCGTCAGCAGCGTCGCCTCTTTGTACGCGCTACCTCGCCGAATCTGAACGAACGCGCCCACCTGCGCCCGATTGAGATTGATCGCCATACTTTCGACCAGTTACGCGCCATTAACGAGGGAACTCTCTCCAATAGCCGCGTGGAACACATGAGCAACGAGTTCTCGCTGGAGCAGGTTAATCCGCTCAAAGACTCCCAGTACAAGACGCTGGTTTCCGCACCACTGATCGCAGGCACCGAGCAGCTTGGCCTTATCAACTGCTACTCGAACCGCGCGCGCCGCTACACGCCGGAAGATCAGACCTTGCTCACCACTATCGCCAACCAGGCCGCGATTGCTATTAAAAACAGTTACCTGGTCAATATGCTGGCACAAAAAAATCTCGTTAAGGGCTTCTTCGAGGATCTTCAGCAGGGAACAGCAGAGAGCGAAGAGTCACTCCGCCAGCGCGCTAACTTCCTGGGCTGCGACCTGAGCAAGCCTCATGCCGTTGTGATGATCGAGGTTGCTCCCCTCAATGACGAGAAACTGGATGGTATCAGTGGAATAAACGGGCGCAATAAAGAAAGTCGTCTGCCGGTCTTCGCCAACCGCATCCAGGAGAGTGAGGAAGAGGCATACGCTCAGGGCGCAGCAACAACGCTTCAGGCAACCTATAAACGTACTGGCACCCTTATCCGTCGTCGTATCCAGGATAGCTACCCTGGCTCCATTTTGCACGAGCAGGAAAATATCCTCACCTGCATCGTCGCGTTGAGCAAGGACCTCTCCGGTATGCGTCTGAAAAGCTGGCTACAAGACCTGGCGCGCCAGCTTGAAAATGAGTATCAGGTACGCCTGGCCATCGGCATCGGCAACCCCTGTCAGCATATTCAGGACTATCGGCGCGGCTTTGCCGAAGCACAAGAGGCACTACAGATGGGACAAACCATGCAGGAGCGGCAAAATGAGGATCAACCTACCAGCGTGGTTACGCACTTTAACGACCTCGGCGTTTACCGCTATCTCTATAAAATCGCACACATGGATGATCTGCGTGATGTCTATCAAGATCAGGTTATGCGTATCGACAACTATGATCGACGTAAAAATACCGAGTTGCTAGACACATTGGAGACGTACCTGGAATGCGCAGGCAACCTGACCAAGACCTCGGAGCGCCTCTTTGTCCACCGCAACACACTGATTCAACGTCTGGAACGCCTGCAATCGCTGTGTGACATCGATCTGCAAGAGCGCTCTAACTGGCTCACTCTCCAGGTCGCTATCAAGGTCTATAAGCTGCGCATGGGGCGAGCGTAACCTGTAAGGGCCAGTTTACCGGCCCCTACGACGTTGCAGCTACACCTCGGAAATAGATACGTGCAAGATGGTTCATTAAATCCTCGGTGGGCATTTGCTCGCCGCGCATCAGACGCACACGCGGGGAAAGCAGATTGAAAAACGCCGTCAACATCACCTCTGTAGGTATAGTCGCATCAAACTCACCGCCGCGCTTCCCCTCTTCCAACAGCAGACGTACACGCGCCGCAAATTGCTCCCACAATTCGCGCATGCGCGTCCCTTTCTCTTTAAAGAGACGATGCATATCTACATTGCTATACATGTTATAAATGAATTGCGCGTGTTTACAGAATAAACCTGTATACAGTAAATGGAGAATGGCCTCCAACTTCGCCTGGCTGGTCGGCTTCGTCTCTACGGCCTTGTCAATATTCTGCAAAAAACTCCGCATATCGCGCGCGAAAATCGCAATCACCAGGTCTTCTTTGCTGGGAAAATGGAGATAGACCGTCCCTTTGGCAATGCCGACACGCGCGGCAATCTCATCTATCGACGTCTCATAATAGCCTTTCTCCAGCAAGACTTCCTCGGCTACCTGGAGAATCAGCGCCTCACGCTCCTGCCGCTGACGCTCCTTCAAAGAGCGAGACGCCGACGTCGTTTGCATCACTGGCCCTCCCTCAACCTGCATGTTCATTGCAGTTCAGATTATGACTGCTATTTATTTTTTGACTTTTCAGTCATATCTTACAAAAGAATTGTCTTATTGTCAAGCATGTTTATAACTTAGCGCGTTGTTACTCCTGACATTCACAATCGCGTGCCGCTCCGGTATGCGCCTCCTGCAGCGCCTCCTGTCCCTCTCGCACAATAAAATAGACCAGGGCGAGTGCTGCCAGTGGATCGGCCCACCACCAGCCAAAGAGCGCGTTGAGTCCCAGGCCAATGAGCAGCGTCAGCGACATGTAGGCACAAGTGGCACTGCACATGGCATCAGCTTTCAATGCTGCACTACCAATACGCTCTGCCACTCGTAATTTACCCTGCCACAATACAGGCATGATGACAGCGGCGGCCAGAGCAAGGCCCATTCCCCACCATGAGGTCTGGGAATGACTGCGCGTCCAAAACGTCCACGCGCTTTCAGCAACAATGTACAGGGCAAGAGCGAAAAGTCCCAATGCCGCAATCCAGGCAGCTACATGTTCCACCCGCTCTACCGTCTCAGCGTTGTGTCCCCGTTGCTCAACTAGCAAGCGCCAGAGCAAAACACCTCCACTGATCAGCTCGATGATACTATCCAGTCCAAAACCTTGCAAAGACACACTATGCGTGTAATAGCCAACAATTAGTGAGATAGTTGCCTCAATAACCATCCACAGCAAGGCAACAACTTCAATCCAGATACCCAGTGTTAATTGATGCTGATGCCCTTGCGCTTCACCTGACAGCGTCTCATCCCCTGCAACATGATGCATGATGTCTTCTCTCCCAATCTTACCATATTACTGGCAATCATTCACCATGCTCTTCGTATTTATCATGGTCATCATGCATCCTATGCCGACCCTTCAGATCACAATAGAGGCCATCCATCTCACAACAGGCACCCTCATGGTGATCATTCTCAAATTGGATGGTAGTGTGGCCAATATGATATTTTTCGCCGAGCATGGTATTGATCGTTTGCAGTATCCGTGAGCTACTACTGAGCGGCAGGTTGTCGATCAGGATATGACACGAAAGGGCATACATTCCATTGGTGATGCTCCACACGTGCAGGTCATGAACATTTTGAACACCCTGCACATGGCGAATGTCCCGCACCAGTTCCTTCATGGAGATGTCTTTGGGCGAAGATTCCAGCAGAATCTCGGTAGTTTCTCGTAAAATGCGCCAGGCCCCAATAGCGATTAACAGCGCGATAGCAATGGAGAGTAAGGGGTCTATCGGTGTCCAACCGGTGAGTAGAATGATCAGACCGGCCACGATGACGCCGACTGAGGCACCGATATCGCCGATGACATGCAGAAAGGCGGCCCGCGCATTCAGATCATTTTCCTTGCGCAGCCCAAAACCAATAGCCAGGTTGACGACAATACCAATACCCGCCGCCAGAAACATAGCTAGAGGTTGTACGATTTCGGGCCGCTGGAAACGTTGAATGGCTTCCCAGATAATCGCCAGCGCTATCACGATCAGCGTTACCGCGTTCAGCAGAGCCGCTAGAATACCAACGCGATAGTAGCCAAAGGTCTTGCGCTCATTAGAGGGGCGTTCAATCTGCACCGAGGCAAACCAGGCCAGACCAAGCGCGAACAGATCTGTGACGACATGACCAGCGTCTGAGAGCAGAGCCAGTGAATTTGCCAGCAGGCCGCCGGTCACTTCAGCCACCAGAATAATCATCGTCAAGAAGAAAGCGAGCCGCAAGCTGTGTTTTGTCATGCCCTGTGTGTGGTCGTGCCCATGTCCATGCTCATGCCGATGATGATGCCGACGCTCCGTCTGTGACGTAACCAGGGAAGTTTCAGATACGCCAGAAACAGGCGCATCGCCAGCTACATGCTCCTTTTTCATGCTGCTCATGCCGATACCTCTACTTCTCGTGTACGTGCCGCGACCGGAAGTTTATCTGTATACGATTCACAGGTATGGGCAAGGCTCATCTCTAAAAGCTGGCGAATATGGGCATCTACCAGGCGATAATAGACGACGCGCCCAACTTTGCGCATCGCCACTATCTGCTGATTACGCAAAACACGCAGTTGGTGCGAGATTGTTGTATCATCACGGCCAAGAATGGCAGCAATGTCACAGACGCACAACTCTCCCTGTGGTGCTGACAGCAAACTATAGACCACCTGCACCCGTGTGGGGTCGCTCAATACGGTGAAAAGTGAGGCGATATTCGCAGCCTCCTCGCTGCTCAACGTCCTGCTGCGCACCTGCTGCACTTGCTCATCATGCACCACACGCTCCTGACACATATCACCGGGCGGAATTACTATCGCCCCTGCTTCTCTGCTTCTGGCTCCCATGACCAAAGCTCGCTTTCATCGATCTGCTTGCACATTTGCATACCTGTACACCTATGCAACTATTATTAGTATAGCATAGAGAAAGCGTCTCTACAAGGTCACAAGAAGCAGTAAAGTAGCCGTCGGATTTTTGCATAGTGTGTACATCCCTCACGGTCGCCTTGCCGTTCGTGCAAAAAATTAGCGCTTGCTCCCCTTCCCGCTCGTTCGTCTCCCCCTTTACAGTTATGGTACTATTGCTAATGAGAAGGTTTTTCTCTTCTGTATGCATGTTTCTTGCAAACCAATCAATCTGCGTGTTAGACTGAAGACGTGTCGAGTTCATCTGTGCAATCAACATCTATCTGGTGGAGACAACTACGTCCCCGGCTCACACTCATCTACATCCTGGTAGCGCTGATCCTGCTCGGATTGAGTGCGGCAGGGCAAATACGCCTGCTGAACGAGGTCGGCAAGACTTTTGGCGGTTTCTTCTGGGCCATCGATAACACCGATGGGCAGATTGTTGTTGTCTCCACACCGCCTCAGCTTCCAGCAATCCCGATCTCCGCCAGTTCGCTCACAAGCAACAACTATATCATTGCTGCTGACGGACAAAAAGGTGCAAAAGCCCTCCAACATGTCTATCGCACGGTGAAGCCAGGCACGCCTATCACCTACACAGTAGAACATAACCGGCAGAAGGTGCAGTTTCAGCTACCTGCCCAGACCTTCACGTTTAACATGTGGTTTGAGAACTATGGCCTGGCGTTTCTGGCCGGATTAAGCTGGCTTCTCGTGGGCGGCCTTTTACTGGCAACTGCCGGTGATTGGAGCGGCGCAGTTGAGGGGATTACACTGCTGCCGCCTGCCATGCTCTTTCTGCTGTATAGTCACTGGGGCAACGTACAGCAAGCCTCTCCGCCTGATGCCGTTTTCCAGCTCCTGTGGGTTCCATCTTTTGCTCTGCTTGGCGCAGCCTTTATTCATCTCAGCCTGACCTATCGGCCAGAGGCACTCAGAGCGGTACGCATGCCGCGCCTCACCATTGACGGTCTACCTTATCTCCCGCTATTGGCTCTTATTGCCTATGAGTGGAGTTCCTACCTGATCTTCCGCCAGGTACCAACACGCATCAATTTGACCGCCAGTCTCAGTTACGGCGTAATTGGCGGTATCATCAGTCTCTGTATCGGTATCACTTCGCTGGTGCACGTCTGGCGTATTGTGCCTCCAGGGCAGGGCATAACACGCCTCCAGGTCACGATTCCTGAGCATATCCGCCGTCGTATCGGCGACCTTCTCACGATCTGGATTGGTGGCGTCGGTCTGGGCTTTTGCCTGGGCATCTTGCCTATTCTACTTACGGGCCAGACGCTGCTACCACTCTCTATGTTTTACATGCTGGCAAGTGCCTATCCCTTGTTGCTAGGCTATGCCATTCGCTCTCTGCGTCTGGTAGACCGCTTGCAAACCAGCCTGGAACAGCGCGAAGAGGCCATACGTCAGCAACAAAGAGCCATGGAGGAACAACAAAGGATGGCAAACGAGCTACGGCAGGCCAATGAAGAGCTACACCGTGCCACCTCACTGCTCCTCCACGCCGACGCACACCTGCGCTCCATTTTATCGCAACGTATTCACGACCAACCCAAGCAGCAGGCACTACGCATCCGCTCCCTGCTCGGTTACTGGCAGCATAAATTGCGTGTCGAAGCGGAACGAGACCCTTCTGGCAAAGTTGCCGTACAGCCGGTAATTGAAGCACTGGGCAAGGTGCGCAAAATCAGCGAGGAGCTAGAAAGCGATCTGCGGGGCCTGCAAATGCTGGTCGAGGATGCCTATCAGCGCCGCAGCCTGGGCTTGAGGTTGCACCTGGAGAAGCTGATCCGCGAAGATTTACCTTCGCTCCACCCAGAATCGTCGCTCAAGGTGCAGGCCGACCTGTGGGCGCTGGACGAATTTAGCGCCACTATCGAGCAGACAGAAGAGGGCGAAAAGATTGCTGAGGCCATCTCCTACACGGTGACACAAGCGCTCCTCAACATCTATAATCACTCAGGTGCCACATCCGCGACAGTACGCACGGCAATCAACGCCAATACTATTGAGGTCACAATCAGCGATAACGGACGTGGTTTCGATACGGAGTGTGTTCCACCGGACAGGACCAGCCTGTTTAAAGCGCGTTTGAAGGCCCATGAAGCCGGAGGAACACTGATGATCCATTCCACCATGCGCCCCCAACCCGATCATGGCACGCAGATCACCTTGCGGTTGCCCCTGCCTGCCGCAAACTTGTCGGAAGAAGAAAACATGCTGATCGAAGCGAAGCTACAAGGTCAGGAGTTGTAAGGTTCGGAGAAAAGCGTATCCTGGCGTCGGCCTGCATACGCCTCATAAGCGTGCGCCAGGAGTACACGGCGTCCGGGATCACTGGGCGCGCCCTCAATACTGAAGAAGTTGTAGAGTTCGCTCACCAGGTTCTCCAGAGGGCCAATATTCGGTCCGCCTTTGGGATTAAGAAAACCCATCCGCATCGCTATCTCATCATTGCTCAGGCCAAGTGCGATCAACGATGCGCACTCTTCTTGCCGGGGCGTCAGACGCTGCCCGTGCAATCGCCTGAGCAGATACGTTAGCACCTCGGAGTCGATAAAAGTTTCGTTGCGCTCCACGACGGTCGTGGCGATGCGTGCAAGATAGGCAGGCTCGATGTTGTTAAAGAGGGCATAGCCATGTAAACCTTGTGATTGCCCGGCTCTTTTCGTTGCACCCCTGGGCTTGCCGCGTCGTGTATATTCGTGTCTAAAAATTTCTGCTGCCAGTGTCCAGCTTGGGTCTTGCGTGTAGATCACCACGCGCAATCCGGGCGCAATCTCCAGGAGTACGCGCCCCAGTTCTACACCATTATCGCGCCCCAGACGCAGGTCGGACAGCACCAGCCAGCCGGTGAGAGGTATTTTTTTGGTCGCCTGCTCCTGCACCAGCTTCTCAATCAGTGCAGTGGCGCTGGCGCTGTCTCCTGCCTGACCTCGCAGGAGCAATTGCGGCGTCTCTTCAACAAACTCACAGACACCGCGCCGCTTGATCGGCGTATCATCAATAACGATCACAGGAATGCGTTGGCTCATGTCTCATACTATACACATTGAGCGGAACGAGTGCAAGGCATCGCCCTGTCTCCTCCATCCAAAGCCCTATGTCGGCCCATAAAGACGTGCATCAGATTATATCATTTGCGCCTTGATTGTAAGACGTGATAGAGTAGAAGGCAAACAGGACGTCGCATGGCCTTAAGCAACGAAGACCAACCTGTGATGAAAGATACTATACGAGCATACGAAGGAGCTTGATCGTGGCCGGTACACAGAAACCTGACAACAACTTCCAGCGAAACGGACAGCCAGCGCACAGAAGACCGATTCTGGGTCAGGGGCACGGGCTAACCGACGAAGAGGGACGCATGATACAACAAATGATTCGTGAGGAGCAGCATAGCGCACGTGCATTAGAAATCCCAAAGGAAGACCTGGCCGCCGAGGCAACAACCAGGCTGTCGCCAGAGGCAGAACGGGTGATCAGAGCCAGCCGCGTGCGTGAAGTATTGCATATGTTTAATCGCGATTACCTCTATGGGCAGGGACGTTTTGACGAGTATAAAGATGGTTTGCTGCTCAAATGGGGCGATGGCTATTCACGCAAACACATCTGGATGACGGTCGAGAACGGTAATCTCATCTTTGAAACCAGTCACACAAAGAAATGTGATAAACCCTATTGCACCGGTACACATCACGTGCTGACACCAGACCTCTATACCAATCTCGATGTCATCAATCAGGAATTAGGAGATCGTTTTCGTCGTCCTGTCTATGAACGATCAGACGATTGATTATAGAGGATGGCCGAGCCGTGACTAGCGCGATTCTCGCACTCGAAAAAGACCTCTTCTTCTCCGTGAAGATACGTGATACGCTTCAGCATCATGGATGGATGGTGACAACGGCACGCACGCTCTCCGCCTTCGAGCAGCGCCTGCTTGCTGAGGGGGACGAAAAACCGGCGATGGTCATTATCAACATCTCCACAAAGGGGGTAGATTGGGAGAAGGCTATTCGCCTGGCACGCGCGCAAGGGCTTCCTGTGCTGGCCTTCGGTTCGCATATGGACCTTGAGGCTCGCACAAAGGCGCTTGACGCCGGAGCGCAAAAAGTGGTTGCCAATTCCAAATTTACCCGCGATATGGTCACACTGGTGCAACGCCTGCTTGAACCTTCGGTAGTTACCACAACCGGCACAGAAGAACAGATCAAAGAAGACGAAAGCAAAGCAGGCTCCCATGAGACCCAGCAGGGGCCTCACTACATAGAGTGAGGCCCCTGCTGGGTCTCATGCTCCTCATACCCATCATATAGGTCTATACCCTCGCCACTTTTAGCGCACCAGAACGCCTTGCACCAGACGATAAGTAATGGGAATGAACGAGAGGCCATAGCCAAGCGGGCGTTTCTTAAATTCTGTATGCTGATGACGATATGTCCAATGCTTCGTGAAGAAATCTCGACGTGCGCATTGAGATATGTGTACTAATTGATGTATCGTGCGATAACGAGGACGATGTGCAATTCTTCTGCTCATGGCCGCTCCTTCCAGGAAAATAGCAGAGAAAAAGTCAGAAAGCCCAACCAACGTTATTCCC
>DAOTVZ010000333.1:0-8151 GCA_034436045.1 Ktedonobacteraceae bacterium | reverse complement strand
ATGGCTACTCACAAAGTTCGTTTTCAACCGGTCGATATTGAGATTGAGGTCAACGAAGACGAGACAATTCTCAACGCGGCCTTTCGTCAGGGGGTGTCGTTGACGCATGGATGTCGAGAGGGACAGTGCGGAGCCTGCAAGTCGTTTCTGCTGGACGGCGACCTGGAGATGAAGAAATACTCCACCTTCGCGCTGCCTGAGTTCGAGAGTGACGAGGGCTATGTCCTGTTGTGCCGTAGCCATGCCTATAGCGACCTGGAAGTAGAACTCATTAACTACGATGAGGACATCCTGCGGCTAGGCATCCCGATTGAGTCCTACCAAACCATCATTACCGCCATCGAACCATTGACGCATGATATTCGCCGTCTCGTTCTCAAGTTTAAAGAGCCGGGGCGCAGGATGCGCTTTAACGCCGGTCAGTATGCCTCAATTCGTATTCCCGGCACACAAGAGTATCGCGCCTATTCGATGGCAAATACGCCGCGCTACACGGAGGGCCTGGAATTTATTATCAAAGTCTTCCCCGGCGGCTTGTTCTCAGGTTTGCTTGATGGGAGCTTCAAGCCGGGTCAGGAGTTAGAGGTGAAAGGCCCCTACGGCGTCTTTATGCTGCGCGAGAAGGACAACTCCGATATCATCTGTGTGGGAGGTGGTTCTGGCATGGCCCCGCTCTGGTCGTTGCTCAACGACATGGCCGAGCGCGGCATTCAACGCAAGGCCACCTACTTCTATGGAGCCAGAACACGCCAGGACCTGTTCTATCTTGACCAGCTCCACTCCCTGCAACAACGCCTGCCCGGCTTTCGCTTTATCCCCGCGCTCTCGATGGCGACCGAGGCCGATGCGTGGGATGGTGAGACGGGCCTCATCACGGAAGTGCTTGATCGTCACCTGGAAGAGGGACAGGTACACACGCAGGCGTACCTCTGCGGGCCGCCCGCGATGATCGACGCTGCCATCCCCGTGCTGGTGAGTAAAGGTATCAGCGAAGACCGCATCTTCTACGATAAATTTACGCCCACCGGCACCCTGGAAGAATGATCTATCACTTGCTTTACGCCATCAATCTGTTCATATGGTGTGCTGCATGATCTACAACGAGGCATGCATCACGTCCCTACGAAAGGAAGGAAAGACCCGATTATGCCAGAAACAACGATTGACAACGGGCCAGCGATTCACATCACGAACGCTGTCGCAGGGGCTGCCACCTTTGCCGGTTCAGACAGTCGCTCATTCAACTATTTCGAGCCGAAAGGACGGCGAGCGAGTGTTTATGAGGACGTTACTGTCGATGTGCAGCCTGATCCTGATCGCTACCTCTTGCAAGGCTGGTTGTATGCCTTTGCCGATGGTACAGCAGGCTACGACCCGCGCTGGACAAAAATGAAGTCGTCCAATTGGCACGCCTTCCGCGACCCTAATGAACAGTGGCATCGCACTATCTACATTCGTGAGGCCAACACGGAGCGCCAGATTCAGCAGGCGCTGACGATTGCGCGCGAGCAGAATGTGTATGCCAACTGGGACAAGGGATGGATCAAGTGCCTCGAAACGCATGGCAGTGCCTTCATGCATGCCGAGTTCGGTCTGGGCATGCATGTGTTTGTGCCAGCGCAGCGCGATGGTACGACGAATATGATTAACAATGCCATCAGCGTCAATGCCATGGACAAGCTGCGGGAGGCGCAAGACCTGGTGCTGTACAACCTGGAACTGAGTGATCGTATCGCCGGTTTTGATGGCAGCGCACACAAACAGGTCTGGAAGAACGATCCTTGCTGGTTCGGGGTACGCGAAAATGTGGAACGCCTGACCGCTACGCCTGATTGGGCCGAGCAGGTCTTCGCCACCAACCTCATCTATGAACCACTTTGCGGCGAGCTGTTCCGCAGCCAGTTCATCTTGCAGTTTGCCGCACCGCACGGCGATTTTGTGACCCCTGTGCTGTATGGTATCGCGGAACACGATTACGAGCGAAATCTGGCTTATACGATGGAGTTGTACAAGATGCTCGCCGACGACGAGGTGCATGGGGCAGAGAACAAACGCCTCATGAGCGAGTGGTTGTCGCACTGGACCCCCTATAGCGTCGCCGCCGCCCGCCAGCTTCAGCCGATCTGGTCGCAGGTACGTGTCAAAACGCTGCGCTTTGAAGATGCATACGAACGCGCCAAGGAACGCTTTACGACCAATCTGTCAAGACTCGGAGTGGAGTTGCCCAAGGAGGTACAACTATGAGCCAGAACACCAGCAACGCAGGCACCCATGCAGCGTATGAAATGACGTTCACACGCGAGCCATCTAACCTCTGTGGCGTCACGTTGAGCGCAAGCGTCGAGGGAAATGTGATTGCCGAGGTGATGAGCAAGAAGCCCGGCGTGAAGATCACGCGCTACCCGGCCATTATCCGTATAGATGCGGAGAAGATGCTTGAATTCGACATGGACGAGATTGGAACGGCGCTGGGCTATGAGCCTGGTGAATACAGTGTGTACGATTTCGAGATCGAAACCTCAACACACTACGGACGGCAGGTGCGCCTCGACGACAAAGTGCTGCTCTTCGCCAACCCCGAAGATGCCGCCGAATACCTCGGCCTGGAACCTGCGGAAGCGTGACGCTACGCTTTTTCAAGCGGAACTGGTTATGTAGTTTTTACGAAACTGCATAGCCAGTTCCCCCGCCTAAAACTTACGCTATCTTGTTACAAAGAGCAGCACTAAGGAGGTCTTCTTACCATGTATCGTACTGCTAACGGAGAAGAGGTCTTCATCGTCGATTGTCACTCACACTTGTGGGATGCCAGTCCTGAAAATCAAGCCAATAAGTATGGGCGCGGCTGGATCGATTGCTTCTACGCCTATCACAAGAACCTTTCCCCCGCCGAATACGTATGGCCCCTGCAAAAGTACGAGAAGTACACGCCAGAGGATATGGTCTACGACCAATTTGTCAAGGGCTATGTGGATGTTGCCATTCTGCAACCTACCTACCTGATCGATTTCTATAAGAACGGTTTCAACACCATTGAGCAGGATAGCGTCATGAAGAAAGCCTATCCCGACCGCTATATCCTCAATGGCTCCTTTGACCCGCGCGATGGTCAGGCGGGCCTGGAATACCTGCGTCGTCAAAAAGGCGAGTGGAACATTCAGGGCGTCAAGCTCTACACGGCTGAGTGGCGCGGTAGCTCAAAAGGCTACAAACTCTCCGACCCGGAGACGTACCGCTTCCTGGAGGAATGTCTCCGGCTCGGCATCAAGAATATTCACGTTCACAAGGGGCCAACCATTTATCCACTTAACCGCGATGCCTTTGACGTCGCCGATGTCGATGATGCCGCCTCCATGTTCACCGACCTCAATTTCATCGTCGAACATGCCGGTCTGCCGCGCATCGAAGATTTCTGCTGGATCGCCACCCAGGAGAGCAACGTCTACGCGGGTCTGGCGGTCGTGTTGCCCTTCATCCATCCGCGTCCGCGCTACTTCGCCGAGGTAATGGCCAATCTGCTGTTCTGGATCGGCCCGGACAAGATTCTCTTCGGTAGCGATTACGCACTGTGGGAGCCAAAGTGGCTGGTGGAGAAATTCATGGCCTTCCAGTTCCCCGAAGACCTGCAAGCTGAGTATGGTGTGAAGATGGACATGGAAACGCGCCGTAAGATTCTGGGCCTGAATGCCGCGCGCCTCTATGGCATTAACGTCGATGAACAGCTTGCCAAAACGCGCAACGATACGTTCTCACAGCAGGCGGCGCAGCTCTATCCGCGCGCCGGCGGCATTGGCACACCGGCTGATTAACCGGTGTAGAAGCCAATGCCTCGCCTCCAATGCTTGCATCGTGTCGAGCGCGCTGCTCTACGCTGCTTGTAGACCGCACACCCTCAACGGGGCGATACGATGCAATGCGTTGGATTTGATGATGTTCTCTCACAGAACTTAGAGGGGAGTGCTTTTATGGCGTCTACGGAGGCATCTTCTCCCACCATCACGGAGGCGATGGTCTACGCTGCAATTGCCGATGTTCTCGACCCGGAACTGGACGAATCGCTGGTGAAACTGGGCTTTATCGACCGTGTGCAGGTCACTGGCAGCGATGTCACGGTGAGCTTTAAGTTACCCACCTACTGGTGCGCACCCAACTTCGCCTACCTGATGGCCGCCGATCTGCGCGCCAGGATACGTGCCATTCCCGGCGTGCATTCCGTGCAGGTGTTATTGCTCGACCATTGTGCCGATGAACAGATCAGCACAGGAGTCAACAGCGACAAAACATTTGTCGAGGCTTTCCCCGACGAGGCTGAGGATAACCTTGAGGAGCTACGCCTGATCTTTTTGCGTAAGGGCTTCCTCACCCGTCAGGATACGCTATTACGCGCGCTCATCAAGGTTGGCCTTGACGAGACAACGTTGCTCTCGCTGAAAATCGCAGACCTCACGATTGACGAAGCAACACAGCGCGTTCTTATTCTCACACCACAGCAGCAGGTGGTGATGCTAAAACAGGCCGTGCGCACCGTCACAGCGTACCTGCGCCGCGCCCGTATGCTGGGTATTGCGCAAAAGCCGGAGGACCTCCTATTTACCGATGAATATGGCCGTCCTATCGTTCCTGGCACGTTACAGAGCTATTTGCGTCAATCGCGGGCAGTGCGTATGAATATCATGTTTAACACGGTTTTTTGCACTGATATGTTCCAGACACGCTACGGGCCGGGCGCTGCTGGCGCTGGTAGAATGGTGCCGGAAGCGCTGCATGAAGAGGAGAACGGACATGAAAGCTGTACGCTTGCTTGAGTATAATCAGTTACCACGTATCATGGAGATTGCCGAGCCGAAGATCACCGGTCCACACGACGTCATTGTGCGTATTGGTGGCGCGGGTCTTTGTCGCACCGATCTTCACATTATCGAGGGCCAGTGGGCTGAGAAATCCGGCGTCACGTTGCCCTACACGCTCGGCCATGAGAACGCGGGCTGGGTCGAAGCAATTGGCTCGGCGGTGAGCAATGTGGCAGTGGGCGATACCGTCATCGTCCATCCGCTCGTGACCTGTGGCCTCTGCCGCGCCTGTCGTGCCGGAAACGATATGCATTGCAGCAATTCCACCTTTCCAGGTATTTCGGTTGATGGGGGCATGGCAAACTTCCTCAAGACCAGTGCGCGCTCCGTTGTGAAGCTGGATAATAGTCTGGCTCCAAAGGATATTGCCGCGCTGGCCGATGCCGGTCTGACCGCCTATCACGCTGTTAAGAAAGCCTCGGCATTGCTCTATCCAGGCACGAAGGTCGTCGTGATCGGCGCGGGCGGCCTGGGCCATATCGGTGTGCAATGCCTCAAAGCCCTCACACCCGCCGAGATCATCGTCGTCGATAAGTCCCCTGCCGCCCTGGAACTGACACGCCAGTGGGGTGCGGACTATACGGTGGTAGCCGACGGCAACCATGTGGCGAAGGTCAAAGACATCACTGATGGACAGGGAGCCGAGGCGGTGATTGACTTCGTGGGTGAACGTGGGGCCGAGCGCGATGCTGTGCAGATGTTGCGCCGCGCCGGTTCGCACTACATTATCGGCTATGGCGGCAGGTTGGATGTACCAACCATCGACATCATCTCCACCGAGATCAACTTCATCGGCAATCTAGTTGGCACTTACAACGATCTGGTTGAACTGATGACGCTGACAGCACAGGGCAAGGTCACACTGCACACGGCAGTCTATCCCCTGGATGCTGCTCTGGATGCCATCCATGACCTGGAGAGCGGCAAACTGCGCGGACGCGGCATCCTCGTCCCCTAACTCCAGCTTGAAGCATAGCGATGAAGGAGTAGTCTCATGGCGAAACAGCTTCAATTCAACATCAGGGCGCGCTCTTCCGTGAAAAAAGGTGTGGATATTCTAGCCGATGCGGTCAAGGTCACGATTGGCCCAAAGGGGCGCAACGTGGTGCTGGATCATCCATTGGAGACGCCAAAGGTTCTCAACGATGGGGTGACTATTGCACGAGGCATCGAACTGGAAGAACCATTCACGAATATGGGGGCACAACTGGTCAAGGAGGCGGCCATCAAAACGAACGATGTAGCAGGCGATGGTACCACAACCGCCACTATTCTGGTGCAGGCCATTCTCCGGGAGGGCTTGCGCAATATCGCCGCCGGGGCCAACGCCATGCTGCTGCGCAGCGGCCTGGAACGAGGCCTTGAAGCGCTGCTAGCAGAGATCAAAGCCCTGAGTCAACCTGTCGAGACGCGCGATGAGATTGCCCAGGTTGCCACCATCGCCGCCTCAGATGCGGAGATTGGAGCATTAATCGCGGATATTCTCGACCAACTAGGCCGCGATGGTATCGTGACGGTCGAGGAGGGACGCGGGCAGGAGACAGAAGTCGAATACATCAGAGGCATGCAATTTGATCGCGGCTATATTTCACCAGCGATGGTCACGAACCAGGAGCACATGGAGGCAGTGCTATCGCATCCGGCTATTCTCATAACGGATAAGAAAATTAGCGACATCCAGGAATTGTTACCCTTGCTGGAAAAGCTACTGGCACAGGGTAAAAAAGAATTGTTGATTATTGCCGAGGACATTACGGGCGAGGCGCTGACGACGCTGGTGGTAAATCAGAAACGCGGCATATTGCAGGTGGTGGGCATTAGAAACCCTAGCTTTGGCGACCGCCGCGAGGCCGTGTTGGAAGATATCGCCATCATGACAGGAGCGCGTGTCATCAGCGAGAAACTGGGACGGAGACTGGAAAGGGTGACGCTGGCAGACCTGGGCCACGCGCGTAGTGTAACAACGACAAAGAATACAACGCTGATCGTTGATGGCGCAGGTAGCAAAGAGGCGGTTCAGCAGCGTATTCGCGAACTGCACGCACAACTTGCCGTCGTGGCCGGGGACTATGATCGTGAGAAAATCCAGGAACGCCTGGCGAACCTGGCAGGAGGAGTGGCGATCATCAAAGTTGGGGCGGCAACCGAAGTGGAAATGAAGGAACGTACCTTGCGGGTACAGGACGCACTCTCGGCAGCACGCGCCGCGCTCGAATCCGGTATTGTACCAGGGGGGGGTGCCGCGCTGGTTATTGCACAACCTGTACTGGATAGCGTGCCGATCAAGCATCCAGAGGAAATAATTGGCATACAAATCCTGCGCCGCGCGCTGGAAGAGCCTTTGCGCCAGATCGCCGCCAACGCTGGTTATGATGGAGCCGTTGTGGTTTCCTACGTGCGCGAAAAGCCCTTCGGCTATGGCTTTGACGCCAGCAGTGGCCAGTATGTCGATATGTTCCAGGCCGGTATCGTGGACCCTGTTAAGGTCACTTGTACCGCGCTGCAGAACGCCGTGAGTATCGCGGGTCTGCTCCTGACGACGGACACGATTATCACGGACGTGCCAATTCACATCCCCGGCTTCAAAGATATTGAATTTGGTTTGTAGGAGCATGATGAAGATTTTTTACACCCGAAAACCGGCAATCGCACCATCCCGTCGGGGCATGATGAATCACGCCCTGCGCGCGCCTCGACGGGGGAGCAGGGGTGATGAAGATTTTTTACACCCGAAACCGGCAATCGCACCATCTCGTCGGGGCGTGATTCATCACGCCCTGCGCGCTACTCCTTCTCGCCCATCGTTCCTCTCTCAGGGCGTGATGAATCACGCCCCTACGGGATCGCCGATGTCAGTGGTGAAAATTCAACATTATGCTTTACATGAAGGTTGTGATTTATATTAGTAATCGACTAGAAAGTGTGTTAAACAATATGGCAGATCAAAACACGAAAAAGCCTCCCGTCACGACGACCGACGCCGGCATCCCCGTTGCCAGCGATGAGTATTCTCTCTCAGTAGGTGCCAATGGCCCTCTACTGTTGCAAGACCATTACCTCATCCAGAAAATGGCACAGTTTAACCGCGAACGGGTGCCGGAGCGCGTCGTACATGCCAAAGGCAGCGGCGCGTTCGGCTATTTCGAGGTCACCGCTGATGTGCGCCAGTGGACGCGCGCCGCTTTCCTCAACACGGTCGGCAAACGCACCCCGGTGCTGGTGCGCTTCTCGACCGTCGCCGGGGAACTCGGCTCCGCCGATACGGTGCGTGACCCGCGTGGCTTCGCCATCAAGTTCTACA
>DAOTVZ010000332.1:0-2371 GCA_034436045.1 Ktedonobacteraceae bacterium | reverse complement strand
GTTGCACGCGGTAGCCGGTGAACATTTCTACCGTGCCATCGTCCATGCGGACAGGAAAATTAACAATCAACTCGCGTTTGGGTTTGCGCAAAATAGCCCGCATGGCCTGCGAGAGGCCGAGGCGTTCCGCTGCCTCATCAAACTGCGCAACCGCCATCTCATATGGATTGATAACATCAATTGCCATTCAAAAAACCTCCTCGGTATCGACCTGCACTGGTCAGTGCTGCCACACTGCGGATGAAGCACCCTTGCTTCGTCGTATCAACGGTGTCAACGCGACACCTTGCTACCTGTCTATTATACGTCTATATTCACAGGAAAGCCCGCCAGTTGCGGGGCGGGCTTTCACCTGTCTCTATCACCGTCAGTATATCATTCTCGATACTGAGCTTTCAAGCGCCCTGCGAATGAAACGGAGGCGTGTGGAGCAGAATACTATAGCATGGCTGTGCGCAAGCTGCGATAAGCGCGCGGGGAGAAGCCGGTCATGCGCTTGAATGTCTGAGAAAATTGCGACGCGCTACCAATGCCAACCTTAGCCGCGATCAGCTCAATCGGCAGATGGGTTTCAGTCAGCAGCGTTCTGGCGGCGTTAATACGGCAAGATAGCACATACTCATTGAAGGGAATGCCCACTTTCTGAGCGAAGAGCCGACTAAAATGCGATGGGCTGAGATATACGATGCGTGATACTTCGCGTAACGTAAGATGCTCAGCAAGATGAGCGCCAATATACGCCAGCGCGCTTTCTATAGGTTGGGAGAGATCAATCCCTGCTTCTGTTGTCTGCATACCGGACAGGGCTTGTAGCCGACACGAGCGTTGCAGGCGAGCGTGTGTGAGTAATGCCTCGATGCGTGAACGCGAGGCAGGAAGCGCGCAAAAGCCAATCACCCCCGCCAGCATTGCCGCCTCGGCCCAGGCATAAGAAGGCGTGGTCGTCACCGCAATCCAGTCAATAGCTGGCACACGGACACGCCACAAACGGATTTCATCGAACGTCACCACAAGGTCACTGGCAATCACAAGCTGTATCCGGTGTTGCCAGAGGCAATCATGCAGCATTGTAGTGTCCTGAATGATGGTGACACAGTGCTGCCAGGAACGCAGCCATTCCTCCAGCAGGCAGCGTTCATTTTCCCATGTCAAGCATAGACCGATCTCCATGCAACGACGGCCTCCACAGTATAGCCTGTCAACTTGAACAGAGCGACCATGAGAAGTGCCTGTACCCTGTCTGCGTATAGTACAGCCAGTCCGGGTGGGCGTCCTGCTCTCTATTTAGATGAACTGCAATAGTTCTTGACGCACAATTTTATGTGCCCGTCGGGGCATATGTTCCAACAGCACAAATTTTGCCGGTCGCTTGAAGGTTGCGAGTTGCGGATGAGAGGCACAGAATACCTCCAGGTCATGGGCCGTCAGGGTGGGATCAGCGGGTACGACGAAGGCTGCGAGCAGTTTTCCCGCTCGTGCGTCCGGTATCCCCATGACAACGACCTCTTGAACTCCTGCATGAGTACGCAAGATAGCTTCAACCTCCGCAGGATACACTTTCTCTCCACTAGAGATTACCATATCATCCACACGTCCTACCACCCATAAATCGCCGTCTTCATCCAGGCGAACCAGATCGCCTGTGCAATACCAGCCTTGCTGTATGACGCGGCTGGTTAAGTCTGGGCGATTCCAGTAGCCGCGAAAGGCTTCCGGCGACGTGAGTCTGACCAGTAGTTCGCCAACTTCACCGGCGGGCACAACGTCATCTACCACGCTCGCCGACGCAGCAGAAGGTGGGATGAGACGCAGTTCCGTGAAAATGCCAGCCTTTCCTGCACAGCCGGGTTTGCGCTCTAGCCAGGAGCAGATCGTATAGGTGTAGATTTCGGTACTCCCAAAGTGATTGACAAAAACTGTCGGTGCTACGTGCCGATAGTATTGTGCGATCAGTTCCGTAGTCATTGCATCACCCGCGTAAGCGAGCTTACGCACAGAAGAGATGTGTTTGTTTACAAAGCCCGGCAGCAAATCGTGATAGACGCTGGGGAAGGCATAAAGGCAAGAAACTTGCTCATCCGCAATCCAGGTTATGCAGGTTTCAGGTGCATCGTCAGGCGCAATGACCAGTTTCCCATTCAGCATCAGCATGGCCAGCAGCATACGCAGGCCCATCGTATGGCAGAATGACGAAAGGGCGACGGTACTTTCTCCAAATTGATAGCAGTTGTGGAGCATATGCGCGAGGGTAGCGCTAATCTCGTTGCTGTGCGAGCGCGGTACTCCCTTTGGCCGCCCTGTACTGCCGGATGAGTACAGCATCACGGCAATAGCATCGTCAGAGAGAGCGACCGGCTCACTTGAGACGAGC
>DAOTVZ010000331.1:0-2063 GCA_034436045.1 Ktedonobacteraceae bacterium | reverse complement strand
GATGCGTCCAACACCTGTTTGATATAATGTTGATCTTACACTGAGATCAACTGAGGAGTATTGTCATGGAGTTCTATCAACTCACGTATTTTCTGGCGGCTGCCCAGACACAAAACTTTCGTAAGGCGGCTGAATTATGTTTAGTTGCACAATCGGCCCTGAGCCGTCAGATTGCTGCTCTGGAGCACGAGTTGGGAATAGACCTCTTCACACGTAATAAGAAGCGCGTCGCTCTGACTCCGGCAGGTGAGGAATTTGCGCGCTATGTGCGCAATGCAATGGAACAGTTGCAAGAGGGCCAGCAGTTTCTCGCTGAGATGCAGGCGGGTCAACGAGGGACGCTACTGATCGGCTGTATCGAGTCGCTGGCAACCTCTTTTTTACCGGCGCTCTTTGCCACATTTCATCAGCGTTATCCGCACGTGCGCTTAAAAGTGCGCGTGAACCACACCGATGAATTGATTACGGCGGTCGAGCAGGGAGAGGTGGAGCTTGGCCTGATTCTCGATCCGCGCCAGCAATCGGAATTGCTGATCGTCAAGGAACTCTTTCGCCAGCCGCTACATCTGCTCGTCTCTGCCCGACATCCGTTGGCGCAGAGGCAGGCGGTCACGCTGGAACAGATCATAGAGGAGCAATTCTTGCTATTGGACGAAACATCACGCATGGGGCAGATCACCAAGCGCATCTTTACTCAGCGTGGTCTGCCCCTGCGACCGCTGGTGGAAATCGAGTCGGTAGAGGGCCTGAAAGAGATGGTGCGGCAAGCCATTGGTGTGACGCTGACACTGCCCGCGCTGATTCGCCCTTCGCAGATCGGGCATGACCTGCTGCTCCTGCCGATTGCCGATCTGCAAGAGGAGTTTATTTTTGCCCTCGTCTACCGCCGCATCGGCCCGATTTCACGTGTCGCGCGCGAATTTATCAAGGGTATTACACAGCAATCCTCAAACTCCTTACCCGATACCAGCGTCTGATAGGATACTATTTTTGCGTGAGAGCCGTTTTCCCGCACACGACCGGATTGCTTAGCGTGCCAAGCTGCTCGATCTCGATGTGTACAATATCTCCTTCGGTCAGGGTGAAAGGATGGTCGGGCACCAGACCGGTGCCGGTGCAGAGAATAACGCCCTGTGGAAATGCATCTTCGCGGAAGAGATATTCCACCAGTTCAGGCAGGCTCCGATGCAGGCGGGCCGTGCTAGTTTCTCCGTTCCAGTAAGCCTGGTCTGCCCGCTCGATCTGCATGCGAATCGCCAGCCGTAGGGGATCGTTTACCTCCCAGACAGGCACGATGCCCGGCCCCAGCGCGCAGCCGCCTGCGTATACTTTGGCTTGCGGTAGATAGAGCGGATTTTCACCCTCGATGCTGCGCGAACTCACGTCGTTGGCGATGGTATAGCCGACAATTTCCGCGTGCGCGTTGATGACCAGGGCCAGTTCTGGTTCCGGCACGTCCCAATGCGAATCCGCGCGCACAACAATCGGTGCGCCGGGGCCGGAAACGCGGCGCGCATTGGCCTTGAAGAAAAGTTCGGGCCGCGCAGCCTGGTAGACGCGCGTGTAAATATCCGGCGTCTCGCTCTCCTCCACCCGCGCCTCTACCGAGCGTTGATAAGTCACGCCAGCCGCCCACACCTCCATCTCGCCCTCGATTGGAGCCAGGATTTTGCCAGCGAGAGCAGCAGGTGAGGAAATATGCAGTGCCCGCTCGACCTCCTGACGGAAATCAGCAAGCGGAAGCTCCAGCAGTTGAGCAAGCGAAAAATCTGGGGCAAATTGCCCAACTGCTTGCCCCTCCCGCATCAGTCCCCAGCCCGCTCCGCCACCAGGCAAGGCATAACGAATAATTTGCATATCTTGTTCCTTTCATTTGGCATGATGCACCTCATCCTTCATTGTATCATGTGGGACAGCAAGCGTGATATGATAAAATGGATGAGAACATGAGTTATCCTGAACCTTCTGAATGGGCCTTCTAAGGAGAAAAGGCATGCCAATTGATCCACAAAAATTGCGTAGCCAGCAGTTACGTCACGTCAATTACCAGGGCGATGCTTTAC
>DAOTVZ010000330.1:0-32082 GCA_034436045.1 Ktedonobacteraceae bacterium | reverse complement strand
GGTAGAGAATCGCTGGTAATCAAGGTCTGTAAATGCGGGTAAGGATGGTAGGGGCGATGCCTCGCGCTCGTCCCGCTCGGCGGAAATAATATTGCAGAGATGCATCGATGACGCCGCAAGAAAAGAGTCTTTATCACCAGATACATCCGGTGAAACTAGCGACCGATATTAGCGCGGAGATTCTCTCACTCTACCTGTTCTGGCAGCGCAAACTAGTGGTCGGCCTGATCGTAGGTGTTGTACCGCCAATGATCGTTTCGTTTTTGCTGATGAGGTTTGCCAACCTTGAGCCATACAAACAATCGAGCGCTGGCAGGTACATCAGCGTTGCCATGACACCATCGGCTATCATGATGCGTATACTCGGCACGATCATCACCCATCTCGGCGCGTGGTACCGCATTCCGACCCTGATCCCTACCGGATTGGGAATCGTGTTAGCAGGCTGGTTAAAAGGACTGTTGAGGCAAGAGTGTTGAGTATAAACTAAGCTTTTTTGTTGCCTGAGAGCGGAGCCTGAGACCCATGAGAGGTCTCAGGCTCGCATCTCCCTATCCTAAATGCACCGTTACGCTACCTTGACCGGCTTTGATGCTGCGCTGGAAGGTACGATTGCCGACGTGAACTACCAGTTCATAGCCGTCGTGCCGGGGCTGATAGCCTTTATGGTCTTCATCAATCCTGACCACGACGCCACCAGCATCGGCGCGACAACTGACGCTGGTAGTCGCATACACACCGTTGCGATAGTCCAGTGTACTGCCATCATCTTCGTAGAGTGTGTAGTTTGCCAGACCATCGGTTGCCATGTAGCAGGTGAAAGTGATAGGCATGGTCTTTTGCTGATCAATGTATTGCACTACAGGAGCAGTGGGAATGATACTGTTACCCTTGACCAGCAGAGGCCAGCGTTCCAATGGCGTCGCCAGTTCGATCTCGGTCTGACCAGAATACTCGGTGCCATCCCAGAAGTCAAACCATTGGCCTTGCGGGAGATAGACGCTCCAACTGGTTGCACCGGCCTCTGTGATAGGTGCGGAGAGCAGGGCATCACCGACCAGGAACTCGGAGTCCAGGTCACAGGCCTGCTCATCGTGTGGATAGTGGAAATAGAGTGGGCGCAGGATGGGTGAGCCGTTGACGGATGCCTCGTAGAAGAGCGTATATAGATACGGCAGGAGACGATAGCGCGTCTCGATAGCCGCGCGATAGGCGCTCTCGTATGGCTCACCAAAGACCCAGGGTTCCTGGTCAACGGCGTACAGACTATTGTGATTGCGACAGAACGGCATCAACGCGCCAAGCTGGGCAAAGCGCACCAGCAATTCACCATTACAATCGCCCCAGAAGCCGCCGATATCGGCCCCCACAAACGCTACACCGCTCATACCAACGTTCAAAATCATTTTAAGGGCCAACAGGATGTGTTCCCACTCGCTACCGTTGTCCCCTGTCCACAGAGCCGCATAGCGCTGCATGCCTGCGGTACCGGAGCGCGTCAGCACAAAAGGACGCTGGTTGGGGCGCAAGCGCAATAGCCCTTCCTGCGTACCACGTGCCATCTGCATCCCATAGGCATTATGGAAGAAAGCGTGCAAGACCGGTGGGCCGTCCACGTTGGTCACATCCCCGCCACCTGCCTGATGCAAAACCCGCCCATCCATTGTAGCGCCTTGCGGGACCTTCTCCGCCGCTTCGTCTTGTTCCAGGAAACTCGTCAGGGCCGGTTCATTCATATCGTTCCATAGTCCGTCAACGCCCTGCTCCAACAGCACTTTACACTGATTACCCCACCACTCCCGTACTCGACGCTGCGAAAAATCGGGGAAGACGCAGAGTCCAGGCCAGACGCTACCCTTGAACAGTCGGCCATCAGGGTAGCGACAGAACATCTCTTGCTGTATGCCTTCCTGATAGACCTGATACTCGTCATCAATCTTGATACCTGGATCGAGAATAGTCACGAGATGAAACCCCTGTTCGTGCAGCGTCTGAATCATCAGCGCCGGATTGGGAAAGGTTTCGGTATTCCAGGTAAAATCACGATAGCCGCGCATGTAGTCAATATCCAGCCAGATTGCATCGCTGGGATGCTTACCTGCACGCAAGCGCTGAGCGATATCCTGCACTTTTTCCGCTGAAGCATAACTCCATCGACACTGATGGTGCCCCAGCGCCCAGAGCGGCGGCAAGAGCATACGCCCAGTCAGATCAGTATACTGACGCATAACATCGGCGGGAGTGGGACCGGCGAAAAAATAGACTACAAGGCTATCGCCCTGCACGGTGATCTGTGTCTCTGTCTCGTTTGTCTTGCCAAAGTCCATCTCGATACGCCCGGTATGATCGACCAGGACACCACGAGCAGTACCGGTGGACTGATCAATGGAAACGTAGAAAGGAATCGAAGTGTACATTGACTCAAGCTCAGCATCACCCCACTTTGGCGGATCAACATTCCAGAGCGGGAAGCTGAGGCCACGTTTGTTCATACTGCCGGTACGTTCGCCAAGACCATAAATACGTTCGTCGCTCGCCAACGGGAGCGTGAGTCGGAGCGAACTCTCGCTGTAGGCAAACCCTTCAATATATGGTGCTAATAAGGAGCGCGCCTGAACAGCATCGGCCATTCGCGACCATTGCTCATCACCTTTTGCCACTATCCAGGAATGATAAGGCAACGTCCCCTCGCCCCCATCGGCAAGATGGTAGCGCCGCTCGTCGAGTTGCTGTCCAGGAGCAACACGTATACAACGCACCCGTGTGATCTGAGTTCCCAGAAGTGTGGCGGCAAGATACACCTCTGGTTCGCTTCCTGCTCCAGACTGTATCCAGTGATGCTCACCATTGCGCTCTCCGTCATACTTCAGTTGTGAAATAGTAGCAAACATCCACACCTGTCCTTTTTTACGATCAGAAGGTTCTAAAATTCTGCTTAAAGTATATCACGGGAGCAAGTTGACAACGTACAGAAACAAATTATCGACGTATGTAGGTTTCTCAACCGGTACTGGCGTATTCGCAAAAATCTCAATGGTATCTTAACACTTCGTCAACCATATCTTCCTACCTATAGACTATTATATGCGTGGGGAATAAATGTTACGACGGTACACATCCTGGGGGAGGTGGTGTATCGGACACACGTAACATGGCAAGGGACGTGTATCCTCATTCGAGGACTCGTCACCTGCGGACGGTATACGAGAGTTGGGGGACTCGCCGTACACCGGTTGACGCAGGTTGACGTGTTGGCACACTGGTACGCTGATGAGTTTGTAACAGTAACCCTATAAGCGTAACAGAGAATGAGAGTACATGCAAGGGAAGGTATCTTTGGGGGAAGATACCTTGTGACTCAGCACACAGGTTCCCGCAGAGGGAACGCGAAGGGAGCATCTCGCTATGAGATGCTCCTTTCGCGTAGTTACTCTTCCTGCTCTTCCTTTTCCAGCACGTCATGAACGATATAGAGTGGGCGCGCCCGCACCTCGTCGTAGATGCGCCCCAGATATTCCCCAATGATGCCGAGGAAGATGAGTTGGATGCCACCCAGGAACAGAACCAGAATCAGCGTTGAAGCCTGACCGACGATGGCACCGGTCACAAGGCGCAAGAAGATTGCAATGACAATTCCCACAAGGCTGATGGCGGCTAAGATAAAACCGCAGGTGGTCGCCAGTTGCAGAGGCACATGGCTGAAACTGGTGATCGCGTCCAGCGAGAAGCGGATCATTTTCCAGAGAGGATACTTAGTGGTACCGGCAAAACGTTCCTGGCGCACATACGGTACCGCTTCTTGACGAAAACCAACCCAGGCCGAGAGGCCGCGCATAAAGCGGTGTTGTTCACGCATGGTAATTAAGGCATCAACGACACGACGATCAAGCAGACGAAAATCACCCGTATCGCGCGGAATATTTATCGACGTGATGCGTTCAATAACGCGATAAAAAACCGCCGCCGTCATCAGCTTGAATCCACTCTCACCCTTGCGCTGCGTCCGTTGCGCATAGACAACCTCGGCCCCACTTTTCCAGTGCGTGACCAGTTCGGGGATCAGTTCCGGTGGGTCTTGCAGGTCGGCATCCAGAATGATAATGGCCTGACCACGTGCATAGTCCAAACCGGCGGAGATAGCGGCCTGATGCCCAAAGTTGCGCGAAAAATTAATCACGCGAACGCGCTTATCCTGCTCGTGCAACTCTTGCATAATACGATATGATCGATCAGTGCTGCCATCGTTAATAAAGAGAAGCTCAAACGGCTCGTGTAGCTGCACCATCACTGTGACAACACGCTCGTAGAAATGGGAAAGCGTTTCTTCTTCATTCAATACCGGGGCAATAACAGAAAAAACGGGAGCATCCGCTGCTGTCGCTGGAGTCGGTCGGCATTCACGTTCCTTCGCCTTCATGCAGTACACCTCTCTTATATCTTAAGAATTACCGACATGATACCCTCTGTCCTGGCAAGCATCAAGATAATGACACGCATGATATATAACGATCATAGCCTGGATGGTAATTGGCTATATCATACAGAGATTTGCAGCATCGTACAAGAAGTTTACACTCATCTTGCTTGACCCTACCCATAGGGGTATGGTATAGTATAAGTGTCGATACATACCGCCTGCATAACTGGTGACACGAAAGGACAAGCGAGATGCAAGATGAGCGCAGACAGGAAGTTCTGAAACGGCTCTCATATATTGAGGGACATATCGGCGGCATTCGCAAGATGGTAGAGGAAGATAAATATTGTGTAGACATACTTCGTCAGACTTATGCCGTGCGCAAGGCGCTGGAGAAGCTGGAGAACCTGATTTTAGAGGGGCATCTACGTACTTGCGTGCCGGACGGGATCAAACACGATCGGGAAGAGGCGGTTATTCAGGAGCTTATTCAATTGTACACGATTGCCGGCAACCGCTAAGGGGGTCGGTAATTGTCGATCTTGTTTGTGGGTATTCTGTGTAATAATATAAAAAGAGAGGATAGTATCTATGGAAACCACCACACTGGTTGCACCAGACATTTCCTGTGAGCATTGCCAACGAGCTATCGAAGGCTCAATCAGTAAGCTCGAAGGTGTGAAGACCGTCAAGGTTGATATTCCGGCAAAAACCGTTTATCTCGAATATGATCCTCAGCGCGTGACGCTGGCAAAGATCGAAGAGGCACTCGACGATCTTGGCTATACCGTTGCCAGGTAGCTTTGTTCATAGCAGGATGTAATGATCTTCTCGTGAAAGATCATTACATCCTGTTACATCTCCCGTATCCCCATCTCTTCCAGACGTTTCTTCAAACGTATCAGCCCCAGGCGCATACGCGCCTTAACGGTGCCAAGTGGAATCTGACACCCCTGGGCGATCT
This sequence comes from Ktedonobacteraceae bacterium, assembly GCA_034436045.1. Lineage (GTDB taxonomy): Bacteria > Chloroflexota > Ktedonobacteria > Ktedonobacterales > Ktedonobacteraceae > H111-94. Next base: position 26,701 of record DAOTVZ010000330.1, on the reverse strand, counting down.
CTGTATGCGTCCAACCTTGAAAATAGGCCAGTTCAATCACCATGCGCTGTTCTACTGGCAAACTGAGTAACGCTTCGCGCACTTTCGCGCTCTGCACACGTTGCCATGCCTCATCCCAGACATCGGGAAATGCTACACTCTCGTCGCGCTCAACCTCCTCCCAGGCGGCTTCTTTTAGCGTTGAGCGACGGCGCACGGCGCGTAAATAATCGATAGTACGGTGGTGCATAATAGAAAGCAGCCAGCTACGCACTGCGCCCGCCTGTGGGGAATAAGAAGTAGCTCGTTTCCAGATAGAGAGAAATACATCTTGTAATAAATCCTCAGCGACCTGATGATCGGCAACCATACGATACGCCAGCGAGTACATCATCCTGTGGTAGCGGTCATACAGCGGCTCCATTGCCCATACAGCCCCCCTGGCAATGGCACTGATCAGTATCTCATCAGTTAGCTGATCTACTGGAATAGAGACGTACCCCGATGCCTGGCCCTGCTCTACATCTTTCTTGTTTGATTGCTGCATCGCATCCTTTATCTCCTATCTTTCCTATTAGGTGTACGTCTAAAGACGGCAGTTAGATCATCCGTTGGGCGCAAGAAATTCCTCCTTTCGCCAGTTTACAGCCCCCTGGAGAGTTGTTTAACCGGCGCTAATCTGCTAAGATGAAAGCATCAGTTTCTAACAGAAAGGTATAAATGTCGATGAGCGACGAGTTTCCCTGCTGGTATCCGCTCCAGATTCGCTTTCGTGACCTTGACCCGCTGGCTCATGTCAACAATACAGTATACTTCACCTATTTTGAAGAGGCCAGAAGCTATTATTTAAGTAAGCTTGAACACTGGCAAGACCCCCAGCATGCCGAGGGCGAACTGCCGCCCTCAGAAGAAGAGGTTGGTCACAATCCACGCATTCAGACCGGCGTGCGGCGCACCCGCTATGGTCTGCTGGTGAAAGAAATGACCTGCACCTACAACCTGCCCTTAATTCGCTCAGATCAGGCAGAAGTAGGTGTACGCACCGTAAAGGTCGGGCGCACCAGTTTTATTATGGATCATCAGATACGTGATATGAACATTCACGAGCGCATCTTCGCCACCGGTCGCTCTGTTATGGTCTATTGCGACTACACCACTGGGCGTCCCTATCCCATCCCTGACACGATGCGGCGCGCCTTTGAGATCATGGAAGGGCGCAAGTTTCCCGCGCCAACGGAGAATCGTTCCTAAAAAACCATGCGCCATCTCATACTGATCAAGCATTCCCTACCTGCTATCGAACCGACATTACCGGCGAAGCAGTGGCCCCTCTCACCAGAGGGGCACCAGCGCTGTTCTACGCTCACGACACTGCTTACCCACTACACACCAACCCTGATCGTCTCCAGTCCCGAACGCAAAGCGCAACAAACCGCCGCACATCTGTCACTCGCCTTTCATCAGCCTTATCATGTTAGCGAAGGCTTGCACGAACACGAGCGCAGCAAAACAGGCTTCCTTCCACAGACGCACTTTGAGCAGATAATGGATACCTTTTTCTCACAACCTGATAGCATTGTCTTCGGCAGCGAGAGCGCACATCAGGCCAGAACACGTTTTAGCTTCGCCATCGAGCAAGCACTTCAAGAGGCTCCAGGTGGTGATGTTTTTGTTATCGCACATGGCACTGTCATCACACTCTTCGTCTCATATCATACAACTCTGGCCCCTCTTCCTCTCTGGAAATCGCTTGACCTGCCTTCTTTCATTAGCCTTTCCATTCCTGATTATCGATTATTAGAACTTCATCCACATCTGGATCGGCACGAAACTTAACATAATCGAACAGGACATAATAAGTCCTATACATGATCTATTGTGGCACCATAGCTCCTTGCCTACTTTTTCCTATGGCTGTCAATCAGGTATTTCAAGGCACAGAACTGAATATCATCAGGTATTTGTCAACGCTAAAGATCAGGTCATTGGCCATACATAATCAGGCTCTTCTCTGATGTCTCTTACCATCTTCAGTGCCATACTATCACTGGTGACACAAAACGTACTTCGACTCCGCAATGTTGCGGTGCCTTTGCATCAATGCTGTGTGGAAGAGTAAGTACAGGAGTAAAGACACATGACACAAAACTTGTTAGATGGACGCATCCTGATGGGATCGTCGCTCGGCTTTCACATCATCTTCGCAGTAATCGGGATGGGACTACCACTCTTCATCTCGCTTGCTGAACTTATCGGCCTGTGGCGCAAAGATTCATCCTGGTTGACGCTGGCACGGCGCTGGACATCAGCCTTTGTGATTTTGTTTGCCGTTGGCGCTGCCACAGGTATGGTTGTAGGACAAGAACTGGCGTTGCTCTGGCCGCGTTTCATGCAAGATTATGGCCCGGTCATTGCTTTGCCTTTCTTCATAGAAGTTTTCGCCTTTTTCATTGAAGCTATCTTTCTTGGCATCTACGTCTATGCCTGGGATCGCTTCACCAATCGCTGGCTACACTGGCTCTGCTCGCTGCCCATCGTCATCGGTTCGATGGCCTCTGGTCTGTTGATTACTATCGCCAACGCCTTTATGAACAGCCCGGCAGGTTTTGTTATACAGAACGGGAAGGTTGTTGACATTCAACCACTGGCTGCGATGCTCAACCCGGCCACTCCAACGGAACTGCTTCATACGTTCATGAGTGCCTATCTGGCCGTCGCGTTTATGCTGGTTGGCGTCACGGTCTGGAAGATGCTACACGGGCGTCAAGGACGCTATTATCAGAATGCGCTGAACCTGTCGATGGTTGTTGGCCTGATAAGCGCAGTCGGCACCTTCATTAGTGGCGACCTCTCCGGTAAATATGTTGCGCAGTACCAACCGGCCAAGCTGGCCGCGATGGAGGCGCTCTTTCACACGCAGGCTGGAGCACCAGAGATAGTAGGAGGTATCGTAGACGAGAAGACCCAGCGCATTATCGGTGGTATTGCCATTCCAAAGTTGCTCAGCTTCCTGTCCTACGGCGACTTTAATCATGTCGTACAGGGGTTAGATGCCTTCCCAAAGGATCAGCAACCCCCCGTTTTCATTCACTACACCTTTGAAATGATGATCGCAAGCGGGACATACTTACTGGCTATCGCAAGTCTGTTTGGCCTCTCGCTGCTGCTACGCAAGCAATGGCCCTGGCTACGGCGCGTGATGATGAGCAAGCTCGGTATGATCGCGATGCTCATCGGTGGTCCGCTAGGCTTTCTGGCCATTGAGTCCGGCTGGATGGTCACGGAGATTGGACGTCAGCCGTGGATCGTCTATCACTACATGCGCGTTAGCGATGCGCTTACGACATCGCCCTACGTGCCGGTAATGCTCTGGATATTCCTACCGTTCTACGCTATCACGGCTATTGCGACCATTTACCTGCTCTGGGCATTCTTCCGCCGTCGCCCGCTACGCCTGCCGGTCGAGGAGGCCCCTGGTCAACCAGCCTTTCCATCGCCGCTTGAAACTCGTGGTTAACGTGGCTAACGAAGGAGAGAATAGATAGATATGGCAATCTTCGCATTCAGCGTTTTATCCCTATTCCTGTTTCTGTACCTGATCACCGCCGCTATCGATAGCGGCGGTGGAGCGCTATACACGTATGCCCTGCTGGTCAAACGCGACGAGGCGCTGGCAGAGACAATTATGCGCTACCTTTCTCCCGTCTGGGAGACCAACAACGTCTTTCTGATAGCCTACATCGTCGGTCTGGCGGGCTACTTTCCACAGGTGCTACCATTCTATGGAGCAGCCATGCTCATCCCTTGTGGCATTGCGCTAGCCTTCATGCTTATCCGTGGCGCATTCTTTGGCTACCACTACCTGAGCAAAGAGCAAAATCCGCTGACCTCAGAACTGGCCGCTGCCGCTCTGGGCATCTCCAGCCTGATGATTCCACTCGCTCTAGTGCCATTTTTCGCGCTAGCTGATACGCGCCTGTTTAACTTCACTCGTCAGACAGGTAGCATCTCACTCTTTGGCCTGATCTCTAGCCCCTTGCTGAGTGCTCTCGGCCTGCTGGCACTGGTCAGCATCGTCTACTTAACCGGCCTGTTTCTACTCTTTTATACACGCAAGAGTCAGGATGCTCATCTACTGACCCTCTTCCAGCATATGGCTCGTTGGGGTGGGCTTGCCGCACTCCTAAGCAGCGCAACTCTTGGGATAGCATTGTATGAAAGCACGCCACACCTGGCCGAACGCCTATTACGTGATAACTGGCTGCTTATGAGCATTGCAGCACTCGCCTTTATCGGTACCCAGATGGCTCTGCGCTGGTCGCATCAACATTGGATGGCAGGGCTAGCACTGCTCCTGGGCATAACTCAATATGCCGTCTCGTTTGTCGCATACCAACGCATGAATCTACCGTACCTGGTTCCTGGCGTGCTTACTATCGACCAGGCGCTCACAGCCCCTGTTATGGCACAGGCACTAACTGCGGTGCTCTTTGGCGGCATGCTGCTCCTGTTACCAGCGATGTTTCTGCTGTATCGCATGTTCATTATCGCTCCATACAAGGAGCCATCAGCACAGAGTAATCCAGAAAAAGCTGTTCAGCGTACTCATTGACGGCATCGAATTACAGGGGGGATGGCATAGAGACTGCATCCAGATGGCTTCACTCCGGCTGTCTGCTCTCTATGCCCTGTAATTCAGGAGTGGATGCTATCCTAACCATATTCGCTCGCATAGATTTTCACTGTATTCATCAATCTGCTCAATTGCTGATGATTGATTATTTTTACAGCTAGTTCTGCGAGCCGTTTCTCCAGCTATACAAAGCAAGCGCCATCTTACCAGCTTCTTCCTCTTCACAATTATAGCAAGGGTACGGCACAGATTACAGGCTATTCTTCTTTGAACCCTCTTTTTATGCACGGCTATTGCGCGGCATGATTTCACAAGATGAGGTGCAATCGGTTGATCTTGATAATACTTTTTATCAAAATATGGACGCTTTTAATATAGAAACCTAAATAATTTGCAAATACAGTATGGCCTAATGTATGATATATGATAGGTTATCCAGAGAGATAGCCATTACACCATATGTAACCACAAAGAACGGTCTATCGTGTCATTTACGGATTACTTACGATGATCCTTTTGCTGGAAGCCGTTCAGCGAAACCATGTTTGAGAAAAGGACAACTATGAAGATAGCGCATATAGCACCTCCATGGATTGCTGTTCCGCCCCAGAATTACGGCGGAACGGAGATTGTACTCTACAATCTCATTGAGGAACAGGTAGCCCAGGGACATGATGTGACCTTGTTCGCTCCTGGCGACGCCCGTACCTCCGCTCGGCTAATCTCTTTCTTTCCACAGTCGCTCATTGCTTCAGGTGTGCCGTGGCAAGGACACCTGAAGGCGTTCTATCACATGTTCAAAGCCGTTGAGTACATCAAAAAACACGACTTTGACATCCTTCATACCCATCTCTCGTCTGGGTCAGATATGTACATATTCCCCTTGACGGCTGATCTACATATTCCTCATGTGACCACACTGCACAGCCGCTTTCCGTTTGATCGCGTCCAGAGCTGGACCGGTGACGCGGACAAACTCTACATGGAATGGGCTGTTAACGTGCCTTTCGTAGCTATCAGCGAACGGGCACGTGATGAGGTTAAACACCCTCTTAATTTCGTAGGTATCGTCCACCATGGCCTCCCCAGGTCACAATTCAAGCCTACGACAGATAAAGTAGAGGATTTCTTCTTCTGGATGGGACGCATTGTTCCAGACAAGGGCACTCATCTCGCTATTCAAGCCGCCAAAGAAGCCAACGTCCGCCTGATTCTCGCAGGCACCATCGATACCTATGTAAAGGAGTCTATCGACTATTACGAACAACAGGTCAAGCCTGCTGTTGACGGCGATCAAATCCAATACATTGGTCCCGTCAATCTACAACAGAAGATTGATCTGTTCAGCCGTGCTCGCGGCTTCTTGAACCCGATCCAGTGGGAAGAGCCATTTGGGATGGTGATGATTGAGGCGATGGCAGTCGGTTGCCCTGTGATCTCTATTGCCAGAGGAGCCGCCAGCGAGATCATCGAACACGGGCGTACCGGCTTCCTCGTACATGATGTGCATGAAATGGCTCAATACATTCCGCACATCGACGAAATTGATCGTGCAACAGTGCTGGAGAGTGCACGACGTCGCTTCTCTGTAGAAACGATGGCGCGAAGGTACACTACCATCTACAAAAAAGTCATCGCCACCTACCGTGCCTCTCGCCTTGTCGAGACACGTATCACTTCTGGCCGCCAGCCGCAGCGCCCGCAGGCTTCATCTCCAGCTCTGCTTAAAAAAGACCTGTCTGCTCTGGTTTCGTATCCAGTAACGCCCCAGGCCAGAACAGCGCTGGAAGCGGATGCATAGCGCCCACTTGCTGATATAACTTCACGCAGAGGGTCGGCGAGTACTCTTCGTAGGGACAATGGCAAAAGACATAGACCGTGATACCTTGCCTAAGCCATTGTCCCTACGTCTGCGTCTACTCAGCAAGCAGGAGTTGATTCGCCTCTATGAACCTCCTTCTGCTCATGACAAATGTCATCCCTTTCTTCTGACTACCTTCACTACCAGATACGCTCATACCCCTTTATACTCGAAGTATCTGGAAGAGCCACAAGGGAGAATGAACGGAGCAGCTACCCCCCCCCAAATAATGCTCTTCCATCAAGGAAATAACTGAACCGTTCTATCGGAAGAAAGGATACGTCATCATGAAAAAAGCTTTTCCCAATGCTCTCTCGCTCTGGGCGTTGCCCGGTCTCATCGCCGGTATTGTGTTTTTGAGTATTGCACTGGTCACTGGAGCTATAGTCACAAACTTCTGGGCGCTGCCTGACGCTATTGCTCACACGCTAGGGATTGCTGCTCCTGCCGGATACGGCTTCGCGCTTGTGCCGGTGCTGGTCGGTATAGGGGTTCATCTCGCGTTTTCTATCGGGCTGGGCGTCATTTTCACGGCAATCGCACGTTGGCGGCGGCTTCATGGTTGGCTTCTGGTAGTTGCCGGAGTCCTTTTCATCATGCTCGAAACGCCGATTTCTCTCTGGGTAGTCTTGTATAAACTATTGCCAACTGCGACCTTCTTCTACTTTCTGGGCGCTGTCCCATGGTGGGGGTCGGTGTTTGGCCGCTGCATGTATGGGCTGGTGCTAGGTCTGCTTGTTAACCACTTTTCTACCTGGAAGCCGCAAAGGCCCACCACCCAACTGGCCGACGAGAGCATAGCGTGAAATCCGCATTGAGGAATGGTGCGCGTTCTTCACCCAGGCAGGTCTACAGATCGAACACAGCGAACACTTCCGTCGCGTTGACGACTACGACGACTGGACAGCGCGCTCACAGATGCCGAGCGAGGAAAAAGCGCGGCTGGAACACTTCATTTTGAGCAGCGACGAATCAATGCAGCGATACTTCGATATGGATTATATCCTGCTAAAAGGACGAAAAGGGTAAATCATTGCCTCTCAAGCTATCGTTTATTATACCGCCCGTTTCACCATTTCTTTGCGCCTGTTACGTGCGATAATCTGCATATAGATAAAGGCTATAAGAAACGGTAGTGGCAAGAGGCCAATGCTCCAGCCGAGCCAGGTGGGCATGGTCGGCGGGCCTTGCACTATCATTGGGATATTGCCCGTCACTGCACCGGATGCCCCACTCACCGTCAGATGCAGGTACCAGTTGCCACGTACCGGGGGCGTGACTGCTACATCATAGAGGCCAGGGGTATCGCTGTCGGGGGTAAGCTGTACACGCAGGATGTTGCCGTCGGTGCCCGGCGCGGGAACGAGCGTGGCTTGTGAGAACTGTAGCTCAGCGCCATTAGCCGCCCCTATCGTCATATTGAGGCTCTGGCCAACACGAGGCAGGCTATAATAGCTCAGCAGAAGCTGATAGGGGCCAAGACGGGCATTTTGTGTCTCAAGGGGTGAGGCTCCGCCCGCCGTCAACACCAGCACAAGCAACGGCATCAGAACAGAGGCAGATATATACCAATTGAGATATGATTGCTGTTTATTCATATGCAAATCCTTTTTTCTTTTCAGCAATTAACTCATCTTCATTTTGGCTTAGGAGATGGTTCCTGTCAAGTAGTAGAATCCTGTCACTCTAATCCAAATAAGCACATACATATAGGCTAGCCTATTGTGCTATCCAGACAGGCTCAGATATAATGTCTTCTGTAAGGATTTTTTCTCTGCACTCATCAGTAAGACCGTTTAAGACTGGTATCTTTGAGTATATTTTTCGCGTACTGTGCATAGCAAGAGAGCAGATCAGGCAATCAGCGATGAATAGTAAAGTGACTTACCGCCAGCAATTTACCCGCTGCGGCAAAGAGCGTTGCCGCAAATGCCGTGAGGGTGAGGGGCATGGGCCATACTGGTATGCTTACTGGAGTGAGAAAGGGCGTACAATCAGTAAATATATCGGGACGCATTTGCCCGTTGGTATCGTGCCGGTGCAAACTCAATCCGTGCTGGTAGCGAACGAAGAGCAGACACCTCACAACTGCGAAACATCCTCTCTCCCCATCTTACGTATCTACCTGTTGGGACAATTCAAAGTTGAACACCAGATCGATGGTGAATGGCAAGTGATCGATAACCGGAAATGGCATCGGCGGCGTGTACGTGCCTTGTTGGGTTGTCTTCTCAGCAGCCCAGGTCGCCGCCTGGGGCGGGAACAGGTGATGGATTCGCTGTGGCCTGATCTGGAAGTCGAGATTGCCTCAAACCGCCTGAACGGTGCCGTTCACGAGCTACGGCAGATTTTAGAACCGAACATCGCCCGCCCTGCCGCCTCACAACTGCTACGCCTTGAACGCGATGTTCTCCAACTGGCCGATCAGCACTCTCTTTGGGTCGATGCCGACGCCTTTGAAGCCTTGCTCAAGGAAGCTTACGCAACCGATGATATGGTCGAGGCTGAACATCTAATGGAGCAGGCCGAAGCACTCTACAAAGGCAGCTATCTGCTAGAAGAACTCTACTCCGAATGGGCCACGAGGAGGCGCGATGTTCTCCAGCGCCGATGGATCGGTCTACTACTGAATATGGCTCGTCTGCGCGCTCAACGAGGCGCACTCTCCAGCGCGGTTGAACTGCTCGACCGCTTACGCACGGCAGAACCAACAAACGAAACAGCACTTCAACATCTCATGATTGTACTTACGCACATGGATCGACGCGGCGAGGCTATTCAGACCTATCGGCAATATGCCGAGATGCTCAAACGCGAATACGAGAGTGAACCACTCCTTGAGACACGCTCACTCTACGAAATGCTACGCCAGGGCCATATCCCGCACATGCCTCAGCCCGACATGGCCCGCCCCGGCACTACTCCTGGTAAGGAACCGAACGGTAAAACAGGCAAAGCTGGCTCTACTAACAGCGCCCCGCTGATTGATCCCAAAAAAGCCTTTCCACGCCCTTCCTTTCATATCAGCCGCCATAATCGCCGCCCGCTCGTTGATCGTGAACGCGAGCGCGATACCATACGCCAGATTATGCTGCATGTCGAAGGACAATCCCATAAACGCGATCTCCAGAGCGAGAAACCCCAGACCGCCAGCCGTTCAAATGGGCACAACACCACCGGCCAGTTCTCGCACTTCATCTTGCTGCAAGGAGAGGCTGGTATTGGCAAAACACGTCTAGCCGAAGAGTTGAGCCTTGAGGCCGATAAGCGCAACTGGGCCATCGCCTGGAGTCGGGCTTATGAACAGGAAGGAACCATCCCCTATCGACCCTGGACAGAATTGTTACGCGCCCTACTCAGCACGTTGATCATGCCCGACGATAAAAAGATTACCGGCGTCCCCCCCTTTATTCACGAACTGGCGCAACGCTTTCATTTCCGGCCCGAACGCCTCGGTAGCCTGCTTCCAGAATGGGCCACATCGCCACAAGCAGTTGCATCACACGCCTTGCCTGCCATGCCTCACGAGCAAGAGCGCCTGTTGCTATGGGAAAGCACGCTGGGTCTACTCAACGCGCTCAGCACCATTCATCCCTTGTTGCTCGTGCTGGATGATTTACATTGGGCCGATGAAAGTAGCATCGAACTATTATCCTATCTGACCCATCACATCCATCATCAACGTATTTTACTTATTGGCACCAACCGTGACAAAGAACTGGCCCCAACCCACAAATTACGCGCATTAGTGGCCGATCTGCACCGGGAACAAAAGATCGTTATTCTCAATATAGAACCGCTTACACAATCACAGATGGGCGTTCTGTTATCCCACTTGCCGCAAAACCTGGTGCAATATATTCAAATGCAGGCCGCCGGCAACCCATTCTTTGCCGAAGAACTCGCTCGCGCCGTCGAAACGAACACAACAGAGACATGCAAAGCACACCCCCCTCTTTCCCCGCAAGAGCAGACCGAGCAGGAAGGATACAGCGCGCGGCAGGCACCGCATAGGTATCGCTCTCTCCCAGAAGCCATTGCAACAGTGCTGGATCGCCGTCTGAACCGGCTAAGCAGCGAATGTCAGACCCTCTTGAGCAAGGCCGCCATTTTAGGTGGTTCCTTCGAGCTAAATCAGTTACTCCCGATGGCCCAGGAGCATAGCGAAGATAGGGTGCTTGATCTATTAGACGAAGCCCTCAACGCCGGTCTGCTTGCCGAAATCAGTAGCGCAACCGACATCACTTACCAGTTCTGGCATCCTCTCATCGTCAGCCATCTTTATGACCGGCTCTCGGCGGCTCGACGCGCCCTACTCCATCGCAAGGCAGCAGAGGCTATTAAAATAGCACAAAGCTCACAACCACAAGAGAAGGTCGCGGCAACGATCATTTATCATTTGCGTCGTGGTCACGGTGATACCCACAGCATCGCACACTACGCCGAGCTGGCCGGTAATAATGCATATACTATCGCCGCCTATTCGGAAGCACGCTATTATTATCTCCTGGCCCTTCACGCTCAGCTTGGCACTCCATTACATACAATTGACCGCATCGCGTCCCATACATCTATTGATCTCATCACGAGCCAACCAATCACTGCGCATCTCTTCTCCACGATAAAAGAGCCACACCACTTCTGCCGCCTGCTCGAATTTGTCGCGGAATGCTGTAACATCTTAGGAGACTTTGAAGATGCCCGCCATTTATATGAGCATATGCTCTGTATCCGCACCAGCGAGTACTTCCAGCAGCATATAGCCACAGATCACAAGGACATGGAATTTCAGCAGAAACAGGAGGCCCAGATTCAGGGCCTGCTCTGGCGCGCTATTGGCAACACATGGAAGAATACCGGCGAGTACGAAAAGGCTTTTGCCTGCTATCAGCGCGGTAAAGATATCATGATAAAGGCCGGTGTCACCTCTGGAGTCGCCTGGGCCTGTCTGCATCTGCAATATAGCGCACTACTACGCTTAAAGGGGAACACGGAGGAGGCCCTGGAGTATCTCCAGGCTTCATTGCAGATACTGGAACAGGTCATTGCATCTAATCCGCTAACACTAACCACCATCAACAAAGCACTGACCACCCGCACTGAACGAGCGCTGATTGGCGACCCCATTGAGTTAGGCAATGCCAACGAATTGCTTGGCATTCTGGAAACCAGCACCGGGCAATTGACGGATGCCCTCAAACGGATGCGCACCGCCCTGGACATTTTCGAGCGTCACGAACGTTTCTCCGACATCGCGCGCACCTGCGGCAATCTCGGTGCAGCCTACATTATGAAAGGCGACCTGGACTCCGCGCGCATCTACCTCAAACGCTCCTACGATATGGCCGAGCGTATCGGTGATTTGCCCAATATCGCCTTCGTCACTATCAACCTCGGCGATGTCTTCAACCGCTCCGGCAATCTCCTTGAGGCCGAGAACTGGCTGCGGCGTAGCCTGTCCATCGCCGAGCGCGTGAATGACCGCGAACATATGAGCTGGTGCTACTCAGAGCTGGCGCGTGTGCAACAAGACCTGGGGCAACTACAGGACGCAGCCCAAAGTCTGTACCACGCCATGCGCATTGGGCGCGCCATCAAAAATATTCGCTGTATTCACTATGCTATGATCTGCCTGGGTAATCTGCGCACCACTAGCGCTCTGCTCGCTCACCAGATACAGTCTAACGAGGCTGCACAACCACAACGCTCCCCACTCTGCAAGTTGCTCCTGGCACGCGCACGCGCTACGCTTCGGCACGCTCTTCACCCCGTAGGCTTAGAGGCCGAGGTGGTGATTGAAGGCAAGCTTTATCTCGCTACCGTCCATTTTATCGACGGCGATCTGGCGACCGCGACCGAGATGGCTCAGCATTGCCTGCAAGAGGCCAGAGAACACGAAACCGCGCGCATCGAGGGTCGCACCCAGCGCCTGCTAGGATGCATCAAGGCCCGGCAGGGACTCTATCAAGAGGCATACACGCATTTTGAGCAGGCTCTGGCAATCTTCCGAGAATCAGGCATGCGCATCGATTACGCCAGGGTTCTGTACGGCTATGGCACTGCTCTTCTTCAAAGCGCCATATCAGTAAGTAGCCAGCAAGACCCAGAATACCAGCGTGGACTTGACTATCTGACCGAGGCCGGTTCTATCTTCACCACCAGTAATGCCTCTATCGACCTGCTCTGGCTCGACAAGGCACTGGCAACCTACGCCCCTCATATGGTGGTATCATAAAGGAACATACTACTAGAAAAGTGAAGGGGAGAACGGTTTCATGGCCGAAAACGAACAGGCTACCAGCGCATTAACAGCCTTGCAACGCCAGAGAGCAATTCAAGAGGCAATCACACATCTCTTCGCGCCAGAAGATGAGGGCTTGCGTCATGCATTGTCCGCTGCTAAGACGGGAGGATTACCGGAGATTCAAATTTCGCCACTGGAAGGCAAACTATTACAATTCTTAGCAGTCACGTGTAACGCCCGTAAAATCTTAGAGATCGGCTCGCTAGCCGGATATAGTGGCATCTGGCTAGCGCGCGCGCTTCCCCCTGATGGTAAACTGATTACGCTCGAAATTAACCCGCACCACGCCGACATTGTACGCCAATCCTTCGCATGGGCCGGTGTGAATGAGCGCGCGGAGGTGCGCGTCGGCAACGCCCTTGACCTCTTGCCTACCTTGCAGGACGAGGCTCCTTTCGACTTGATCTTCATCGACGCCGATAAAGCGCCCTATCCCAGCTATCTCCAGTGGGCCTTGCGTCTGAGCCGTCCTGGCAGCATCATTGTTGCCGATAACTGTGTACGCGGAGGCGAAGGATTACGTCCACCCGAACAGCTTCAGGACGAGGGCAACATTGGCATCGCCACTTTTAACCAGCAGGTCGCCAGCAACCCACGTTTGCTCTCGCTGGCTCTGGTGATAGATGACGGCTTCATGGATGGGTTTACTATTGCTGTAGTTCGGCCAGATACTGACGATAGCAAGTAGAATACCCCCTAGAGTACAAGCTGCTCTCGATGTGTATGCTCAAAATTACGCGCGGGGTCAAAAGTGCTAAGATTGATAGCCGCATGTTCAAAGGGGGCAGGCAGGGGCACATAACCCTGCTCGACATCTCCAGCAAGTATCGCTTCGACCAGCAGAGCAGTAATGGGTGCATGCATCAGGCCGTGTCCTGAGAAACCAACAGCGTGGATCAGGTTTTGCTGGTGTGTATCACGCCCAATGAGCGGGTTGGCGTCTGGCGTTGTGCCATAGAAACCACTGGCTGTCGCCACCAGACCACCCGCGTTGGCAAGCAGCGGCGAGAATTGTTCAACCTGCGCGAGAAGAGCATAACCGTAGTTATCAATACCGTTATCGTGACGAAACGGCGGGTCAACGCGATCCTGGTCATCATCAGTGAACTGTGGCTCTGGCTCCGTCTCATGTGCCCACGCCAGCATCAGAAGATCATGATCGGGGCGTGAATGCGCCCCACGATGACTGCCTACACCATAGATGGTCATGGGCAAAGAGTGCCACGCGACAGCATCCATCACCGCCCGCTCAGGCTTCAGAAAATAGTGATAGCGTTTCAGTGGCGAAACCGGCAGCGCCATCCCCCCAATACGCGGGCTGAGGCGAGCGGCCCAGGCATTGGTAGCGTTGACAAACCAGTCAGCCTCGACGGTTCCCCTGCTCGTCACCAGCGCGCGAATGCGATCAGCATGCAGCACGGCTCCCAGCACCTCTGTCTGCTGTTGCACATCAACGCCCAGTTCTTGCGCACGGCGGAATCCTTCGCCATAAATCATATGCGGTAACAGAAAACCATCGGTCGGGCACCAGGTCGCGCCTACCAGACGGTCAACCTCAAGAAAGGGCCAGCGGTCTCGAATACTTTGTGGCGTCAACACTTCAACGGGCACCCCAAGACGCTGCTGCATCTGTGCTGCCACCTGCGCCTGTTGCCAGTTCTGTGCCGCTTCCCGCCGCAAGCGAGGTTGCCACGCCGGAATACTATCAGCAGCTTCATAAAGGAACAGGTAGCCGTTCTGACGCATGACCGGCTGTTTACTGACGTCGGCGGAACTATGCAAAAGCTCGTGGAAATGGCGATACCACCACTGACTATATTGCATCCCTATTACCGTTTCTTCAGTACTAAACTGTGCCCGAATACCCGCTGCCGAGCGGCTGGAGGAACCATTACCCAATTGGGCCTTTTCTAATACAGTGATCCGAAAGCCACGCTCTGCCAATCGAACAGCAGTCAATGCACTTGTTACCCCACCGCCAATAATCACAACATGTTCAGAAGAAGATGCCATCGCCAGTATCTCTCCTTGAGAAACTATCACAGTCCCATTAATTTTTGATAAAACGCTTGCACATCGGCCCTTGCAGGCAGTCCTGCAACCTCTCATCAATGAGAATTTTATCACCATTCCAAACTTCTTGTCTCTATGGTTAGATCATCTGTAAGGTAAGCCAACAGCCTGGTCGGATTTTACTGAACACTTCGGAACTGTTATAATAAATAGACACCAAAAGAACCGAGGTGACACGCATGTCTCAAGAATCACTTTTACCCCTGGCAGGCAGAGTTGCCCTGGTCACAGGGAGTGGCCAGGGGATTGGACGCGCCATTGCCATACGTCTGGCTCAGTCGGGTGCCGACGTTATCGTCAACTATCGCAGCAACGCCGCCAAAGCTGCCGAGACACAGGCGGCTATCGAGACGCTTGGTCGGCGCTGCATCGCTATTCAAGCTGACGTCAGTCAGGAAGAAGAGGTGACACACCTTTTCAATGAGGGCACGCAGGCGCTCGGCCCCATCACAATCCTGGTGAACAACGCAGGCACCACGCGCGATAAACTTATTTTGCAGATGTCGGTCAGCGATTTTGACCACATTATCAATAGCAATCTGCGTTCAGCCTTCCTCTGCACCAAAGCAGCCTTACGGAGCATGATGAGGGCGCGCTGGGGACGCATCGTCAATATTGTCTCAGTAGCAGGCTTGCTAGGTTCAGCCGGTCAGGCCAACTACGCTGCATCCAAAGCGGGCATTGTTGCCTTGACGATCAGCACCGCGCGCGAAATGGCCAGCCGCAATATTACCGCCAATGCCGTTGCTCCCGGCTTCATTCCCACCGAACTAACCTCAACATTGACGGAGGCGCAACGGAAATTCCTGCTCGACTCAACACCATTAGGCCGCTACGGCAGTCCTGAAGAGGTCGCTGCTGCCGTTGGTTTCCTCTGTTCACCAGAGGCAGGTTTTATCACCGGCCAAACGCTCAGTGTCGATGGTGGCATGTCCATGCATATCTAGTCAGATTCGTGAAACCCGCAGGCAAAAAATATCCTCTAACAGACTAAAGTACTTTATGGTCAGGAGGATTCTGCGATGGGTCTCATCGAAACTGAAGAAACAAATCAATTTACCTTTGAAGCGTTTGCCACGCATACGTTCTACACCGAGGTCAACCGCTCGCTTGTTCAACAGGCTCTTGCGCATCTGGAAACATTTGCGCAAGATGCTTCCATCACCATCGTCGATATGGCCTGCGGAACCGGAGCTGTCACACGCCTGATTGCCGAAGAACTGGCACGACAGGGCCGATTGGAGCAGGCCCATCTTATCGGCATCGATCCATCGGCAGAGGCTCTCCGGCGTGCCCGCAAAGGTATGGAGGCTAACGGCTTCCACGCCCACGCCGACTTCATTCAGGGCGAGGCAACCGACCTGCCGAACATTGTCCACGACGCCGATATGGCCTTCTTCTGTAATGCCATCCATCTGGTTCCAGATAAAGGCCAGGCATTTAAACTGGTAGCTGAGATTCTGCGACCACATGGTATTTTCGCCTGCAATAGCGCCTTCTATCAAGGCACCTACGTCTCCGGGACGGAAAAATTCTACCACCTCTGGACACGCCGCGCGATGGGCTGGTTGCGCAAAGAGCATCCTGAGGTGCGCGTTTCGCGCGACGCAAAGGCAATGGCCATGCAGTGGCTCACTCCTGATGAATATATCGCACTGATGAAGCAGAACGGCTTTCAACAGGTTGATAGGTTAGAGATTGATGCCGTCATCTCGCTAGATGCCTGGCGCGATCTGGGACAGTACTGGCTCTTCATCGAGGGTGCGCTACCAGGCATTCCGCTCGCGTTGGGCGCGCAGGCATTGGAGGTCGCTGTCTACCAGGCGGGACAGGAACTGAATCTCAACGCCGTGCCGCGTACCTGGCTACAGATGGTCGCTATCAAAGGATAGCTAATAGCCATGAGAGCAGCGCAAGCACAAAGTAATTTTCCATCACACCGTAGATACGCGAAAAACGCTTTATCCTATCCATAAAGCATAGAGGGTACCCGGCTGTAATATGATACAATGTACTCGATAGAGAAAATCTGCAAGTCAGGTAAGCAGGCCAGAGGCGCAATGTAGGTCAACTTGTTCATCCTATGCACCCCCTGGCAGGACAGGAGTATCTTCCATGCAATGGGCAGTCGCAATTGCGGCATTTCTTGCTTCGGCAGTCGAATTCGTCGAAGCATTCACTATCGTCCTCGTAGTTGGCGTTACTATCAACTGGCGTAGCTCTCTTGTGGGGGCTTTCGCAGCGGCGGCAACGCTAGCTGTGATTGTCGGCACGCTAGGTGTGGCCCTGGTGCAGTTTGTACCTCTCGATGCACTACGTCTCGTTGTCGGTATTATTCTTATCCTCTTCGGTATGAAGTGGCTCAAAAAAGCTATTCTGCGCTATAGTGGCATGAAGGCTCTGCATGACGAAGAGGCTATTTTTGAAGAGCGTATGGCCGAATTGCGTGCCAGGGGCGAGTCTATCGCGCCGCGCCTTCAGCCTTTTGGCGTCGCAATGTCCTATAAAGCGGTGCTGCTGGAAGGATTGGAGGTCGCCTTTATCGTTATCACTTTCGGCAGTAGCGCCGCCACCAGCATCGTCTCAAAAGCCAGCGGTATTACTTCAGCCGCTCTTGGGGCCTTGATAGCCGGTATCCTCGTCATTCTGCTCGGTGCGCTGGTGCGCGCGCCTCTCAAGCAGGTGCCGGAAAACACACTCAAATTCATCGTCGGTGTGATGCTCACCACCTTCGGCACTTTCTGGACAGGTGAGGGCTTTGGTGTGGCCTGGCCTCTCTCCGATGCCTTTCTCATCGTACTGGCCGCCATCTACCTGCTGGCTTCCTTCGTCCTGGTCACATGGCTCAAGCAGGTCAAGCAGCAGCGCATCGCTCTCGCCAACGCCAACGCTACTGCGTCTTCCACCCGTGAGGAGGTACGCTCATGAAGGTCATCAAAGCCATTTATGACTTTATTGTCGGGGATATGGTGATTCTGGTGGGCGTTATCATCACCGTTATCATTCTCGCCTTGCTGAATACAGTTAGCGCACTTTCCGCACTGAGAGTTGCTTCTGGCTATATTCTGGTCATCGCCGCGCTCGTCATCATTACCACGACGCTCTACCGCGAGACACATGGCAAGTGATAGGCAATCAAACGTGCGTAAATAGTGAATGTGCAGGGAGAACGCGAGGCATTGCTCTTACCCCAGACAGCAGGTTTGAGCAGCAACAACATAGGATAAGGCTAATGTCTCGCATTCTCCTTGCACATCCTGCACATTTACTACCTCTTTCATGCTAAGCCGGTACAATCTGACAACGCTCTGGTGGTAACTCTAACCAGACCGCCTGCCCGGCACTCAACGGCTCAGTTGCAAAGGCTAATACCTGCTGCTTTCGTTCTTCATCAAGCTCAATCAGCATTCGCCAGCGCCCACCTACAAACGAAGAATGGGCTATTGTGCCTTGCAGCAGGTTGCGATGCGGCAACAAGGGTTGCTCTTTATGAATGCCCACATCATCAGGGCGACAAAACAATACCGCTTGCTCTTTCAACCGCTCACGCACATTCTCTCGCACAACGCCGCTCATCATCTGGCTGTATTGCCCATATTTCAGTCGCACCAGTATCCGCCCACCATCGTACATAAGCTCTCCAAAAAACATATTGGCGTGGCCCATAAACGATGCCACGAAGGCGTTCGCCGGTTGCATATATAGCTCTATCGGCGTTCCAATCTGCTGCACACGCCCGTCATTGAGAACCATGATGCGATCCGACATGGTCATGGCTTCATTCTGGTCATGGGTGACATTGATGGCCGTGATTTTCAGGCGTTTAAACAGTTGCACCAGTTCCGTACTCATTGTCTCACGCAAAGCCACATCCAGGCTTGACAATGGCTCATCGAGCAAGATCACACGTGGCTCCGTTGCCAGTGCGCGCGCCACCGCAACACGCTGCTGCTGACCCCCGGAAAGTTGATAAGGATAGCGATCCCCCATGCCGGGCAGATTCACCAGTTCAAGCAGTTCCTGTACACGCCTGCTGATCATATTAGATGGCACACGGCGCAAACGCAGGCCAAAGGCAATATTGCGCGCTACTGTCATATGGGGCCAGAGGGCGTAGTCCTGGAAGACCATGCCCAGGTCACGTTCCTCAACAGGCATCTCCCTCTTGCCATCGTAGAGTACCCGTTCACCAATCCTGATCCAGCCGCTATCCGGCGTTACTAACCCGGCAATCATGCGCAAGATGGTGGTTTTGCCACAACCCGACGGGCCAAGCAAGGAGAGAATCTCGCCTTCCGCCATACTCAGATCGACGGCGGAGACAACTCTCCGCGCCCCATAACTTTTGTTGAGCTGTTTAATCTCCAGATACATAGGCACTCTTTCTTCTTGTTTGTAATGCGAGCAGGCGCTGCACAAGCCAGGGAATACTGCGCAATATAATAAGTGCAAGCAGCACAACACCAACATTCAATATCGTCAGTGCCGTACCAGGCCCGACCTGAAAATTATTGAAATAATTCATGATACGTACAGGTAACGTTGGCTCACCAGGGGGATAAAGCAACTCAGAAGCCGCCAGTTCAAACATAGTACCGGTAAAGACGAGTAGCCAGACCGATATGAGATTAGCCCGTAATAGCGGCGCTACGATCTGCAATAGCTGCTGGAAGAGACCCGCGCCCTGCACACGCGCAGTATCCAGCATATTCTGTCCAACCTGCTCAAGCGCACCAATATTCAGGCGCGTGGCATAAGGAAGGCTCCCGCCAATATAGGCTGCCAGCAGTATCCAGATAGTACCGTAAATCTGAATACCTTGCGCACCACCAATCCCAATATATTGCAGATAAGGCGCATTCCAGGCAAAGATGTACCCACAGGCCAGGATAATACCAGGAATAGCAATCGTCACCAGCGTAAAGAGGCTCAGCAATCTCCGTCCGGGCAGGTGTGTTCGACGGATGATAAAAGCAACAGGTATGCCCACAATAGTGGTAATCGTGGCCGTACCAAGCGAGAGCCAGAGCGTGCGCCACAAGGCTGCTACATCATCCGACCCATATGCCAGCAGTTCGCTATAGTTAGCAAGTGTCCAGTTGCTGCTATGTAGCCCCTGACCAAAGGCATGCAGAAACGAGAGTACCAGGCATGTCACCATTGGAATGACCAGCGCTACTATAAAGATCAATCCACAAAAGATCAAAGCAGGCCATTTCCAACCACCCAATGCCACAGGACGCGCCGGGCGATTACGCCCGCTAATGATCTGAAACGAGCGGGTGCGCAGAGTCGCCGCCTGGATGAGTAACGCAAGGGAGATGGCGATAAACAAGAGCAGTGAGAGTGCCGCCGCCAGCGCGAAATTGACCGGCGCGGTATTGATAGCACTGTAAATCTGATAGGTAATCAGTGTCACACTGGCATTTTGCGCGATAGTCGCCGCCGTACCGAAGTCTGATAGCGCCTCGGCAAAGGCGATCAGACCAGCCGCAAGGATGGCAGGCAATAGTAGCGGCAGATTAATACTGAGCCACGCCCGTAACACGCGCGCTCCTGACAGACGAGCCGCATCCTCAAACTCTGAGCCGAGCCAGTTAAGGGCAGCGGTGACTGAGATGTAAACGAAAGGAAAGGTTTTTAGACTCAAGACGAAAATAACCCCGACCGGCGAGAAAAACGTATTGATGAAGGCGTCCGAGAAATGCAGGTACTGGTCTGCAATACCGCCGCGAATGAGAAAAAGCGACCACGCTTCACCAACCAGGAAAGAGGGCATGAAGAACACGATCCAGACCAGCATATCGATTGATCTGCGCAGAGGCAGGTCAGTTCGTTTCGCCAGCACTGCTAGCATCGTGCCCAGCACAATTGCCAGTAGTGCCGTAATGCCAGACAACCAGAGCGAATTCACCAGAGCCAGGTAATTCTGTGGATTCTGCGTCACCGCCGTCAACACCGCCAGGCTCGGAATCAGGCTCGGCCTGAATGCGTACAAATTGGGAAAGACGCTTTGTATAATAATTGCTACTAGAGGATAAATAACCATGAGCAGCAACACCAGCACCGGTAGAACGATCACGAGAGCCTGGCCCCCGCGCTTCAACAAGGTCAAGGGAGAAAACGACGAAGAGGGTATGGTGACGGTAGCCACCATACCCTGCTGCTGTTCCCATTCCGTCGTTATTGCACGATGTTGTCGTGGAACCATTGCTTATACTCCGCCTCAACTGATGCCCACTGTGAGACATTCAAATTGACGATAGTAAAACCGGTCGTTTCTCGACTCACCACCGGCGTAACCCCCTTCACCACCGGAACAAAGTAAGTGTCACCATCAGTCGGATCATGATGGGTCATTACATACTGACCGGCAGAGGACAATACCCAGTTGACGAACTGTTCAGCACAGGCCCTGTGCTGCGAATTTGCCGATACAGCGATCACGCTGGGCAAACCGATCACACCGGAGGCCGGGTAGATGATGCCCAGAGGCTGACCCGCCTTAATAGCGCCATAAATGGCCGAGTCCTGCACAATGCCAAATTCGCGTGCGCCCGTCTCAACGCTATTCAAGGTCGGATCATTGGTCTGGAAGATTTTCAGGCCGTTAGCCTTGAGCTTCGTGAAGTACGCTTTGCCCTGATCTTCACCACCCATGATCTGCGCAATACCCGCGATAAACGGATAGGTTGGGCCGGAGTAGGCCGGGTCGTTCATAGCAACCAGATTTTTGTAGGCGGGATTGAGCAGGTCGTTATAATCCTTCGGTAGACCGGCGGCGGGAATATGATTCTTGTTATAGGCAATCGCACCCATTGTGGTCAAACCGGTCGGGTAATAGCTGCCATCGCTTGCTACATAGGAAGCACCCTCGGCGGTCAGGTTGCTCACAGCAGGCGACTGCCATTTGAGCAACAGGCCCTGGTCATCCAGCGATTGCATGGTCACGTTACCATCAAACCAGACCACATCCCACTGAGGATTGCTGCCCTCGGCTGAAATTTTAGCGAGGATGTTGCCAGTACTGTCATCAACCAGCCTGGTGGTGATACCGGTCTGCGACTGAAAGGCCTTTGTAGCATCAGAATCATAGCCCTGAGCCGAATAAACCGTCAAACCTGTCGCTTTATTACACGTATTCTCACTTGATGTGCTGCTCGCGCTACTACCGGAAGCTGATGTGGTAGAGGGTGTACTGCCGCAGGCAGCCAGTACTACCAGCAGGCTCAGCACCATAAACCACATCTGGAGATGTTGAATACGTCGTGATTGCCTCGAACGGGAGAATGAACGTGTAAACATGAAGAAGAAATACTCCTTCTATAAAATAAAAGGGTCGAGCCAGATAGAGAACTGCTCATAGATACGACACTCATTGAGCGGTTCCTTTGTAGAGCATACTAGAACGATATTAAGTAATCTTTAATATTATGTTAAAATATATCGTCAAAAATAATAAATTTTCTAGCATCTTTTATGAAATTATGATTAAAATCACGCTTAATCCATCAAGGCATATCCCGATAAGATATGCATTATCGATCAGCACGCTTGCTGATCTGGTATTTTTGTCGCATGCCTCTATTTTTATAGTGGGCGCGTGATATAATTAAACTGGTCAGCAGCACTTACATCAACTGATGAAAAGGTGAAAGATATGCAGGAGGATATTGCAGACCTATCTTGGCGCGATTTATTGGGCGAGGTCATCAGCAACTCGAAAGAGAAACAGCGTCTGGCAGAAGAGCTGGGCGTACAACCGATTACCTTGACACGCTGGGTTTCTGGCGAGTCTGAGCCACGCCCGCAGAATCTACGCCATCTCCTAACCGTACTGCCACAACAACGCGACCAATTGCTTTCATTGCTTAAAAAAGAGAAAGGACTTGAGGAGATTGCCACGACGTTTCAGGAAGACACGCTGAGCGAAATCCCTTCTAGCTTTTATACGCGGATTCTTGTCTCGCTCGCCACCGCTGCCCCTAACCTGCGTTTCTGGACGATCAGCGAACTTGTCTTGCTCCAGGCATTAGAACAGCTTGATCCCAACCAGCAGGGGATGGCGATTCGCGTTGTTACCTGCATGCCACCTTCCGGCCCACAAAACAAGGTGCGCAGCCTGCGTGAGCATATCGGGCGCGGCACGCCACCCTGGAATAGCAGTCTGGAACAGAATGGTATGTTTCTCGGCGCGGAATCACTGGCCGGTAACGTTATTACCCTGTGTCGTCCCAGCATCATCCAGAATGTGGACGAAGAGCACAATCTTCCGGCGGCACAAGAAGAGTATGAGAAGAGTTGCGCTATCTATCCCATTCTCTATGCCGGTAAGACTGCTGCCGCCCTTGTGGTTTCCAGCACACAATACAACTATTTTCAACCGCCCTCGCGCACCAAACTGGTACAGCAGTTCGCCGACCTCATGGCACTGGCCTTTGAGCCGGAGGATTTCTACTCATCTGATCAGATTTCACTTGGCATCATGCCCCCAGCAGAGATACAAAAACCTTACTTCGCCAAATTCCGCTCTCTGCTACTCGATACCCTGATCAACGCTGCACACCAGGGAAAGAGTCTGGATAATGTGCAAGCCAACCTGCTCGTCTGGAAACGTTTGGAGGAAGAGCTACTACAGGAAAGTATGCCGAACTAATCGACTACTAGCAGTCGGCCAAACAGGCCACCGATAAACAATGCTATGGGATGATTTTTCACAACCAATACTTCATGCTCACTGGACACCTACCTGCATTGGAGGCGGTCAAATAGCTATTGCTGACTCTACCTTGATACTGAGCTTTGCAGCAGCGCAACAGGGACACTATACTGATGCCCAGATTGATGACTACGCCGGTCTGCCACGCACGCGCTTTCCCTGGCGACCGCCTCTACGCATGGAGGTTCGCGCCCGTACATCACTACCCGCTGCCCATATCGCTGATGTTTCTCATGAACATCTACGTGGTACCGCCGGTTTCGGCTTCTGGAACTATCCTTTTTCTGTACGCGGCGATATCTTAATGTTACCGGAGGCAATCTGGTTCTTCTACGCCTCGCCACCCTCAAATATGGCCCTCGTTCCTGGCATCCCCGGTTGGGGATGGAAAGCGCAGGTAGTGCATACGCTGCGAACAGAGGCCCTGACCGCCCTCCTTCCCACCATACTGGCAATTGGCTGGGCTAGAGCCACCGGTGCAACTCAGACCGCAGCGCGCTGGCTGCAACGTTTGAGCGGAGCTAGTGAAGTTCTCCTCACCGCCGACATGACCCAATGGCACACCTACGCGCTCGAATGGCGTGCGCATCAGGCCCGCTTCTGGGTTGATGATGTCCTGGTGCTGACGGTTGCCAATCCACCAACGCGCCCGCTGGGCTTTGTGGCGTGGCTGGATAATCAATACGCGATTGCCACACCACGAGGCGTCCTCCGCTTCGGCACCGTTGCCAGTGGGCCACAGCAACTCGAACTGGCCTTCATCAAAATCGAGCCACTGCACTAACCGGCCTTATCCTCTGGCTTCGCGCTCCGCAGGCCCCTCAATGACAAAGGCTTCGAGCGCCTCATCCTCCGTCCAAACCATATGCTCCAGCCCCACCGGCCAGAGTACCGCATCATCCGTTCTTAAGAGAGGTTTACACGGGGAGGTTTTTTGGAGGGGGGTTCATGGAGCCAAAAACCTCCCCGTGTAAGACCCTCGAGGTCGTCCTGCCTTACCGCATTTTACCTGATTTCCACATTTATTTATCGAGCAGCGTTAGCACCTCGTCTACGATGCCGTACTCTCTGGCTTCCTCCGCGCTCATAAAGAAGTCGCGGTCGGTGTCGTGCTTGATGCGTTCCAATGGCTGGCCCGTGTGGTAGTGAATGATGTTGTTCAGCATATCGCGCGTATAGAGGATCTCACGAGCGTGAATATCGATGTCGGTGGCCTGTCCACTCAGACCACCCTGGAGCGGCTGGTGCAGGTGAATGCGTGCGTGCGGCATGGCATAGCGCTTCCCTCTATCACCTGCCATCAACAGAATGGTGCCAAAGCTGGCCGCGTAGCCCACACAGGTCGTTGCGATAGGACAGGGCAATGAACGCATTGTGTCATAGATGCCCATACCTGCCGCGATCACGCCGCCAGGAGAACTGATATACATGTTGATCTCGCGCTTGCTATCCTCAGCCGCCAGAAAAAGCAACTGTGCAATCACCAGGCTCGCCATCGCCTCTTCCACCTGCCCATTCACGATCACAATGCGATCCTTGAGCAGACGCGAAAAGAGATCATACGCGCGCTCACCACGTCCTGTCGTTTCGACAACAGTTGGTACGTATAGACTCATCGTACTCTCCTCATCTAGTCACGCGGACGCGCAAAGTAGTAATATACATGCCTTCCATAGTTGCCGACGCGCTCATCCAGCATCCCCGCCAGCATCCATCCCTGCTGGCCCAATTCATTCAACTGCACAACGTTCGGCAACGCCCCCTCGCTTGTATCAACGGTCAGAACATGATACTCCCAGGGTGTAGGGCTGGTTGGCACCTTCTCATAGACCATCGGGATATAGGTTCTCGCCGGCTCTCCCGCCTGCTCGCTGACAAAGCGTTGCCATGCTAACTGTATCGCCATCAATGCTTCTCCTTTTTTCTCAATGCCGGAACGAAATTTCCTTATCTTGACTATACCATGCTGATAGCCTACAATAACAGATATAAAATATGCTAATAGCATATCTTCTTGCTAAACTATGCTAACAGCATAGATTGGAACAGAAAGAAAGGAAGCAAACATGGCAGACCTGCAAGAAATGCTTGGACGTGTCATCCGTCGAGAACGACAGGATCGCAATATGACAATCAAAGAGTTGGGCGATAAAGCTGGCCTCTCAGAAATTTACGTGGGTGAGATTGAGCGCGGGCAGAAGTATCCATCGGCAAAGGTGCTAGAGAGTCTGGCCCAGGCGTTGGAGCTTGATCTGGCCGAGTTTTTTGAACTGGTGGCAGATGAAATTCGCAGCGAGCGGGAGCCACAGATGGTCACAAACGCCATTGGCTTTGTGTTGCCCTCAGATCGCAATCAACCACGCCGCCTCATCGTTAAGCGTATCGTCAATATGCTTGATGAGGGCGACGTGGAGAGCATAGCCAACTTCAGCGCCTTCCTACTCTCCCGCCGCCAGGATATAGAGCCGCACTAAGATAGCCTGATATGTTTTGAACTAACGTCGCCAGCCACGACGATAGCGCGGATAGACGAGCGAACTCCAGATGGCAACGAGGATGGCAGCGGCAATGACAGAACTAATTAGCGGAACCCCTTTAACGCGCGGCTCGCCCGCAATCGAAACATGGAAGACGCCGACGACCAGGAAGATGGCTATCAAACCCGCGATAATAGCGCCAACGATTCCATCAGGGGCACGGCGGCGCGCAATCAATTCGCCAACAATGCCAACAATTGCCGCAATAATCAACCAGATGATCAGTGTAGCGAATGTGATAACCATGCAAGCTACTCCTTTCTGAACTTAGCTGTACATCATAGCCATATTGCATATAATACGGATCAGTTGCCTGTTACGGTTCACTCAATAAAGACATTTCCTGCCTGCTCCAACACGGATTGCGCGGTCACTGCATCCTGCTCACGCACCAGGATATAATCGGTATCAAAGGTAGAAATGGCAAAAATCGGGATAGCATGCTCAGCCAGTGGCTGCGCGAGAGACGCGAGAATGCCGGTCAATGAGAAGTCCAGCGGCCCCTGCACTTTGATGGCGCGCCAGGGTTGTTCACGATAAACTTCGGCAGGCACATCAGCAACCGGGCAGACAATCGAAATCTCCTCAACAGTAG
>DAOTVZ010000329.1:0-3867 GCA_034436045.1 Ktedonobacteraceae bacterium | reverse complement strand
AGAGACTTCTTCTTGTCGCACTATACAACAGCCATCGAGGCCGACGAATTGCTCGTTGCGAGCATCTGGCCTTTACCAACAGCACGTGCGGGTACTGCTTTCAAGGAATTTCGCCGCCGTCACGGTGATTTTGCGCTCATGGCCGCAGCATGTATTCTGCTGCTCGACCAGCAGAGGCGCATCCAATCCATACAGCTTGCGCTGGGTGGATTGGCCGAGACACCGTTCATCGTCGATGAGGCGCGTATGCTGACCGGTGATCCCTGGAGCAAAGAGGCAGGACGCGCTCTGGCCGCCACTGTCGTGCAACAGATACGCTTTGTAGATGATGTGCAGGCGACGGAAGCTTACCGACGACAACTGGCGAGCGTGCTGATCGAAAGAATTGTGGAGATGGCCCATAACGATGCGATAGCAAAGGAGCAGACTCATGTATGAGGTCAGAGCAGATATGCTGGCAACCATCACCTTGCGCGTCAATGGACGCAGCAGACGCATTGCAGTAGAGCCGCGCACGCTACTCAGCGATGCGCTACGCAGCGAATGCGGCCTGACGGGAACGCATGTAGGGTGTGAGCATGGGGTGTGTGGCTCCTGCACCGTGCTGGTCGATGGGGTCGCGGTGCGCAGTTGCTTGCTGCTGGCGGTCGCGGCTGAGGGCAGTGAGATTACGACCATCGAGGGATTGAGCCAGCATCCCGCCTTTCCGGCATTGTATCGTGCTTTTACAGAGCATCACGCACTGCAATGCGGATTTTGTACTCCTGGCATCGTTGCTACAGCGATGGCAGAGGTAATTGGCAAGCAGGTTGATGAGGCGCAGATCACGCAGTTGTTGAGTGGACATCTGTGCCGTTGCACCGGCTATATCGGTATCAAAGAGGCCCTGCACGAGCTGGCGGAAAGGAGCGAGCCATGAATCTTGCCGCCTATTTGACGAATGCCGTCCGGCGTTTCCCCGATGCCCTGGCGCTGGTCGATGGGCAGGTACGCTGGTCGTATCGCACATTGTATGCTGAGTGCAGCGCTGTCGCAGCATCATTGCAAGCAACTGGACTACAGGCGGGCGACCACGTGCTGGTTCTGCTCAAAAATCGCCGCGAGAATATCGTTATCTACTGGGCCTGTCAGATGCTGGGGCTGATCTATACACCACTCAATTTCAGGATGCTCTCCGGCGAGATTGCCTATTGTCTCACCGATGCCCAGGCACGCATCGTCTTCTTTGAAGCCAACAATCGGGCTGTGCTGGAAGAGGCCCTGCGGCAAGCGCAGGTCACAATCAGAGCGGTAGCGGTGGGCGAGAGTGGCCCGGATACATTCGAGGATTTTCGTCAAACGCGGGCAACCTTGCGGCCTGTCGCGCCTGTTTCGTATGAGGCAACGGCCATTATGCTCTACACATCAGGCACGACAGGGCGGCCCAAAGGTGTTCCGCGCTCGCATCTCAACGAGATCAGCGCCGCCGAGGCCCATATTATCCAGAATAGCTACACACTCTTTGAGCGCACTATCGGCGTGATGCCCTTCTATCACACAATGGGCATGCGCACCTTGCTGACGACGACCTTTCTCAACGGGACGCTTGTCCTGCTCCCCGATTATGAGGCCACTGAGGCCCTGGCCTTAATCGCCAGCGAACGGATTACCAACCTGTACCTTGTGCCTACGCTCTTTTATGATCTGGTGCATTTGCCGGAGATTGAGCGCTACGATCTGCATACCTTAACAAAAATTGGCTATGCAGGTGCGCCGATGAATTCAACACTCACCAGGGCCTGCTTTGAGCGCTTTCAGCCACAACTTTTCGTCAATCACTTTGGCAGTTCAGAGGTCTACACTTTCACCATCTGCTCGTGGCTGGATCGTAAGCCGACCTGCGCAGGCCGCCCCGGCTTTCATGAAAGCGTGCGTATTGTGACTGCCGACCCGACGCGCATGGTGCAACCGGACGAGGAAGTGGGCATTGATACACCTGGAGAAGTTATCGTTGCGCTCTCCTCACCGGAAGCCTTTCAAGGCTACTGGCACCGGCCCGATGCCGATGCCAGAGCCATTCGGCAAGGCTGGTACTTCACAGGCGATGTCGGTCTATGGGACGAAGAGGGAGACCTGTGGGTGCAAGGGCGCGTCGATGATATGCTTATCTCCGGTGGTGAAAATATCCATCCCCTCGAAATTGAGGATGTGCTGGCGCAGCATCCGGGCGTGCGTGAGGTTGCCATTGTTGGCCTGCCTGACGAGCGCTGGGGGCAGGTCGTCACGGCCTTTGTGGTACCAGCACTGCCCCCACCCACTGCTGCTGAACTGGACGCTTTCTGTCTGGCCAGCACGCAACTGGCGCATTTCAAACGCCCGCGCCGCTACATTTTCGTGAACGCGCTGCCTAAGTCGCCCGTAGGCAAGTTGCTGCGACGCAAACTGGTGGCAGGCGAATACGATCTCTTTCTTCCTTCCCAGCATCTTGAACAATAGGAGCAAAATAGTATGACTGATTTTCCTGGCTCTATTTTACATGTTGAGTATCGCACTGATCGCCCGGTTGCTGTCCTCACGCTTGATGCCCCACCGCTCAATGTGGTGACGGTACCGACACGCGAACATTTCGCAACAGTTTTCCGCGAAATTGAGAATAATCCAGACGTGCGGGCTGTGATTGTGCGCGGAGCAGGCGATCAGGCGCTCTCATCAGGTGGCGACATTGGCGGGTTTCTCAAAGCCAGTCCCGAATATCTCCGGCACCTGGCAGAAAATGTTGCCGCCCCGGAGCGATGTTCAAAGCCCGTTATCGCGCGTCTGGCAGGTTATGTACTCGGTGTTGGTCTGGAGATTGCCCTGGCATGCGATTTCCGTATAGCCGCAGATACCACTCAGATCGGGTTGCCGGAGATAAAATTGGGCATGATTCCAGGAAGCGGGGGCACACAGCGCGTTACACGCATTGTTGGTGTAGGGCGAGCAATGGATATGATCTTACGCGCACGCCGCCTTTCCGCTGAAGAGGCAAAAGCCTGGGGATTGCTCACCGAAGTCGTACCGCTTGCTGAACTGGATACGCGCATTGATGCTCTGATCGATGAGTTGCTCACGCTGGCCCCCCTCGCCTTTAAGGCAGGTAAACAGGCTATTCATGCAGCAATGGAGACACCGTTGAGTGCCGGACTGGCATTCGAGGGCAACCTGTATGGTTTCTTACGCACGACGGAGGATTTTCACGAAGGAGTAATGGCATTCCGTGAGAAGCGACGCGCACACTTCCAGGGCAAGTAGTGGGTTGCGAGGTGGACGGTGAACCTGCGAGAATGTTTTGGAGCGGCTGTACAACGCGCACCCCATGCACTGGCCCTGGTAGATACCGATGTGCGCTGGACATACGTAGAACTGGCCCAGGAGGTCTATGCAGTTGCACGCGGATTACAGGACTGTGGACTGCATAGCGGAGATCGCGTGATGACGATCTTACGTAATCGACGTGAACTGGTGGTGATCTTCTGGGCCTGTCAGTGGCTTGGTCTGGTCTGCGTCCCGCTCGACCCTCGTCTCTCGCTGAGCGATATTACCTATTGCATTGAAGACGCGGAACCGGAGCTACTGGTCTTTGACGCAACCTGCGCAACAACCTTACACCTGCTCTACGAGCAGGGATTACTGCCCCAACGACTCTATACCGTTGGCTCTATCAGGTCCACCGGTTCTCTTGCCCAGGCGAGCAGAGATTTCGCGCAGTTACGCTATGAGATGCTCGTCTCAAGTGAGCCGGTCGCTCTCTCTGACGATGCTATTGCCGTGATGCTGTACTCATCCGGCAGTACAGGGCGGCCAAAGGGAGTACCGCGCTCGCACAGCAACGAGATTAGCGCTACCCTC
>DAOTVZ010000328.1:0-5882 GCA_034436045.1 Ktedonobacteraceae bacterium | reverse complement strand
TGCGTGCCATCACCTCGCGCACCAGTTGCTCCGCCTCCACCGGCTCAATCGTCAGTACCACGTGTCCCGACTCCAGGCGGGAGAGGTCGAGCAGTTCTGTCACCATATCGGTCAGGTATTGCACCTCGATCTCGATCTTCTCGACGAACTCCTGTGCCTTCTCCGGGTCGGTTTCGATGACATCCTCCAGCGTCTCCGCCAGCAGACGCACAGAGGTGAGTGGGGTGCGCAACTCGTGTGAAATATTGGCAATAAAATCGCGCCGTACCCGTTCCGCATGCTGGACTACTGCCATATCTTCAATCGTAATGGCAAAAAATTCGCTATGCTCATTTTGTGCGGCCTGCGGGGCCAGGGGTGCCACTGTGACGCGCCAGGATAAATCATCGTGGTCATGACTATACTGCGTGCTTTGCGTTGCATCGGTGGTAACGCTTTTTTCCACCAGTTGTATCAGGGGGGCCTCATTCAGAATCTGGGCTAAAGGAGTCGCTGGGGTGAGAAGACGCTGGTTAAAGAGGTACCGCGCTTGCTTGTTTGAATAGCGGAGCAGGAGATCACGATCCACGACCAGTACGGGCAGTGGTATCGCTTCAAGCAAGCCGGTAAAAAGCCGTTGAAAATCCGGCCCAGTTGTTTCTTCCATGCAGAGTGCCTCTTTCACTGATAGCCCTGGTTTTCATTGAGACAATTATACGTATATATTCTCTGACAGGCAATACTCTGTGAATCCTGCCCTGCTGCAATGATGAAGAAGAGCCATTCAGGCTTTCTTTGCCATGCTTCAAGATGCTTGCTGTCTTAATTGTTTGTGAGCTTCGAGTTTCACTAGCTCCATCAAATATTCAATCATCATGTAGCTTTCAAGTTCCTGGCGTTCCTCTTCGGTCAGAGAGCCATCACGCTCAGCGTGGATGAGTTCATAAGCTCGTTCAGCGACCTCAGACGAGGGATGAAAAGCTATGATTTGTTCAGGCGTGGGATGGTGGGCGAGGAACTGTGTAACCTCGGTTGCTGCTTGCGTTTTGAACGGCCTGTCCATTTCCGCCTCCTGACCAGGAAAGGATTTCAGAAGTGCCAAAAATACAACAGGCCAGGAAACGATTGGCTTCCTGGCTCTCTGGCTCCTCGAACAGGATTCGAACCTGTAACCCACCGGTTAACAGCCGGTTGCTCTACCGTTGAGCTATCGAGGAATGCTTGCCCTAACGACACGAGTATTGTATCGTACTGGGCAACCGTTGTCAATACCTTTTTCCACCCAGTTTTCCTCCCACACCTTTCTTTTCTGCGCCTCTCCTCTGCCCAAAACCTATCCACCAGCCTTATAATTAGTTAGAAGGAGAAGAGTATAATAGAGGGCGTCAGCCAGAAAGAAGGAGAACACATGGAGCAGACGACGCAGAACGAGATGGCGTCATCTCGTCCTGGAGATGGTGCTTTCACAGAAGAGGAAAGACGACAGGAGCAGGGTGCGGCAGGCAGCAGTGCCATCCTGTTCGACTTGCGCACGCTCTCGCAGTTTCGTAGCGAGGGGCCGTATATCCAGGTGCTCTCGGACATCGAGACGGCCCGCCTCGTTCTCTTCACCTTTAGAGCGGGCCAGCGGCTAGCAGAACAGGAGACATCCAGCCAGTTGCTGGTACAGGTGTTGCGCGGGCGCGTCTCCTTTAGCACGCCGGACAATACCGTGCGTTTGCAGGCGGGCATGGTGTTGCAGGTAGAGTCGTATGTCCCTCACAGCGTTGTGGCCCTGACCGACGCGGTAATGCTGCTGACCATGACGCCCAGCCCCGGCCATTACAACCATGAACACGATCCCTTTCATCACCTTACCCCGCTCGTCTCACGCGCCCGGTCTACCAATTAACCTGTATTTACAGGCTCACGATACGTTTCTCTTCTACTGAGCGGTAAGCTCCCAGGATGACTTTCAGAACGGCGATGCCTGCTTCTTCGGTCTGCACCGGTTTACGTCCTTCGCTCAGGCATGTGATGAAATGCGCTATTTCCAGATCGAAAGTATTGACACCGGCACAGGTAATCGTGACCGGCTCTTCGCCGCGAATGCGGTAGTGCAGGCTATGGCCGCCCTCGTACATAAAGCCGCGTTCGCCCACAACGTAAAATTTGCTCATCGTGGTCGGTGGGTCATAGGCCCAACTGGTGACAATGTTGCCGACGGAGCCGTCGGCGAAACGTACCAGCACCTGGGCGGAGTCCTCGCCGTCCAGCGTGTGAATGCGATAGGTGCTAAGCATCGCTGTGACCTCGCTGGGTGTGCTATCGGCCAGGTAGAGCAGCAGATATGAAGGGTGATAGCCGGTGTCAATCAGTTCGCCACCGCCCATTGTTTCGCGCCGACTGCGCCACGTCGCACCCGCCATATTCCAGGGGTGATAGAAACAGTCGGTGGTGCGAATCTCGTAGATTTTGCCCAGGATGCCCTGGTCTAGCAAGGCTCGCGCTTGCTGGACTGCGGGCAAGAAGACCTGGTTGTGTGCGCACATCAGCGTGACGCCGCTTTCGGTGATAGCCTGGCGAATCGACTCGGCCTCTTCTAATGTCAGGCAGAGCGGTTTTTCACAGAGAATATGCTTGCCTGCTCTCGCCGCCGCGACAATGGCGTCATGGTGCAGGTGATGTGGCAGGCAGATATCGACGGCCTCCACATCGGCCTGGGCCAGTAGCGTGTGAAAATTCTCGAAGCGGTCGGCCCCACCGGCGCGTTCAGCCAGCTTGCGCGCATTCTCTTCTACTACATCGCTCACCGCCGTGATGCGTACCGCGTCACCGAGTTTGAGATAGGCATTCATGTGTGTCTCGGCGATACCGCCGCTACCGAAAAAGCCAACTTTGATGGTCATGATACGTCTTTCTCCTATTTTGCAGCCAGATGAATAATAGTGCCGGTCGCCGCCGATTGATTGGCCGCTTCCATCAACTGAGTGAGATCAAGCGCCATAGCGATGTTCGCATCCGCCGTTGTATGCTGCTGAATGTGCGTCACCCACTGTGCGAAGGCCGATGGTAGTTCCGCCGGTCTATCGAGCCACGTGAGCCACCCCTTGCCCTGCTCCACTAGCGAACTGCGTACCAGCAGGCGATCATCAATCTGACTGTACGAAAGGCTGCCCTCCGTACCGTGAACCTCGATGGTGAAAGGCGAGTAGTGATTGACGAAGCCGGCCTCGACGATGCCGAGCGCACCGTTAGCATAGCGCAATGTTACCACCGCATTGTCCTCGACCTCGCGTCCGGTGACATAGCCGTAGCTGGCGCTTACGCTCTCCGGCATGCCCAGAAAGAGGCGTGTCAGGTACATCGGGTGACAACCCAGATCAATCATCGCACCGCCAGCGGTCTGGGCACGCTTGAAAAAATGTGCTGGTAGCCAGCCCTGTGGGTTTTCCAGCGTGGCGATGGCCCCGTTATGTGAAAGCCGCACACGTGTCTGTGTGAGTGTGCCGAGCAGGTTGCGCTCAAGGATACGCTGAATGGCCTGCGTATACCAGAAATTGAGCCTGGGTAAGGAAACGGTCAATATCACACCATACTGTTGCACGGCGGCCAGAATCTCCCGACACTCCTGCACGGTGGGGGCGAGAACTTTTTCAGTAAAAATATGCTTGCGCGCTGCGGCAGCGGCGAGTATCACATCGCGGTGCATCGTGGTCGGTGTGCCAACGATGATGCCGTCGATCTCCGGGCGTGAGAGCAGTTCATCCAGGTGGGCGTAGAAGGGAACGCCAAGTCGGGCAGCTTCGGCCTGTCCGCGCTCCGGCACTTCGTCCCAGACCGCCGCGATCTCAACGTCGGGATGCTGCTGCGCCTCCCTGGTGTAATCCCGCTCGTGGACGTGCCAGTAGCTTACCATTGCCACACGAATCATGCCAAAACACACTTTCTATGAGATGATGAGGAGAGCAAAAACCTTGCTCAGATATGTTTGCTTCATTGTATCCTCTGACACTCCCCTGTCACAAGGTCAGAAGATCTCAGACCACTTGACAACATGTGCTATTATTTACTTGTCACAAACGAGTCAAGGGGATGGGCAGCTAGCTCAATGGTAGAGCAAGTGACTCTTAATCACTGGGTTCAGGGTTCGAGTCCCTGGCTGCTCACCAAAACAAAAAACCTTCTCAGCACCAGGAGTGATACTGAGAAGGTTTTTTGTTTTAATGCCAGAAGCGATTTTTGGGTAGCACTTGTTTTTTTACTAGCGACGATTCTTCGGAGTGCCTGGGGGACGATTGGCTAGTATGATCTTTAAAGCATCTTCGCGGCTAAGTTTGCATTTTACGAGATCGACAAACTGTTGTGATGTACTAAGACCTATTTGATGCGCCATATCTCTCACACGCGCATCACGCAATGTCTCTTTTGCCCCTTTAGAGATGCTCGTCGATGAGACAAAAACACCTTGCTCATCATAAATTTTGTAGTACCAATCAGTCCTATCTACGCGCTCTGCTTTCATCTTGCCTCTAAGAGCTTTATCGGTTTCGTCCGATTCAAGCCTGCTCATACCATTATTCCATCCTGATAGCAGAACGTAAGTACTCAAGCTGTTCGCGCAGATAGGGACTCAGATTATTTTCTTCTTCTGAAAGGATATCGAGATACCCTGAGAAGATACGTTTGAATGCTTCGATAGCTTCAGACAATGTTGGGCCTTCGCCATGTATATAATATTTGAGTTCACTTACCACAAATTCGTCATCATCGGTCTCTATTTTAACTACTATAGGGTGTGTAAGCCACCTTCCTTTTGTTAAGAAACCTGCAAGAGTTATGAAGGCGGGAGACGGTGAATCTGATTCCCGACCTGATGTATGAGCAGTGGGCATTAACGAGATATGTGCGTACTGATCGGTACTTGAGGTCTTCACCGAGGAAAGATTGAGCATGATAGCATTCATTTATTGCGCCTCCTTATGCCTGCCCTCTGGTTTGTCGATAGTTTTCTAAACTCGCCTCTAAAGCTTGAATGAGTCCTGGTACTAACTCCGGTGAGATCACAATTCTACTTACAAGCTCAGCGTGAATTGCCCCCAATGCCTCAAGTTTACTTTTATTCTCCTCCGGCTGACCTGTAAGAATTGGCAAGATTGTTTCGAAGAAAGAAATTACTATTTCATATTGACCGGCCTGTACAAGCACATTATTGGCATACTGGCTTCGCACTTCTTCGCGGATATGCCAATCCAGGGGAAGGGCTATTTTACCTGTATCTTCCTGGTTCATAAGCGCTCCTGTTCAGTTTTTCTCTTTGCCTTTGTGATTGATGCTACAAATATACGCTATACCGGTAAGAATTACAATCGTCTCATCTTGGCCTTTCTTGACAAGGTATGTCCGTGTTTTGACACGCCTCTACCGGATTGGCCGTAGATAAAGAGAATAGTCTTGGTAAAGGTCTGGCCTTGTGGTCAGAGTGGGTGCATAACACAAGGAATAGCAGCAATGAACGACCAGGAACTAGAGCGGCGCTACGGGCCAGCCGCGTCCTATAGCGATTACCGGCGTGGAGAGCGTATTGTTTTCAGAGAGGCGGGGCAGATTTATAGTGGCATTATCATATGGGTATGCGCGCCTCAACAGCGTTTCAGCGGCCATACCCCCCTCTCCTATGTGGTCGAAACAGATGTGCCGGGCACCCATCCCCTCCTCGTCTGGCCCGGTGACATCATTCAACCGGCGGGCACATAACCCTTCTTGCATGTAAGAACGATGCTTGCTATACTACGCCTGTACACAGGTTATAGTTGAGTGAGGATAGTTGTGAAACGATGCATCAGAATCTTCATGTAGAGAAGGATGTTTATGGCGACCGCGCATAGAACGTCAACGGTCGCGCCCGCACCTCCGCCGCTCCA
>DAOTVZ010000327.1:0-2386 GCA_034436045.1 Ktedonobacteraceae bacterium | reverse complement strand
AGACCTGTATGGTGTGCGTCACCCGGCAGGGATGGCAGAGCGCGCGCTCTTCGTCATTGATAAAGAGGGCATTATTCGCTATATCGAGATTCAATATGTTCCTGCTGCGATGCCCGACAATGAGGATCTGTTCGAGGCATTGCGCAAACTTGACTAGAAGCGTATTTTGAGTGAACCACGATGCCCATCATGCCAATGTAGCATGGTGGGCGTCATACTGTTTGCTTATCAGAGGAAGAGCTATGCTTCTCCTTGCTGTAGTGTCTGCCAACTGGCCTCACTGGTAGCGAAGATGCTCATGATCGTTGTGATGACAAGCACGGCGGCTACGGCTCCGGCAATGGTATACAGCCAGGGGCCATTGTTGATCAGGGTGGGAATCCAGCTATAGGCCAGAATGCCAATAATCGTCAGGATACAGGCAACAAAGCCGATGACCGAGCTTATCCAGAGCAGAGGTAAAGGTAACGCGCGCTTTTCTGTGAAGAAGCGCGGGTTTCGACGATAGAGTGCCCATGCATTGATAAAGAAAAATGCTGTTGCCAACGTCCAGACCAGGGTCACGGAGGCGGAGATGACGGTGTAGAAGATCGTTTGTGTGTTGGTGGCACTACCGCCAAGCTGAAGGAGGGCAGGCGCACCAATATAGGCAATGAGGACGATGACCCAGGCACTAACCGTTTGAAAGAGAATGGCATTACGTGGGATACGCGCTGCTGTGAGTTTGCCAAACCAGGCTGGAAGTCGTTGGTCAATGGCTCCAACCAGCAACAGGCGGGAAGAAGCCATGCCGTAAAATGTGGTTGCGATCACGCAATACAAGAGAAAGCCGACCACAGCGATATTGCCTACGATAGTTCCCATGGTGATATAGATAGCGGTGAAGCCCTCGAATGGTAGCACGGCTGCGGCTCCCATAGCTGCCGCGCCACGAATGATGAGGGCGGAGAGAGTGACCAGAAAATAGCAGGCGAAGGCCATGAGGGCACCCCAGGTGAGATGCGAGCGAATGATACTCCTCTGTTTATCCTGGTCATCTCTAGCCCCCTGGAACTCCCCGGCCATATTGAGCGGGCCTGAGGCACCGATAAAGTTTAGCGTAATGATGCCGAAGAAGAAGAAGTTGGATGGATTAATATTCCAGTCTGGTAGATGGGTAAAGGTTGTCTGAGAGTGATGTCCTTGCAGGAACCATACCAGGATGGCAATAGTGGAAAGGGCAACCACCAGCAAGATGTAGATGATGGCTATGTTAAGGATGTTCTGGGTAGTACGCAAGCGTTGGAGGTAGAGCAAGGCACCTAGCCCAATGACAGCCAGCATAACAAGTCCTTGCTGCCATGGGTCAGGCAGCCAGGCGTTATTGAGACCTTGCAATGTTGTCACGAATGCCGAGGCGGCGGTGATGATTGCCAGAATACCGGTGAGCCAGTAAAGTAACCCGACGAGAAATGACCAGAACGGTCCTAGAGCGTGGTAGGTCCAGTTGTATAGCGATCCCTCGTGGGGTAGCAATGTGCCAAGTTGGAGTACGACGAGGACGCAAGGAATGAAGAAAATAATCGCGCCAATGATTAAATAGAGTAGAGATACAACGCCCCCCGAAGCACCGCTCACCGCATTGGTAAATAAGAAAAGTGCGCCGACGAACATTAAAATCATGTCACGACGATTCAAGACTGATGGCAGCGCTACCGGGATGTATGTTTCGGAACGGAGCGCTGGACGATGAAAAGGGCGCTCCAGTGATGCCTGGGCATCAACTGAGGTGGGGGAATCAGGAAGTATACGCATAAAAAATCTCCTCTACAACATACCTCTGTTGCTATGAGATGGAGCCTCACTGTATCTATATAGATAATCTATTGGCTTGCCATAGTAAAGCACGACAAAGCCACTGCCCGAAAGTATAAAAGGTAGGGGTATGAGAGATCAAGCCTGTAGTTTATATATAGCAAATTTGTACTAATATCGCGCCGGAGCACAAGAGTTTATAGTAGTTTACAATGACTGTTGTATCCATAAGGATGAGATGATAAAGATTTTTAAATGAAAATATCTGACTTATCGTATAAAATATCACTCCAATATCCTTAGGGGGGATGTTTTGTGGTTTTAGGGAGAAGTATCCTGGTGATCTGGTGCATATGCTTTGCAAAGGCTTGTAAACGGATGAGAGAATATTGACATTTCTCAATATGCTGTGTATGCTCAACATAAGGGTGCAGCGATCATCGAGGAGAGAGGGTTGCTGCGTTAATGAAGCGGTCTATTTTTATGTTTAGGAAGGTCTTTTATGAGTTCAGCAAAGTCGGCAGAGTCCGATCTGTCTCCAGAGGCTGGCGGTACGCAAGGCCGCCTCGGTACGGGTGCGCTCACGACCTGG
>DAOTVZ010000326.1:0-6213 GCA_034436045.1 Ktedonobacteraceae bacterium | reverse complement strand
ACAAAAAAAAGATTAAGAGGTACATCGTGAGTCTTATCAGGCTAAAAGAAAATAAAGAGCAACAGCGTTCAGTTGCGTTGCGGCGACGGTTACAGGACGAGGTAGTGATTGTGACAGGAGCCAGTTCTGGTATTGGGGCGACCATCGCGCGCGAGTTCGCACAATACGGAGCGCGGGTAGTGCTGGCGGCGCGCCGTGCCAATGAACTGCAAACCCAGGTCGATGTGATTACCGGCGCGGGCTACCATGCGCTGGCTATCCCCACCGACATCACAGAGCCGGAGCAGGTCATGCGCCTGATAGAGCAGGTGCAAGAGCGTTTCGGACGTGTCGATGTGCTGGTGAATAATGCTGGTGTCGGTTGGATACGCCCTTTTTATAAAGAGGCGCGCGAAAACATTGATCGTGTCATCAATGTGAACCTGCGTGGGACAATGCTGGCAACCTATGCCGTGTTGCCGGGAATGATAGCGCGGCGCAAGGGCACGATTATTTCGGTAGCTTCGGTGGCGGGGATTCTTCCAGTGAGTTCGCTCTATTCGGCCAGCAAGTATGGCCTGCGCGGTTTCATGCTTTCCTTGCACCATGAACTTGCCGGTACCGGCGTTTCGGCCTCGCTCATCTCGCCTGGTTTTATTCGCACCAGAATGGCGCAAGGAATGCCTACCGCTCGACTCATACCAATGCCGGGGCCGCAGGTTGTAGCACGAGCTGCGCTTGATCTGGTATTGCAGCCACGCCGCGAAGTGATTGTGCCGAGCATGTATGTCCCCCTGGTGGCCTTCGCCAATACCTTCCCCGGTCTCCTTGATTTGGCCTTGAGCCGCTTTATGCGCCGTGCATAATTATGAAATGTTCCCAAACGTGCTATAACAATAGTGGAGAGATAATCTTAAGTGCAGAGAAAAGAGGAAGGCGATGTTTATTGGGCTAGATCATATTATCATCGGCGTACAGAATCTGACGGAGGCGGCGCGTATTTTCAACGAGCGTCTCGGCCTCGCCGTCAGTGGCGGCGGTGTGCATCCAACCGGCGGTACAGCTAATCGTATTATTGTCATTGGCGATACATACCTGGAATTGATTACGGTGGATCGACCGAATGAGGCGCAGCCCGGTATGTTGAAGCGTTTGGCGCTGGGTGAAGGCTATCTCAATTGCGCGCTAGGTTCCGACGACATTGCGGCGGATAGCGCGGCAATGCGTCAGCGCGGTGTGAAGGTCATCGGGCCGGTGGCGGGCCAGTTGCGCTCGG
This sequence comes from Ktedonobacteraceae bacterium, assembly GCA_034436045.1. Classification (GTDB taxonomy): domain Bacteria; phylum Chloroflexota; class Ktedonobacteria; order Ktedonobacterales; family Ktedonobacteraceae; genus H111-94. The sequence goes on along the minus strand of DAOTVZ010000326.1, from coordinate 4,958 downwards.
TGGATGGACGTTCACGTTCCTGGCTGCGCTTTGACGTCGAGCGGGCGGAGATGGTGCAGAGCTACCCCTTTGTCATTCAGCACGACAGTGTGGGCGAGGAGCGGCGCAGACGTCTGGCCGGTTGGAGAACGCCGCCGGAACACCCGCTGGGCGCGACAAAAGTATTGAGCGCCACCATTGCTGTCAATGATCTGGCTGAAGCGAGCCGTCGTTTTCAGCATATTTATGGTCTGCAACCCTCGGAAGAATATAGCGGTGAGGCCGATCATTGGGATGCCATCCTCGTCTCCTTTCTGCTACGTGAGCGCATGCAGAGCCTGGAACTTGCCACTCCTATTCCTCCTGTGCTTGATCCTGTCGAAGACAGTCCAATGTTACCCCAGCCCGGTGGGCTGGCCTGGCATTTGCAATGCTTTGGGGAGAGTCTGTGTCGTATGACACTGGCAGTCGAAAATCTCGCTGCCTCGCGCCGCTACCTGGACAAACATGGTGTGACTTATCTCTATTATGAAGGACGTGAGAGTGAAGAGGGGCAGAAATCGCCCCGACTCTGGATTTTACCCGATCAGGCGTGTGGGGCCGCCATCGTACTGCACGAATTTACACCTGATGAGCCGGAGAGCTTTCCTGTACATTTCTAGTTGTCGAAAGTTTCTTTCGCATGTAAATGGAATGTATTTATGAAATACCCTTTTTCTTAATACAGAAACTGGCACATAGAAAGAATAAAGAAAAAAAAGCCAGACACGCTGTCTGGCTTTCTTCCGAAGAGGAAAGAAGAAGTTGCGAGGAAGCCACGCCCCTCCAGGAAGGGACGCGACTGACCAGATCAGCCGCCCACCGGACCGCTTTGTTCTGTCTCTCACTCCCTCTGCGGGTCCCGCACTTCCACTTCCATGAGGAGAAGCGTGGTATCAGCTCTCATCATGGACATAGAAGGAACTCCTCTCCATACCGGAGAACCAGGGGAAGTGCCCATACCTTAGTATGGGCACCAGAGACGGTTCCTCCGGTATGATCAGTGGGTTTCGCTCCCCGCTGTCACCTGTTTTGGCTGATCAGCGGAGATGCTGATTCGCTTTGGCTGACTGGCCTCACTGACAGGCAGTGAGATGGTCAGCATTCCATGCTCATAGTGCGCCTCAACCTTGTCGGGATCGATGGGTCGGTCGAACGTGATAGTGCGCTCGAAAGAGCCTGAGCTAATCTCACGCACTAACCAGTTGGCCTGTTTCCCTTCTTCGACAGGGGTCTGGTACTGTCCTTTGATCGAGAGTCTGTTCTGCTCGATCAGGAGATTAATATCCTCTGGCTTGATGCCAGGTACTAATACCGTGACCTGATAGCCCTGTTCCGTCTCATAGACATTCATGGGCGCATTCAGCACGGAAGTACCATCCACTCCCCAGGTTGGGCGCACAACGCTCTGTTCAAAGAGTCGATCCATCGCATCACGTAAACTGATCATTTCGCGGAACGGATCGTAGCGTGTCAGCAGTGCCATACGCTTTCACCTCCTTCCGAAAATGATAGCGTTTTCGTGATGGTAGGGAGCAGGGTAGTATTCCTTACCCTGACCACCTGACCCTTCTTTCCGTTTCCACCAGGAGAAACAATACTATCCCTATTTTTATTCCCGGTATGGGGAATTTCATTCCTTTAAGAAAAACGGGTGACGATGAGAACTCACAGTTGTCTGGGTTCAACCGTCTGGTGCTGTAAGTCAATAATGCTGAATTTCCGCTTGTTCAGCCTCCCTGGCATTACCACAAGTGAAACCCCCAGCAACTCTCGCTTTTGTTCTTCGCCGTTGACCAGCACCAGACGCGGATTATAACTCTTGATCAGTTCAGCAAGTTCTGCGCTTCCTCGTTCACCGAAACCTTTGTGCGCAGGTGGCGTGCTGAAAAGAAAAATCTTCTGATATTCTTTCAGCTCATCCAGAAACTTGAGCCGATAAGCCACCTCCCAGGCGGGATAGCAGAGATTTTCCTGTTCGTCGCGCCGTGCGTGTGGCTCGTCGTTCACTATACCCCCCATACCTGTAAAGACGATATAACCGGGAGCCATAGCGAAAGTGCCATGAACGCCATGCAGATAGGGATAGACGATCTCTATCTGGGCGGCTTCGCGCAGGTACTCCACAAGCGGTATGTCCTGTGGCCCAGGGATATAGAATGTCGGCAGGCTAGCTTGCGCCAGTAAGGTGAAGAGTCGGCCATACTCGCGGGGTGCGGCACTTTTTGTGGCGAGATTGCCGAGAATTGCCAGGGCCTGCACGTCAAAGGTGGCTACCTGTTTGACTAATTCTTCTACTGCTTCTAGCTGGCCGGATGGCTCTGCTACGGCCACAAGTTTACGGACGGACTTTCGCATCAGAAACACCTCCTTAATTTCAATCTATGTACCCATAGATTGCACTCCGCTCACTACTTTGTCTGATTCGGGGTACGTCCCGGCGATGATGGAGAGGACCTGTTCACGTTCCAGCATCTCCTCCTGAAGCAAGGCCTGGGCCAGACGCTCCAGGGCATCGCGGTGTTCGGTGAGTACTGTACGGGCTTGCTGATGAGCCTCTTCCAGAATTCGTGCTACCTCGGCATCCACTTTCTGTGCTGTGGCCTCCGCGTACAGACGAGAGTGTTCGCCCAGAGATGGTTGGCCGAGGAAGGAATTGCCGTCTTCCAGTTCATAGGCGACCACGCCCGTACTCTCGCCCATGCCCCATTCAGTCACCATCCGCCGTGCCAGGCGTGTTGCCTCCTTGAGATCATTTTCTGCCCCAGAGGTGATCTCACCCAGAGCGACTTCCTCGGCGGTGCGCCCACCGAGGGCAACGGCCAGGCGCTGGAGGAGATAGGAACGCGAGTAGTTATGGCGGTCATCCTCCGGCAGGAACTGCGTGACGCCAAGCGAGCGCCCACGAGGCACAATAGTGACTTTGTAGAGTGGATCGACATCGGGCAACACAGCGGCAACTAAGGCATGTCCACCTTCATGATAAGCTACGAGACGTCGCTCGTGCTCATCCATGAGAGATTCCCGCTTGCCGCCGAGCAGCAATTTGTCCAGCGCTTCCTGGAAGTCGTGGCGATCTACCAGGGCTTTACCGCGACGAGCCGCAGCCAGCGCGGCCTCGTTTACCAGGTTGGCCAGATCGGCACCTGAAAAGCCGGGTGTTCCACGCGCCAGTTCCGCCAGATCGACATCGGGAGCCAATGGAACATGGCGGGTATGGATACGCAGAATCGCCTCTCTGCCGCGTCGTTCAGGACGATCAACCACTACTTGACGGTCAAAGCGACCGGGCCGCAACAGGGCCGGGTCGAGAACGTCCGGGCGGTTGGTGGCGGCCAGAACGATGATGGCCTCGTGTGGCTCAAAGCCATCCATCTCGACGAGTAATTGCTCCAGGGTATGTTCCCGCTCATCATTGCTGGCAATCGTCCCTGCGCCGCTGCGTGCCCGTCCAATAGCGTCGATCTCGTCGATGAAAATAATACAGGGGGCATGCTTGCGGGCCTGGGCAAACAGATCACGTACCCGACTGGCTCCAACACCCACGAATAACTCCACAAAGTCGGTACCACTTGCGCTCAAGAATGGTACTCCGGCCTCACCTGCGACTGCACGTGCTAGCAAGGTCTTACCTGTTCCAGGTGGGCCGACCAGCAGCACGCCTTTGGGAATATGCGCTCCGATTGAGAGAAAACGTTGAGGGTTGCGCAAAAAATCAATAACTTCTTGTAGTTCCTGTTTAGCCTCATCCACGCCCGCCACATCGGCGAAAGTGGTCGTCGGACGCTCTTCACTATAGAGCTTTGCACGGCTGCGTCCAATCCCGAAAACACCACCTCCTTGCAGATCTTGCATCTGGCGCATGCCACGCCAGCTCATGAAACCGAAATAGAGCAACAGGAGTACCGGTACCAGGTTCACGAACCAGGCCAATGCCGTCTCCCACCAGGCAGGCTGTGCTGGCTCTGCGTTGATTTCCACACCTTGTTTCTCAAGCAAAGGTAGGAGAGTAGGATCGCCGGTTGTTGGCACAAAAGTTGTAAAATTGGTTGCACTGACTGTACCCTGCCCACCTGCCTGTTGCTCACGGAGAGGTGTTTTGAAGCTTCCGCTGACGGAATTATCGCTTCTGATCGTCACGCTACGCACATTGCCTTGTTCCACCTGTTGCAGGAAGCTGCTGTATGGCAGATTGATTGTGGTCGATTGCCCCGCTCCTACCAGGTTGAGGAAGTATGGGCCATAGAAGATCAGATTGATCAGGAACATGATGAGGAGTAGTCGTACCCAGAAGCCGAATCGCTTAGGTGAATCTCCTTGCTGTGATGATTCAGTGGATTGCTGTTTATGATACGAATCATTGGTCGGGGTTCGTCGGCTCATTCGGGGTGGTGCTTGTTCCTGTCTCTTAGAAAACTCCTTAGCTTGCTCCATAGCGGCTTCTCCTTTCCTGATAGAAAAAGCAACTGAAGGGGATCGCTAGCCTCGCCTCTTTAGCTCGTTTTATTCTCCTCTTCCCCTCTCTGCGATCATCTCAAAGGCATCAGCGCCAATATAGTACATAGTATCAACTATTTCGCAAACCGTGTCAAGGAATTTCACTAATCTACTAACCTGGCAGACGGAATGTCTCAAGGAACTATGAAGAGCAACTTGACGAGAGGCGGTCACTCCTATCAGTCATCTTCTTCGGATCGGGGTTATTCTTCGTAGGTGGAAGTGCGTAATTTCTTAATGAGGCTAGTATGGCGTTTTGTTTGCAGACGGCGTTCACGACTGGCTTTCGTCGGGTGCGTGGCATAGCGCGGTGCAATGACGCGCTGACTCTCTTGCAGACGCTGCGCCATACGCTCGAAAGCTGCCTCTCGATTAGCCTGCCTGGAACGTCGTTCGGTAGCAGTGACGCGGATGCCCGTTGGTCGATGCAGCAGGCGCACGCC
>DAOTVZ010000325.1:0-11925 GCA_034436045.1 Ktedonobacteraceae bacterium | reverse complement strand
CTCTAAAACGTCATCTATCTCTATTGCGCTTAACTGGGTAGGAGAAAGGAAAGCGACCACCGACACGAAGCGATCAATGAGCTGGCTATCATTTTTGACCGCATTCAACAAAGGGATAAGCAAACTGCTCCTTGCCTTATAATCATGGTTCACTAAAGATTGGAAGCAGTGAATGACCAGTTCAGTATAGTGAGGCATACTTTGCAGGATACTTACCAGCACATTGAGAACTACTGGCTGATAGCGTGCGATGACAGTGACCGCCTCTTTCGGCAATTCTTTTGCATGATACTCACGGAGTAGCCAGAAAACCGAACTTTTCTGCCAGTTCTCTGGTAACGGTAGGGCGAGCAATTTGCTTAATTTCTCCCATGAAGATACTGCTAACCAGGGGTTTATGCTTTCATCAGGTGGAAGTGGTCGTATACTGCCTGCTGCTCTCAGCACCCATTCTTGTATGTCCCATTTCCGGTTAATCTGGCTCCAGTCACTCTCATTTTGAGGATATTTTGTCAGTACGTAAAGCCATACATTTTGACTCCGCTTGACAGGGGCGAGCGTAATCATAATATTGCTACAATGAAGGATCATATCCGTGTTATCTTGTATAATAAAGTCTTTCATATAATCGGCAACGTTCTTACCGACCTCCTCCATAAAATTTGTAATAGCGGCTGCAAGAGAACTATTTTTTCTTTTTTGACCCAATTCATCAACTATATACCATAAATTATTTATTTTTTCTTTTCCTATTTTATTCCAGTAATCCTGGTTTGCGATCAGAATACGGGCACATTCGCGCTGCACGAACGTTTCGCCGAGCGTTTCTACCTCGTGTTCAGGCTGGCGTAGAATGGTTGTCAGTTGCCTTTCATTCAGAGGTTCGCGCACTATGCGGCGTTTGTAGAGGTTAATAAATTCTTCGGTAGAGGCGATTTCTCGTTTGTCTGCTTCCGCTACCAGACTATCCAGTTCAAAAGTATTTCTTCTGAGCAGGCACTCAGCGGCATAGCGGGCATACTTTTCTAATTCCTCGTTCGCTTTGAAGGGAGAGCAGCGTCCAGTATCGACATTGACCGTGAGGTAGCCCTCATTGTAATAGGTTGGCGGAAGGTCGTTAGCCATGAGTGTACCCACAAAAACAGCTTCATACTTAGCAATATCATACTCATAGGTACTAAAAGTCAAATCCCGTAGCATTGCCAATGGCAGGCTATGTGTCAAACCCCAGAGAAGAGCGGCGATACGGTCTGAATGCCCAAAGACGTAGAAGTGTTGTGGTACACCTTGCGCAAGAAATACTTGGATGGTAAATACTAATTGCTGCCAGAGCGGAGTAAAATCAAACGTGGCTGACGAGGTATCCACCAGTTCGCGCAATTTGCTGTAGGGAAGTGCCTCCAGATCCACTTTACGTGAGTCAAAGTCGTCATCGGTTTCCCGCCAGAGTGGTGGACAGTGCCAGAGACGGATAGCATGGCGAGCAGTAAAATCGTCAGGCAGACCGGCAAGCAAATGGCTAAAATAGACGCTGGGGCGATTAGAGAGATCAACGCCGCGATATACTTTGCGCACAAGGATACGTTCATAGCCATTATATGCTAAGGAGAGACAGACGGGAGCTTCACTGGTCGCCACCCCATCAGGTTGCCGATAGCGCAAGTAGCTATCTATATGTGCGAAGCGAGCACTTTGTAAATCCCGTAGACCTGGTGAAACAGCACGCACGCGATAGCCTACATTCATGCGCCCCAAACCGTTGACGGACCAGGTATAGCAGATCTGCTCGACAGCCATCTCGGCACTATCACTCTTGGGATCACTCACGTTATACCTCCATGAATATTTGTAGCTCTACGAATTAGAATCTGCCTCGATCACATTCAATTGCCACAAAATCCAGGTCAACGGGTCCAGGCAGCGATGAGGTTTGATATGTATATAATGACCGTGCTGATCGGCGGAACAACCGGTGGCAGAGGTAGCAAAAAAGCACACATTGGCAAAACGCTGACACTGCTGAAGCAACCCGTATTCCTGATAATGATAAAGGCGCTCCTGCACTTCTGCGCTTATCTTTTGTATCGCTCGTGGGTGTGCTTTGCCATCGTATACTACGTCATGCAAAAAGGCATAGCGGTGTTGTTCCGCTGGCGCAATAGTATATTTCAGCAAATCTGACTTAGGTATCATAATAGCTGTTGGAATAGATATTTCATCGCCTGGATGTATTTTATTATATTGCTCAAAACGCTTTAATATACTGGTAAGGACTTTGTTCGTCGTTCTTCCAGTTTGTTTTGCCGGATCGGGCCTCAAATGCATGGGCAAATCATCAACCAGATGCGGCATGGCGTGTGGGTCGGCCAGGTAGATAATGGCGTCCGCCTCCAGAATATTGCGCCCAAACTGCACAATTTTCGTATCATCGGCGATATCCTCACCGGAGATATCGTAGAAGGTAAGAATCACGCTTTGCTGTATATAAGCGTCCTTACTGCTAAGGGTGAGCCGATAGACAAGCGGTTTCATGGTAATCAAGCCGGAGGGATTGAGAACTCCCGCTGGTGTGCCCAGTGGATCTTTTCGATCACGCAGAATAGGGTCAGAAAAATCACGCTTAAACTCGGTTTCTGTCTCCGGGCTAAGACAATCCAACCACGAAGCAATGGTTGGATTGCTTGCCTGAGTCAAAGCGCCATTCTCCAGCAAGTGGAGCAATAATACCATATAATGTGTTTTGCCAGAAAATGTATCACCCGCAATGGCGATATTAAAGCTTTGCTGAACCTCCATACCCTCTTCCGGCAAGAATTCATTACAATGGGGGCACTGACGACGCGCCGCCTTCGAGACATAGGCAGGCCCGGTGAGCACTCCAAAATAGAAACGCGAACATGTATATTCAAATGTTCCACGTGATGGTGGAGAGTAAAGAATTTTTTTATTTGGATCTATTTCATTGGTTGCCACAATCATACAATCACTCGGATGATAATATTTCAAGCAGTGAGGGCATTTTTTCTTCAAGAAAGGGCTTACAAAAGGCATAACTTCCTTCCTCCATAACTCACGCCGGTATTACTACCGCCTGTCTTGATGTCTCTTCTTTACCAGATGAGTAAAACCAGTCAAAATCATCTTTATAGGATACATAATCAGAAATAGCGAAATACACCTGTACATAGAGCATGCGCTGATTGCCATATGAAAATTGAAAGTACCCGTGAGCCTGGTAAGATTGACGATTGATGCGATGATACGCACGACCGGGGTCCGGCTTTTGCGGATGAAGAGGCCAGCGGTCGCTACGCCAGACCAGTACCGCATACTGCACCAGCTCATCGTTTGGCCAGTCCCAACGCGCAATGGCCATGTCCCCTGACAACAGCACCTGGAGATTGCGCGGCTCATACTGGTGGATAAAGCGGCGGCGTGCCAGGCTGACATCCACGCTTTCGAGCGGCATGCGTGTCTGTCGCTCAATCACTTGCGCTGTCTGAAGGACTAATCCATAAGCTTTTGCCGCCAGTGCCTGCTTCATCTTTTTGTGCAGCAACACGAGTGCGAGACGGCTGCGTTGTTCCTCCGTGAAGTCTGAGAACTGCATCGCCAATTCTTCGTCATATACTGCCATAATCGCGTCATCATCACGATTGGCTTGCAGCGCGTCCACCACTGCCTGCCACATGACAATGAATCTACGCGCCGCATCTAACCTCATTCGCTCCTGTCGGGTCAGATTCGCGCTATCATCGAGTAAAGGCGAATATGCCTGCACGATATCATGGGCTTTCTGACTCCGATTGCAGGTCAGACGAAAGTGCGTCAGTGCAGTTTTGCGCTGCTGAGCCAGTTGGAGCCGTTGCTCCTCCTGTGGTAGCAATTCAAGCGCGGCCTGAAAACCCGCCTCCTGGATATGCTGCCAGGTCGTGACGAGTGCTTCATCATCCTCATTGTGATACGCCTGCACCAGTTCGCACACTAGTTGGAGCGACTCACATTCTGCCGCCGTCAATGCCATCAATAACCCGTTTTGCTCAAGCTCCTGGGCGACAGAGGCAATTTGTGTGATGCGCTTGCTGGCCTGAGCAGTTTTGTAAACAGCGAGCGCCTCAACACGCCAGCGCGCTCGCTCTACGCGCTGCTGCTCCTGCGCAGTCAACTGTAACATTGTGCAGTACGGCGATATACTGATGGCATCATATGCAGCTACCAGGGCGCTATCATCGTTTCTATAATCAGCCAGGACAAACGCTTTTGCCAGTTTTACCTGAGCAAGTTCATCAGGAGTAAGTAGCTGGCATTCTTCGAGCTCAGATGTGTAAGCGGCCACGATAGGATTCAGCAGCTTGTTAGCAAGAGCGGCACGCAAGGTTGCCAGCGCTTCTTTACGTTCCAGAGCCTGTTGCGCCCTTTGCTGTTCTTGTGGTGTTAGCATCAGGCGACCAGCATATGGACTGTGCTGCAATTCCATATAGACATCTGCCAGGCACTTATCGTCGTTCTGCTGATAAGCCTGCCAGAAGGCACACGCCAGCCTCAGCATTTCACATTCATCGTGCGTTAGCCTGCCGCTCTGCTCCAGCAGTGGTTGATATGCCTCCGCAACGCGTCGTAAACTACGGCTCTGCAAAGCAGCTCGCAAGGCATGCCAGGCTTTTGCCTGCATCACCCGCTGCTGATGCTGTTGGGCGTCGGCATAATGGTCTAAAGGCGGTACCCATAGACGAACGATCTCTTCGTCATTATCGGACTGAATAGCTGCTTCCAGGCGTTGCAACATTTGTTTTGCCTGTATATCTGGGTCAATGATGGTTTCGGGAAGGCGTATAGTCTGCACCGGAGCATTGCAGGCGAGCCTTAAGAAGCGGGTCAATTCCTGGATACGCCGGTCTCCCATCTGCGCGAGGTCGGCGAAGATCGCTGAGGCGTCGGGATTCACCAGGTCTTCTCGTCTAAACAGGAGATTACCATCCAATTGGGCCTGCGTATTTGGTCTCACATACTTTTTCCAGAGCGTCGGCTGCGCTTGCAGAGCCAGTAGAGAAAGATAAATCACCATCGCCGAGAAATCGTCCATGTATTCGTTGAAAGGACGCGATTGCAAATCCTTATGCTGATATGCTGTCTGCCCGGCCACGACGGGCCGCAAATGCGCAAAATCTGGGATGTAGACACCATCATAATCGACCAGCACCAGGCGACCATCGTTTCTCACCATCACATTCTGTGCCGCCAGATCACCATGCGCTATTTGAGCAAAACGCATCTTTTGCAGAATAGATACCCATTGCTCAGCAATATCGTGCAGTGTCACCTTATCACCTCTTTTACAGAGTTCATCGAGTTTTTCGAGCAATGTCATTCCTTCTACCCATTCCATCACAATTACTGGAAAGATACGCTTTTGCTTCACACCCTGTATCTCTTCGTCAACCAGGATACCCTGCTCATAATATGTGAAATCAATGGTAATATCTGGTATATGCGAACGGAAATACGGCCCAAGTTTTTCATAACGATAGTGTGTATCGCTATCCATAGGAACACGGAAACAGCGTAAGGCTTTTAGTTGACCACTCTGGGTACGAAATTTATAGACAACGGCAAAGCCCCCTTCCATTCCCCAGGGTTTTGCAATGGTGCCCCGCGTTGTTTGTGCCTGATATTTCTCAACTGTGCCCTGTTTGATGTCCAGATCAGGAACTTTGAGACGCGCCCTGGCAAAGAGCATAGCTTCGTCATAAGATTGACGATCAGGCATGGCTCTGATCTCCTTCTTCGTGATGTGCCCGGCTCAACTGTTTATACCAGCGCCAGAACCACGATTGTTCCCGCTGATCGACCATCTCAGTCTGCTTACGATCTAATTCCGCATACTCGCAATAGCGCACCGTAATCGCCTCCCGCTCTTCCTCAAGCAGCTTGAGGGGAGAAGCGGTCTGTGCATAGGCACTGTTTGTGAAAATGTCAAAGCGCGCTAGCAAGCGTAAAGCTTCATGAAATTTTTCAGCCTGTGCGGCACCCACCTGTCTTACATCCGCAAAACGCATATACAATATGTTGTACCGGTTAGCATTGTATTTTTTTAGTTCCTTTATCTTCTCATTCACATTAGTTTGCACTTCTTTCTCAAACTGCTTGCGGACACTTATAGACATTGTATCAACAATCCTTTTTATAATCGCATCATAGATAAAACTATTTAAAACATCATTGGCCATATTCAAGTATTTAAGCTTTTCTTCCAGATTATCTACATCTTCTCTCTGCTCTGCATAAGCCTTCTGATCTTTAATTTTATTTATTTTTGCATGTAACAAAGCCTCCTTTAGCTGATGTACTATATTTGTCTGCCACATATCAATTGTAGCTCCGTTGACCATCATGACCAGCGGTGAAGGAATCTGCGTCTTCATCTGCTCACAGGCCCGTTGTATAGCGTTTCTTTCCTGAGATGTAAAAGCGAAGGGGTAAGGGGAATACAGGATGGTTTGATGCAATCCTGCAAGCTGCAAGGCATCATTACGATGTAAAGCATCCAGAAAACGACGCGCCAGATTAACCTGGTACTCTTCATCACGCCGTACCTTATTCGCCGCGTTACGCAAACGATGATAGCAATCAAGCACTAAGGCCGGGCTGGCCTGACTACTACGCACGACTATACGGAAGAGCTGCAAATCCGCCATCTCTTGCCGAGCCGCCTTAATAGCTTGTTGTTCCTCACTGGAAAAGTGAAAATGTCCGCGTAGTGGCGAGAACTCAATAGCTTCGTAAGCCGTCAGCAAGGTTTCCTCATTGTCAACTGCGTAGGCATCTACCAGCCGTTGAGCCAGAGTGAGCTGTTCTTGTTCTAATGACGTTAATGCTGTCTCTTTGTAAGACTGCGGCAACATGGCTGCCGCCTTCACCATCTGTTCTGCTGTTCCCTCTTGCAAGCTTACCCTTAACAGAGACAGATTTTCCTGACGTTGCTTGATTTCCTCAGCATAGGTATGATCGTATGTACTGAGATGATTATCCGGTAATTGTTGCAGAGCCTTGTAACTCTCAAGAAAGGCTTGATGGTCCCCGTGACGCTGTGCATCCTGCAGGCGCTTTTGTAGCGTTACTACCTCCTGGTCTTGTTTCAAGATACCGAGTTGTAGTGCTGCCTCCCTGTCGGCAGGCGCAATAACAATAGTCGGATCAGCATCTTCATCATAGCTATAAGCCAGTGATGTCGGCACATCGATAGAGTGGAGAAGAGCATCCGGCACTGATGATAATGGTGCGGGTGGCGAGGGCGAGGCAGGCAACGCAGGTGGTGATAAACGGACACCGATCTCCTGTAGACTCTTTCGCAGAGTGGTAGCGCATGGCTCATCCATCAAAGTTCGAGCGTATTGCCACCACACTGGCTCGATTTTTGCCACAGCATTTACGTTATTGAGCGAGGCACGCAACACCTGGAGTACTTCTCGCAAAGCGTCTGCTACCTTGTGCAAATCTTCTACCTCAGATGGTATGAGATATACACCCATCGTATTCAAATCTTTGCCATCTCCATAGATGATTGCCTGCTGCTCCTTATTTTTCTCACGCCTCGCCTGCTCGAATTCTTGCAAACGTCGTTGCCTGATAGCCAGGGAATGTTCTTTGACAGGTTCTAAGGGAGTTTGTTCCTGTTCCCCCGCGCAAATATGTAGAATAAGCGCGGTTGAATCATCGTCCACCATCTGGCCCTGTGAACGGCATTGGTTGACAAATGCTGCCCACTCATCCTCAGTCCGCTTATGCGTTACCTCCAGAAAAGCGGCCCAGGGATCTGCCAGGTGCCCAGCAGCGCTACTGATAATCCAGCGTGCTACAGCATCGGTGGCAAGAACAACGATGTCGCCGACAGAGAGTGTGATCGTTTCTCGCTGAAAGTTTAGAAAAGAGCGGCTCAGGTTTCTTTGTAAGGAAGGAATACATACAGGCGCACGCTCAAACTCATGCACAGCTTGCAAGGGGAAAGAACGAATTGTTTGCTGGGCAGGTTTGCCAACAATAATACAGCTATCGCCTATCGCCAATAACTCGGCTGTAGCCTCCTGCTCAAAGCTATCGGTCATGCGCAGAGCCGCCAGAGTAGCAAAACTCCCCTGATTAGCGGTCTTCTGTATCGCATTCCACGGCAACTGTTGATGCAAAGTCTGTAACCGCTGCTGACACTCTTTTTGTGCTTGCCGTACCCACCATTCGATCTCAAAGACATCATCACTCATCAAAGGCATAGCGATATATTGTCGTGCGAGTACGTCGGCCCAGAGATTCGAGAACACAGTTGTGCCAGCCCCATCTGACACCACAAAAAGACCATGTTGGGAGTCGGAGGCACAGGCATCCTCACACGTCGTTTCATCGTGTTCGGATTTCCAATAGCGTAAGAGAGTAGCCTGCACAAACATCTATTTCTGCTCCGGGTTGCCCACCCATTGTGTCGAACTGGTTCTCTAACGATTGGGATCAAGCGGCTGCGTGGCGGGTGTACTGGCGAAGTTAAACATCAGGCGTATTGAGGCCGCATCGCCATTAAAAATCATACCACGAGCGCCTGGCGCAACCGGCCTACCGAGCAGCGATTCGAGCAGTGCGCGGCTACTCTCTGGAATAACGCTGGACATGTTAAAAAGCAGCCTGGCATACTTATCATTGGGCAATTCCGTTTCACTGACCGGGTACATCACTGGTGGCTCGTTGAGGTCAGTCAGATGAACATTGAAGAGAAGAGCCGTCCCGTCACTGGTGGCAACCTGCATCAGTTGCTGTGCGATTGGTAAAGGATCACCATCAGTTGACATACCATCCGTCACATTGATAATTACGGGTGGATAACTATTCTGATGGGTACGCGCCCACTGCTCAGCGAGTTCCAGCGAGCGGCGCAACGCAGCGCACATGGGCGTTCCTCCCCCGTGTTTGGCGGTCACCCAGATGGGAAAGGGCACATCTATCTCCACAATGCTGCCGACATCATCAACCTCTTTTTTCTTCCTTATCTGAATATCCACCGGATTCATTTGCAACTCTGGCAGGCTGACAAACATCTTCCCTTTCAGCGAGCCACCGAGAGCCGAACTCGTCGTTGTTCCTTCATAGCCAATCACGCTGATATCTGCCCGTGCCCTTACTTCTGCTACTCCTCCATCGCTCACCTTTGTATTTGTAGTAATCAACTCGCTCATAAAGCCATTGAAGATCGTCGCCAGCATATCGCATTTTCTTTTTCCCCCACCAGCCTGTCCCCCCCGAAAAGGGTCTGCCATTGAGCCAGATTGATCGAGCAGAAAGATCATACATCCCGGAGACCTGGCCTCCCAGTTTCGCACATACATGCTACTATACTCCTTACTATACTGATTGCCCGGATAGAGTATACTGAAACTCGCAAATTCTTATGTAAGACCGTTATGACTTATGCTTCCATAGAGATACTTTATCTATTGAGATAGTATAGCCATGAAATTTATCCATGTCAAGCATAGTATTTCTAATATGCTATCTCTGACATATCATCGCATGTGTCTTATAAACATTTGTGGTAAAGAGCTATTTTTATGTTGACAGAACTTTGGAAATCCGCTAGATTATTAGCACGAGATACGGTCGCTTGAGCAATAGATTCAGGGAGAAAATAATGATAACAAACCGTGTCGGAGAACGCTTCGGCGATTATGAATTAACCCGTCTACTCGGCAAAGGGGGGTTTGCCGAGGTCTATCTAGCAGAGAATATTCAGTTACGAACACAAAAAGTTGCGGTCAAAATCCTCAATAAAGAGTTGCTTTATGCAAACAGGCAAGAGGCATTTAAACATGAGGCTATGGTTATCTCTCAGCTACAGCATCCACATATTATTCGTCTCATCACCTATGGATTATATATCAATACAAATGCGACCACTACTTTGACCCGCAGCATTCCTTACATTGTTATGGATTACGCTCCAAACGGGAGTTTGAATAACAAGAAAGGTCTGATTCTCCCTTTAGATACTGTTGTTTCTTATGTTGGGCAAATTGCTTCCGCACTCCAGTATATTCATGACAATGGGCTTATCCATCGTGACGTCAAACCCGGTAATATTCTCGTGGGACAACAACAGGAACTCCTGCTCAGTGATTTTGGATTGGCCATTGATATACCGGATATGACCGCTGATGTCATCGGCACGCTCAGTTATATGGCACCGGAACAGATCAATGGACACCCTGTTCCGGCCAGCGACCAGTATGCTCTTGGCATTCTGGTCTACGAATGGCTCTGTGGGCACCCTCCCTTTAGCGGGACGAATCAAGCCCAGCTTATTCACCAGCAGTGTATGGTATCTCCACCTTCGCTACGCTCGCTAGTCTCTCCCAGGATTGAGACCGTCGTGATGCACGCCTTATCTAAAAAACCTGAAGATCGATTCGAGCATGTCATTGATTTCGCGCGTGCGCTGGAATGGGCAGTTCAGCAGGAGGGGTTGGGATACAACGACCCTACCGTAGTCAATGGCCCACTGACACCCCCCACACCATTTACGCCTGTTCAACCCCCTCCAGCCCTCATAGAGCCAGTCTATCCTGGTGGTCAGCAGGTGAACTTAATGCGTACCGTTACTATCCAGATAGAAAACTTCACCGGTGGCAAGTTCAGATTTATCAAAAGTAGGAGACAGAAGGCATTTCGCAACGCAGGTTTTATTGCCAATAGCATCGCGGCTATCCTGATCGGTTTATGGGTAGAAACAATCTCACCGTCACCGGGCAATCAGAACGCTTACTGGGTGTTTTTGCTGGCAGTCTTTTTCTCCTGCTGCCTCTTTTTTCTCTTCTTTATTACACGCAAGGTCTTTCTTGCTATCGTCATGGCCGTGATCCTGGCTCTGTACTGGGGCCTGCTTGGTCAAGCTCTTGCCTCACTACTTGGCACAGGAACACATATTCCCTGGTTGCCTCCTGGCGATGTGCTGTTCGTTTTTTTCACTCTTGGCAGTTTTGCCATCTTTCTGAAATATATATTCGCACGTAAATAGCCTCCTACATCCATCACTATATGCTACAATAAAGAAGGTACTTCGGATCAGTAGATTGTACCGACCGCATTGTTATCTCTCTGTGCCTTTTCTCTCCTGGGAGAGCAACAATGCGCATGCAGTACACTGCAAACAACGATGTGGAGGCATTTTATGGCACGACCAGTCACCCTCTTTACCGGTCAGTTCGCGGACATTCCCCTGGCCGAACTGGCTCCCCTGGCAAAAAGTTGGGGCTATGATGGCCTCGAACTGGCCTGCTGGGGCGACCATTTTGAGGTTGATAAGGCCCTCAACGATTCCAGTTATGTGAAGAATAAGCGCGCGTTGCTAGAACAACATGGCCTGGGCTGCTGGGCCATCAGCAATCATCTGGTGGGGCAGGCGGTCGCGGATAAGTTTATCGACGAGCGACACAAGGGCATTCTCCCATCTTACGTGTGGGGCGATGGCGAGCCGGAGGGTGTGCGACAACGCGCCGCCGAAGAGATGAAGAACACGGCCCGCGCCGCCCGGCTCTTCGGTGTGGCCCAGGTCAACGGTTTTACCGGTTCTCCTATCTGGCATCTGCTCTATTCCTTCCCGCCGAATAATTTCGAGACCATCGAGGCGGGCTATCGTGAGTTTGCTGACCGCTGGAACCCGATCATGGATGTCTTTGACCAGGAGGGTATCCGCTTTGGTCTGGAGGTACACCCAACCGAAATCGCTTACGATATTGTCACCACCGAGAAGGCGCTGGAGGCCATCGGACATCGGCCCGCCTTCGGCCTCAATTTCGATCCCAGTCACTTCCATCACCAGTTCGTCGATCCCGTTCTCTTCCTCGAAACCTTCGCTGACCGTATCTATCATGTACACGTGAAGAACTCGGT
>DAOTVZ010000324.1:0-7261 GCA_034436045.1 Ktedonobacteraceae bacterium | reverse complement strand
ATTGAACCTCTATCATGGGGAGGAAGAAATTAAGCAGAGTAAACAGGTGGCGTAGAGCGTTTTCATGGTCAATCAACACAAAGTCTCACGAGCGGAATATATCACACGCGCACGTAAAGTGCTTCAGTTTGAACAGCAAACGCAGCACCGCGATCAGGCTATTCGTCCCGGTGGCCTGGAAAGCTTTGTGGCGCGCTGGGCCAGCGAGATGACCACCCTCTATCAGGCGGAAGGGCTGGATACACGCCCCATCTACCGTTTCACAGAATACTTAGAGGGCTACCGCCAGCAAGACCCGCTCCAGCGTGCCAGCAACATTCGTGCCGCCCTGGCCCTTCTGGAAGATTTGGAGCATCCAGTCCCGGTCAACGGACGTGATACCTCTGCCCCTACACCTGATGACAGAGGCGGACGCGATACATCTGTCCCTACAAGGGAAAATGCCATGCCACATAGGGACACGATGAACCGCGCTCAACCGGTGTCAGCGCCGAATACACCGAAGACGGGCATTCACCTGGACGCGAGCATGTCGCAAGGGCATACGACGATGGCGCTGCTCAATGCCGATATTACGGCGGTACCGGGGATCGGTGCCTCTGTGGCGGCTAAATTACATAATCTGGGTATACGCACGGTGCGCGATCTGCTCTTCTATTTTCCACGCGAACACCGCGACTATAGCAAGCTCACCAAAATCAGTCACATACCTTTTAATGAGGTCACGACGACAATGGGATTGATCTGGGATGTCGAGCAGAAGCGCACCAGCAATGGGCGCACACGCACTATTGCCACCATCTCCGACGACACCGGTAAGCTGAGCGTGACCTGGTTCAATCAGTCTTATCTCTATAAGCAACTGAAAGAGGCTAAAGACTCGTATATCGTGGTCACGGGCATCAAGCAACGTTTCGGCAACAAGGTCGAGTTCTCTGTGCGCAGCCACGAATTTCCCGACCAGGGCGACCTGCTTCATACCGGACGGCTTGTGCCCATCTACCCGCTCACCGAGGGACTGCACGCGAAAGCGCTGCGCCGCTATACCAAGTGGGTCGTTGACCGCTATGCCGCGATGGTGCCCGACCATCTGCCGCCCATGATTCGCTCCGCCGGACACCTGCTGACGCTGCCCGAAGCCATCGCGCAGATTCACTATCCCGAAAATGATGAACTGCTCCAGGCCGCGCGCCGCCGTCTGGCCTTCGACGAACTCTTCCTCATCCAACTCGGCATGCAGGAGCGACGCACGCGCTGGCAACACGAGGCCCCCCAGGGCACCGCCTTCAATATCGATTACCGGCGCATCTTCGTCCATCCACCAGAAGATGTGGTGCCACCGACACAAACAACGCATGATACGTCGGTAGGGGGGGATACACCAGTTGGGCCGGATGCACAGATTGGGCGTGATAAATCACGCCCCTACGGCACACTATGGTCGATGGTCGCCACCGAGCAGCCGTTTGAGGCGACATTGCCTTTCGCCTTTACTCCGGCCCAGCGCCGCGTCATCTGCGAGATTTGCAACGATCTGGCGCAGAACAAGCCGATGTGCCGCTTGCTACAGGGCGATGTAGGCGCAGGCAAAACGGCGGTCGCGGCTGCGGCGCTCTTCATGGCCGCCAGCAACGGTTTCCAGAGCGCGCTGATGGCTCCCACCGAACTGCTCGCCGAGCAGCACTACCGCAGTGTCAGTAAGATGCTGGAACCGTTCGGCATCAGCACGGTGCTATTGAGCGGTAGCCTGCGACAACGCGAACGCCAGCAGGCGCGCGCCGCGTTGGAGAGTGGGCAGGCCAGTGTAGCCATCGGCACGCACGCGCTGATTCAAGAGGATGTCGCTTTCCAGAAACTGGGCCTGGTGATTGTAGACGAACAGCACCGCTTCGGTGTGGAACAACGCGAGGCCCTGCGCCAGAAAGGCTATCATCCCCATATGCTGGTCATGACGGCCACGCCCATCCCACGCACACTTGCGCTGACGCTTTATGGCGACCTGGATATCTCGATCATCGACCAGTTGCCGCCAGGTCGCCAGAAGATCATCACGCGCTGGCGCACCGGCACTCGACGCAACGAGGCGATGGCAACCATCGTTCATGAGGTCGCTGCCGGTCGGCAAGCTTTTATTATCTGTCCACTGATTGAAGAGTCCGATTCGCTGGCGGCGAAGGCGGCGACGACGGAGTACGAGCGGTTGCAGCGCGAGGTCTTCCCGAATCTGCGCCTGGGCCTGCTCCATGGAGCGATGAAAGCGGCGGAAAAAGACCAGGTTATGCGTCAGTTCCGCGATGGGGAACTGGACATCTTAGTGGCAACCTCAGTGATCGAAGTCGGCATCGACATCCCCAACGCAACGGTAATGGTGATTGAGGACGCCGACCGCTTCGGCCTCTCGCAACTACACCAGTTCCGGGGCCGCGTCGGGCGCGGCAAGCATCAATCCTTCTGCTACGTGCTGAGCGCGGATGCGGGCCAGCAGGCACAGGAGCGGTTGGGCGTTTTTCAGGAGATCGACGACGGCTTCCGACTGGCCGAGGAAGACCTGCGCCTGCGCGGCCCCGGCGACTTTATCGGCGTGCGCCAGAGCGGCATGCCCGAACTGCGCGTGGCCGACCTCAGCGATACCGCTTTAATAGAGCTATCACGCAGGCTGGCCGCGCGCCTGTGGGAGAGCGACCCCTACCTGCGCAAGCCGGAACACGCCGCACTGCGCGAGCGTATGCATCTCTTCTGGCAAAATTATATGGGACATTAATGCTCGCGTAATCCCGTACGGACAGTTTCGGCCCGTCAATACGCTGGGCGCGTCCGTCCTGGCGTTCGCTGGGCACACACCGCACCACGGGTGTGCTAAAGCTGTCCCTCCACCGGATTCCCAGGTTCATTTGTTACACCCGATAACCTGTCCCTCCACCGCGATTGCCAGATACACGGATTACTTGCCATTCCGCACATCGATGATAGTACTTTTTGGTAATTAAAAAATCACGTAATTTTTTAATATCTCTGACACAAAATGAGTCAAAAAAAAAAAATAATTTAGTATATTTTGAAGTTATGCAGTGTATCAAGAAATCATAAAAATTGTTCATGCCTATTGATAACCCCGACTATTGCATGCTATAACTGCTGGTGTCAAGTCCACATGCAACCTTGACGATTGGGTGTCATCGCCACTCTAGAGGCTATCTTGCCTGGCAAGAAAGACTTTCTATGTCAACCCCTTGAGACAACGAATTTCTAGGATAGGAGAAAAGATGAGACGAATGGAGGCCCAGATGGCTTCAAAGGAGCATGAAGGAGCGTATCATGCCACGTCCCGGCGTCAAGCCACTTCGTTTCCCTTGACGCCGAGCCGCTTGCATGATTTGAAGCAGATATGCTCATTTGAAGGCAAAAACATGGGCGGTTTTGCCCCGAAAATCTCCAACTCCCTAAGCAGCTTTGAGTGTATGGAGTTGTCTGGACGTTTCAAAGGTCGCCGACACATAGGTATCGTGCGACCGGAGCAGAGCGAAGAGGATACGCGCCCAAATATTGGAGAGGGCTCGCACGGCGACACTGTGGCTTTTGCCTTCTGCGCGTTTTCGTTGATCATAGGCGCTGGCCCACTCCTCTTGCTGTGTACTTTGCCAGGCAAATTGATGCAAGGCGTTGCGCAGCGGTTTGATACATCCCAATCGTCGATGAGGCTTGGAGTAGTTGCCACTCTGAAACAAGACTGGGGATGTGCCTCCGAGCGCTTGCAGGCTCGCTGCACTCGCATAGCGATGGGGATCATCGCCAATTTCTGCCAACAACCGAGGAGCCAGGCGTTTTCCTGCCCCTGGCAAACTGCTGAAGACCTCATTGTCTTCATGACTCAAAAAAAGGCGTTCGATCTCCTCATCATACGCAGCGATTTGCTCGATCAAAGGCAACAGTTGAGCGACCAGGGCCAACATCAAACGCGATTTGGTCCGCGTCGTTACCGCAGACGCGGACAGATGCGGCTGATGCAACGTTTCAAAAATCTTGGCAGAGATCGCTTCTACTCTCGTATGTCCGGCTTGTTTGAGCGTGTGAGCGATCTGTTCGCGCGAGGCCTCCATTGCCTTCTGAGGCGTTGGATAGGTTTGCAGGAAGACCAGGGCCGATTTTTGCTGGAGTTTGGCAAACAGATGCAAGGCGACAGGATAGTAATCCTTGAGGCAAGCAGTCAGCTGATTGACCAAGCGTGTTTGCATCTGAATCAAGCTATCTTGGTCACGGGTCAAGGCTTTCAGTTCGGCCACCTTCTCGTTATCCGGGGTCAGCCGGTGCAAATCGGCAAAATCCGCTCGTCCTGTTTTGGCGAGCAGATAGGCATCAATCCGATCGGTTTTCGCCCCCGATGCCGAACGTTTTCGATCAACGGTGCGAGGATTGACGGGATAGACAGGCCAGCCATGCTCCAACAAAAAGGCAATGAGCAACCCGTGTGTCGTCTCGACGATGCAAGCCATCTGATCCCGGTTGTGTTCACCCAAGATCTGCGCAAGCCACGTATCCAGCTTCGCGAGGCCTTCTGGGGTATGATCGATACGGATCGAACCAAGCTTCCGACCCATTTCGTCAATGACCAGCCCGTCGTGCTTCTGATCTGCCCAATCGATACCTGCATAGAACATGGAAGGTCTCCTTCTGTATACACATTGTTCCTGAGCGGCTGTGCCCTTTTACTGAGGCGCTCGAAGCGCGACTTTCTCATCATCAATTGGTCTCAGGAACGACACCAGGGAAGCGCGAGCTTTCTTAATCGGTCGAGCCGTGTGGAGTCCAGAGCCTTTCCCTGGCATGTTCAACAATTCACTAGAGCAAGTGTATCGCTTGCTCCGGCCCTCTGTCGAGTGGGCTTGGAAATATATTAACGTAAAAGGGGACCATCATGTCCGGCGACACTACCCAGCACTAAAATAGTCATTTAGAGAGGAGATAAGAATGCAGCAGCAAAATAGGAATAATGCTACCGAAGATACCACACAAAGATTCTTGCAGGAGCTAAACAAAGTTCTCCCTGATTCGCGCCTTATCCTTTATGGGATACAGCGAACAATTAGTTTGTTGGACACACAGAACTCCCATATCATCACACAGCAACGATTAACACCTAATGAGTGGAAAACATTTTTTACTCTTTTAGCATTCTATCCAAATTACACACCCTACGAGACACTCCTGAGCGTGGTAACATCCCTCTCAGTTGAGCAATGCCAACGAGAACTGCAAGAGGCACAAAGAAAAGAGCGAAAATATTTTAAGCGTGTGTTTAGACCAGCAGCGCGAGCTATCACAAATTTACGCATTAAGCTAGAGCAGGTTGTGCCAGTGTTGCATATTGCTCCTCTTCCTCAATGCGGCTATCTTCTCATGATAAAGAGTACAAGGCTCTATCCATATGAAGCAAGGCAAGAATAACAGTAACTATTCTGCGCGGGGTACCAGCAAAATGGGTCCCTGAGTCCCACAAAAAAATCGGGTACAAGGCTCCCAAAAAGTCAGTGCCAAAACAGGCTTGAAATAAAGCAGATTCAGGTAGAATATGCATAGGAAGTTAGCTTCTGAACATTGTCAACGTCAAAGGGAGAACATTCGAGTTGCGTAGCCTGTCTTTTCGTAGAGACATGAATTGCTATCATACTAACGACAGCATGTAAAGTTATCATTATGCATGAGATAGATATCTAGCAATTCTACGATGAACAACGACATATAAGGCTGCGCTCGTTTGTCTACAGAAGGAGTATTCTCATGGCCAAAGTAAATCGTCTCCTCATGCCGCTCTTCTCTTGCCTGATGGCAGCCTGCTTCCTGGTGCTTCCGGCAAGCGCGGCTACTCAGGGCGGTCATGCGACAAAGCACTTTGTCGCTCAACCATGTGAACATCTGTTGGTTCATCTACGCGGTAGTGCATCACCACTCACGACTTGCCTGGATTCTGTGCCTGCTTCCAACAGCGTCCGGCATCCTGCTAGCATCAGCATTACGTGCGATGACTACTCACTTGTTTTATACTGGGACGCGAACTTCAGTGGGCCGACCCTCTGCTTCAGCGGGAGCGGATGGGCTAATCTGACTGATTACTGTGCCCCCATCTACCTCGGTGGATGTCTCCAGAATTGGAACGACAAGACGAGTAGTTTCATATCTCACGATACACCTGGAGCCTTTTACAAGGATATTAACCTGCAAAATTATATGTTCAATTTTGCAGTGTTTACTCAGGTAAACCTGATTAGCCCGTATAATGATGTCATCTCGTCTTTGGCTGTCCAAAGTTGCGCTCCGAACGACAACCCGAATGAGACTGCTGATAGCTTTATCTCACGTTGTTTGAGAGGTTCAATCCGACAACAATTTCCAAGTCAGTTATTAGGCTGGACATTAGCACAAATATTTGCATGTGCTAAAACAGGCGATAAAGCTTGCCAAACGGCTCGTAAATTGCTCACAGACTCACGATTTAGAAAGTAGAAAGAGTTCAATGCCTGTTTCTTGTGAAGTCTTCTCAGCACAAGAGCTTTAGATGAATAGGCATGATAGGTTTTTAGCATGCCAGCTCCACTTGAAACTCGGAAAATGTTTTTGCGTTGCAAGTGGAGCTTGACTCTATAACAGGACTCTGCTACCCTTCCTAATGAGCGATCTATTTAATTTGCACAAAGAAGGCAGAGTTTTACGTCAAATTGGCAAAATAAGAGCGAGGCTAAGATGAACATACAAAATCAGTCCTCTGTCCCGACATCGACCTATATAGCTACCATCATCTATGAATCTTCCTCTGATAGCGCGGATTATGAGCCTCTCTTTGAGGAATCATTGTTAGCCATCAAAGCAACTTCAGAGGAAGAGGCGATGTCCAGGGTAACAGAATATGTAGCCAATAGCATACATAGCTATAAAAATCAGTATGGAGAGACCATTACCTGGTCGTTCAAACAGCTTGAACGGGTTCAGCCAGCATTAAGTGATACATTACCAGATGGAGAGGAAATCTTCTCTCGCTTCTTCCGAGATTTCGCTGCTTATCAAGCTACATTTCTAGGAAATCTGTAAGCGTAATTTTATCTGATGCACCTGCTGCTCGCTTGATAAGCCAGCGATATCGATGATGACTACAATAGCAGTTCCGGCTTAGGCGACTATCACCAGGCACCGGCCACCGGCAGCTATCATAATCTGCAACAGGAGGTGATCAGCAGTGCCAACGCGCCCACCGAGACGAAGCAGTGGACGT
>DAOTVZ010000323.1:0-24193 GCA_034436045.1 Ktedonobacteraceae bacterium | reverse complement strand
ATGCAGGGGTATGAAGTCATCCATACCCCTTTTCATTTTCCGTTGCACAACGAAGAGACACTGCACTCCTGGCTAGGCATGATAGATACTTTTCACTTTTGTTCTGCAACGAATCAAACGATGACTGTGCGCAAAGAGACACGCAAACGTGGCGGCGAATATTATTGGTACGCCTATAAACGGGTGGGAACGGAGGTGAAGAAACGCTACCTGGGCAAGAAAAGTGAGATCACCTTGCTCTTGCTGGAAACGGTGGCACGTCAATTGGTCGAGCCAGTGGAACCGTCTCCTGTTCCATCATCACAGCCACAGGAGCCAGTACGTAAGCCAACGCTGGTGTTTACCAAAACGTTAGATAGTGCGTTGCACATCTATGGCTTTCGGTCTCTTCCCACGAAAAAGGACTTGGTGAACCGTTATCGGGAACTCTCCAAGAAGCATCACCCTGATGCAGGCGGGTTGCATGAAGATATGGTAGCGGTCAATCTGGCCTATGACTACCTCAAACGGTTTCTGTCGTAGAAAGCTATGTTACCCAACAACAAGGAGCATACTATGAGACGAAAAAAACAACCATTAACAGGAGGTGTGCTGATGAGCAATCAAAACGTGCAATGTATTGAGTCCGCTGCATGTCTGCTAACTATTCCTCAAGTCTGTCAGATATTGGGATTGGGGCGTACCAAAGTGTATTACTTGATTAAGGGTGAAGGGTTGCCGGTGGTACGCTTTGGTCGTGCTGTTCGGGTGTCTGCTGACTCGTTAGAACGCTGGCTGCAAGAACGGGAACAGCGTGGGTTGTTAGCGTAGCATCTTTAATATTATACCCGCCTTTATTGCTCATAGCTTGGTGATAAAGGCGGGTTGCTTGTTGTCTTCATGGAGGTAATGATGAGTAAGCGGGGGAATGGTGAAGGTTCCATTTATCAGCGCAAGTCTGATGGTAAATGGGTTGGAAGTGTAACCCTGGAAAATGGGAAACGTCGAGTCTACTATGGAAAGACTCGTAAGGAAGTGCAAGAAAAGTTGAAAGTTGCGCTTCATGAACAACAACAAGGGGCGCTTGTGCCTGCATCTCGTCAAACAGTTCAGGCGTATCTCGACTATTGGCTAGAGGCTCATAAAGTGACGATACGTCTGAGTACCTATGTCAAGTATCAAAAGCTCATTAAGTATATTGTCCCGATACTTGGGGATGTGCCGCTACAGAAGTTGACACCATTGCAAGTGCAGTCATTCTATGCACAGAAGCTGCAAGATGGTCTTGCGCCGAAAACGGTCAATAGCATACATGGTCTCTTGCATGAGGCTCTCGATCAGGCAGTCAAGTGGAATATGATACCGAAAAATGTGTGTGATCTGGTGTCTGCTCCGCGCATCCCTAAAAAGGAATTACAAGTCCTAACGAGAGAGCAGGCGCGGGCGCTTTTGAAAGCGGTAAAAGAGCATCGACTAGAAACCATTCTTCTGCTGGCCGTGACAACTGGTATGCGGCGTGGAGAATTGCTGGCTCTGCGCTGGCAAGATGTGAACTTGGAGACCGGTACTCTTCAAGTCCAGCGTACAGTTGACTACATTCCGAAGCATGGCTATGTCGAGACTGAACCAAAAACAAAAGCAGGGAGGCGTAAAATCGTGCTGCCGTCGTATGTAGTAGAGGCGTTGAAAGCCCATCGATTGAGGCAAGATGCTGAAAAGGTGGTGTGTGGTGATCTATGGGTAGAGAAGGATTTAGTATTCTGTGGCCTACATGGTAACTATTTCAACCCTGGCTACCTGTGGCGTTCGTTTAGTAAGTTCCTGCGTGATATTGGATTGCCTCATATGCGCTTTCATGATCTGCGGCATAGTGCGGCGACTATTCTGCTAGAAATGAATGTGCATCCTAAGATTGTACAGGAGCTTTTGGGACATAGTACCATTGATATGACGATGAACATGTACTCTCATGTGTTGCCGTCGCTTCAGAAAGAAGTGGCTGAGCGATGGGATGAAACATTTTCGCAAGATTCGTAGTGTGTTCAACTGCTGTCAATTTGGGGTTGCTTTCGACGTTATAGAGCATGATGAGAAGCGGTTTTATGGCTGGTAGCGGGTTGCTACATGCGTTGCTACATGGCCTAAACTGCTGTCAAACTTGCGAATGATCTGGACTACGTGAAAGAAGGCGAGAAGCGGCTTCATTGCGCTACTTCTCGCCTTGATGGTGGTGGAGATGAGGGAGAGTTGAACTCCCTGTCCAAGTGGGCCTATCGGAGAATGTACTACAAGCTTAGTCGATGTTTTAGCTATGCACCGCAGGCTCCCATCGACAGGATCCTACTGTGCTGGCCCTCTGGTCTTTAGTGACGGTGAGAGGGCGTGGCCGTCACTGCAACCTGTGTTTCTTGCGCCCTTACCTGACCCCACAGGTGCAGGTCAGGAGGACGACGCTTCACTGATTCTTAGGCAGCGAGAGCGTAAGCTGGTTTTGCTGTTTTGGCAGCTATTTTTTTGTCGGTTGTTTAACGAGAGTGCATACCGACACCTCGGCTTGCAATTCTTCAATCAACCCACCTGTCGAAACCCGACATCCCCAGGTAAGACATCAAATGCTTCTGGTACAGGGGATTTGATGTACCAGTATTGTACCATATCTCTTGACAGATCGCAAGAGGCTATCGACAAAACAAGAAAATCTTCTGTATGTCAGTGCGTCAGCTAGAAATATTCTCGCCATCCTATGTACGGCGCATATCCCCTGGTAGACCTGTGCTATGTAAAGCTACTGCAAGCGGCTCAAGAAGCGTTCTAGCTGGACGATGTAGCGTTCGTGGATGCCTTCGCCGATCTTCTGGCGCTCATCATAAGCCTCGACTTTGAAGACCAGGCGGCGACCATCGATCTCTAGCAACTCGGCATAAGCATGTACCTGCTGACCGAGGGGCGTAGCGGCCAGGTGTTTGACGTTGACAAGCGTTCCCACTGTCACCAGGCCCGGCTCCAGCTTATCCTCGACGGCACGCCAGGCGGCCATCTCCATTAACGCAATCATCATGGGCGTACCGAAGACCTCGACGCCACCTGCACCGACAGCAGCAGCAGTATTTTCATGAACGACGGTCGTCGTGGCTTCTCCGGTTAATCCTGGGGTAAGAGCCATGTAGGAGCAACCTCACTTCTTTCATGCATTGTCTGGGCACCCGCAAAAGTGCAAGGTGCCTTTACCAATGATAGCACATGCAACGGGCGTCGTGTCGTTGTAGAGGCCACATATCCCCTGAACAGCATTCGTGGTAGATATTCTGTGCCAGGGGATCTGGGTATGGAAACGAAGGGGGCGGGAAGTTAGTCGCCGTAACCGAGGTGCGAGGTATCGACGTCGCCGCCCAGTGGCTTGTGGCCTATATACGAAGGTAGGATGGTTACAGGCACAGTGTAGCGACTGAGTTCGCGCATGATCGCTGCGTGTACCTGCTCAACACTCTGGTTGCCGTTGACCTCGACCAGTTTGTGTTGCCGATTGTAATAGTTGAGAATATGGATGGTTTGACTGAAAAAGATGTCCAATCGGCGTTGTACCGCTTCACCTGTATCATCTGAGCGCTGGTAGAGTTCGCTACCATCCAGGTCACAGATACCGGCGACACGGGGCGGACGGGTATAAATGTTGTAAACGTGCTGATGAGCGCGACAGATCAGGCGGCCTGAGAGCCTTTGTAGCAGCTCTTCGCGAGGGACGTTCAGATAGATGGCATTGTCGATGTGTTGACCGATGCTATGTAGGCCTTGATCGAGAGCCTGAGCTTGCTCGACCGTGCGTGGGAAGCCATCGAGCATTACATCCTGAATGCCGTGCAGGGCACGGATGGCGTCGAGTACCATCGAGACGGTCAGTGAGTCGGGGACGAGTTCGCCTCTGTCAATATAGGCCTTAGCTTGCAGACCTAACTCGGTCTGTTCTGCAAATGCCTTACGGAAGAGATCGCCACTGGAGATATGCCGCACGTTAAGCACCTTAGAAAGCAGCTCAGCCTGCGTTCCTTTGCCCGATCCTTGTGCGCCAATAAGCACTATATTCATGTTCCTCTCCTGTTGTAGCACAGCAGGCACAACGACGTACCTACCTGCGTATGGTATACAATCAGACCCAGTACGCACTCCATCGAGAACACTACATGGGGACGGGACAGCACCCGCTGGTGCATGTCGAAAAGACTAAGGTGGAGTCTTAACAGTAGACTCACACTAGAATTGTAACAAAAATTGGGGCCAAACGCATAGAGTAACGGCTTGAATCTCACCAATTTGTGATGCTTTGTTTTGAAAACAATCTCAGCAACTGCTCCTTAAAACACTGGATGCCAGAGAAGTATTCCGGCATCACTGCTGACTGCGCTGGCGTTGCTGTGTACGTTTACGCTTTTCCGCCAGCAAGCGCTCCGCCATTGAACTGCTCGTGCCGGGTTCTGGCTTAGTAACGGTTGCGACCGGCGTCTGTTTTGCCTGTTGCTGCTGGGCCGACGAACTCTTTGGCCCTGGTTCAATGGAAGACTGGCTAGAAATGATACGTTTGCGGAGGGTTTCACGTTTCGCGCGCAGCGCCCCAAGTTGTGTCCCCAGCGCGCTATCCGGTGCCGCTGAGGTTTTGTTTCTGCTGACGACAGTTGTCGCAGGTGCAAATCTTCTGGAAACCCGTTCGACGAACCATTGATAGCCGGACACCAGTGCCTCTACACCGGCGAGGCGACGGAGCGCGACATCAACCGGTAACAAAAATGCAGCTAGCGTGAGCAGCAGGAAGGTAATGGGGATAGCTGCCGTCACGGGCACAAGGCTTTGCGTAAAAGCGGTCGAGGGGTTGCCTTGCGGCAGCAGTGTGCCGCCGCCTTCCTGAGCCAGTAGTTTGAGGAAGGGCAGATTGGTGCCCTGGGTGCGATATTCGGGTGAATAGGGCACGACCAGCCCTGTAGTGGCGCTGAGTTGACGCACATCCTGGTGAGCATCGGTGCCACGCCACGTGACCTGTAGCAGATAAGTACCGACCTGGAGCGCGGGAAAATCACCCTGCCACTGACCGGGAGCGTCGGGTTGGAGCGAAATCTGCTCCTGCGCGAGATTGGGCAGAATGATATGTGCCTGCATCTGTTGATTGCTGACATTACTGTCTGTACCCTGTGGTAAATTAACGGTCAGTTGTCCCTTGCCGCCGACCACATTGCCATTGATTGTCATGGCGCTGTCGGGTGTGGGCAGCGTCCAGGTGACGAGATTGGCCCACCAGCGCGGGGCATTGCCCCACTGCACCCAGTTTTTCGTCCATTCGCCTTGCGCATCGCTTGTCCAGGCGGCGACACGCCCCAGACCATACTGCCAGACGGCCAGCACAGGGTCGTCCAGATTGCTGACCAGTACCTGTTGTGCAGTAGGTTTAGGTGTGGTGGCGACGTAGCCGTCCAGTTCCGGCAAAGGGCCAAGTCCACTGAGAATGGGGTGTGTGCTCACAATGGCGGGCTGGAACGGGTCGGTAATGATCGCACGTCGAGCGGCCTGTTGCGTTTCTTGCAGGAGAACCTGCGGAATCGTCGCCGGGTCATCGGCGCGGTAGAAACGTCCCTTGCCCCAGGTGGCGATATTCTCCATCGTTGCCAGGTCGGCGTAGCTATCCGCGTTGGTCGCCACGGTCGAGACGGTGATATTCTCGTTCGCCATCTTTGTCACCTGCGCCTGATAATTATCGAAGGCATCGCCGTCACCTAGCAGAATGACATGCTTTATTTTGGCATTTGTCTTCAATAGCACCTTTTCCGCGTTCACCAGGTCAGGGATATAGCTGGGCGGGTCGTTAGGGTTCATGGTGTCGATGATGTGATCGATGGCTGATTTGTTCGTGACGTGCTGCATTGGTACAATCAGGGAGCCGTAGGCGTCGGAGATACCTACCTGGTCGTTTGGCGTCAGCAGGTTCACCACGCCCTTCGCAGCCTCCTTGGAAATGTTGACGGCCATATCGCTTTCCAGGCTCTCCACGATGAGGACGACGGCGATGGTGGGTGAGTTTTTGTGCTGAGGAATCGCCATACTCACCGGCAGCGTCTGCTCCAGGGGAGTGTTCGCGTAGCCACCGACGCCATAACTATCCTGACCGCCGCTCACAACCAGACCTCGCCCCAGATCGCGCACGAAGGACTGTAAAATCTGCATGCGTGCTGTACCCAGTTCGACAGCGGGCACGTTAGCCAGCACGACTGAGTCGTAGGCGGCGAGGCCGCTTAGTTGCGTCGGCACGTCGTTGGGCGTGCCTGTGACCGTTTTGATACCACTGGCATTGAGGGCAGAGACGATGTTGGCTCCGCTGTTGGGTGTACCTTCAATGACCAGCACTTCGGGTGGCCCCTGCACATTCATGAACGCAGAAGCTTCGTTATTTTGCAGGATGGTATCCTTTGGCGCATCCAGCGTGATGTGAAAGGTGTGGAAGCCGACGGGTGGCGCGGGCAACTGATAGCTGACCTCCTCCGTCCCGACAGCCAGGTGTACCGCTTGCTGGATTAACAGCGCCTGGTCAAGATAGATACGTAGAATAGCGTTCTGTTCGACGTTGCTATAGAGCTTGATATGCATATAGAAACGCTCATCGGTGCGCAACGAAGTGGGGGCATCGACGCCATCAACACGCGCTTCCGGGCCGGACGAGGAAGGCAATGGCACGACATCGAGCCGAATGCCTTGCTGCCGCAACAATTGTGCCTCCTGAAGCGCGTCGCCGAGATTCTGCTGTCCATCAGTAAGCAGAACAATATGGCGCAGGGTATCTGAGGGCATGATCGCTGCCGCCAATCGCAAGCCCGCCGCCAGGTCGGTGAAGTTCGTATCAGGCGTGGACTCGAAGTGTGAGAAGTCAATGTTGCTGCTAACAGCTTGCTCAACCAGCGCGTTGCGTCCTACGGCGACGATACCAACCTGGTCGCCGGGTTGTTTATGGCTCAGAGCTGTCCTGATCCATTGTTCGATGAATGCCCGTTGCGGCAGCGTGCTGGCCGAAATATCGCCGACGAAGATAGTGGTCTGGCGCGTGGCGGGTTGCATCCAGGTTGCTCCGGCCAGCGCGGCGATGATGAGCGTGAAGAGTATCAACCGGCAGGCCAGGATGAGGCGCTGTTGCGTGCGCGAGAAGGGCAAGGCCATGTTGCGCCATGTCAGGTAGACCAGCGCGGCCACCGGCAGCAGGAACAGGAGCAGTAAGGGCTGCGTGAAACTTACCATCAGCGATTTCCTCCTGGTGTGCTGCTGTTATGCGCCTGCCACTGTTTCCAGGCTTTTCGTACCCGCTTGCGTCCTCGTATCAATGTGCGTTTCGTCGCTTGATAGTTGTCGATGATCTCCGCTTGTAGACCGACCAGCGGGCCAGGCAAATGGAGCGTATACTGCTGGCTATACTTGCTTTGCTGGCTCAAGCCACATCGTCCTTCTCCCTGTAATGCCAGATTTTTCTTATAGCCTAGAGAAAAGAGCCACCATTCTGCGCAGAGGACGAGGAGCAGAATGGCCGCTACCCAGGGCCAGACCTCGCGTAGTTCGCGTGGGATAGCGTTTTTGTTGCCACTGATCGCAGTACTCTGGACAACCGGCAAGCTGCGCGCGGGAGCTAGTTGCGATTGAGTAGGGTCGAAGAGGTTGACGGTAAAGGCTCCGTAACGTATCTGTCCGTTGACGCGCTGTGCTACCTGATAGACTCCTACCTCGTCGGTCTGGTCAAAGGGCAAGACCGGGAAAGGTGGCCCGACGATGACACTTTTGTGATCCGGTGTTGTAACGGTCACCTGGTCGGCACCAGGCCATGTCTGGATAGTGACGGGCGTTCCGGCTGTGACCTGCCCGCTCGCGCCAGCCGGAGCGGGCATGAACCATTGCATCATGTTATAGACCAGGATGGGAAAGCCGGGTTGGAGCGGCAAGTCCGTGTCGTGTAGATCAAAACCAATCACCGCGATGCGCTGGTTGGCATCCGTTCCGGCGATGAGTAGAGGCGTCTCAGGTGCGGTTACAATCGCCTCGGCCCACGAAGCTGGTTTCAACTGATGACTGGCACGCAAGGTGTGGATGCTGCTCAGATCAACGTCCGTTAGCAGATTGGCGTCATCGACACCGGCATTGATACTGCTGACTGCGATATCAGCACCTACCTGGCCGAACAGATATGAGCCAGCCGGTGGATTGATGAACAGCAGATTGCCTTTGGGCAAAACCGGGGGTGCATAGCCGTCGAAAATGGTCAGGTCGTATTGAGCCGCGCTGGAGTAATGGACAGGTGTAGTCTGATAAAGATTGAGGCCCGGCTGCAAGCGCAAAGCCGCCAGCAAAAACGTATTGCCTTTTGTAACGAGCAGGACGCGACCGTGCATAGGATTGCCGACGGTGGCCCAGGCATCGTGATCGACGCTCAGGGCATCCTGTGTCAGCACTTTCGCGTGCAGCATCTGCACGGTTGGCTTGAGTGGCCCCCATTGTAGCGCGCCCCTGCCATTAGCCGGGAGAGAGATGGTTTGCACGCTGACGAGTGTGCCATCGGCATAGAGCGCGACAGGGATGGAACGCTGTTGCGCGCTAAAATTTGCCACCTGGGCCAGCGCGAAGGGTTGTCCGTTGAGTGTGCGCGCTCCCAGCGAGAGCAGCGCGGCATTAGGGGCGTTGGTTCCAATGGGGAGATAGTGAACCGGGAAGGGTACGTTCAGCGATTGATCTGGTTGTAGCACGTGGCCGTCACCAACAACGATGGCCTGCGCATTGCTATGACCCGCTGCCAGCGATTCGGCCAGCGAGAGCGCCTGTTGCAAGTCGGCATCCTGATTAGTGACGCGCGCCTGTTGTAGCGCGGCCTGCAATGCTGCTTTATTTTGTGAGTTAGCAATTAAGACCTGGGGTGTGCGCGCCATAGTGATTAGGGAAAGATAGTCGTTAGGGCCGAGTGTGTCGATGAAATCTGCGATCTGGTTTCTGGCGGCCTCGAAGCGGTTGGGTTTGACATCGGTGGCCTGCATGCTGGCCGAGGCTTGTAAGATAACGATAGTATCGCCACTGACCAGGCTATTGCTGAAGATAGCCGGGCGGGCCAGGATCAGCACGATCATAGCGGCAGCCAGCAGTTGCAGCAACAAAAGTGGTGTGATGCGCAGACGTTGCCAGGGACGACTGGCCTGCAAGTCCTGCACGGCCTGTTGCCAGAGCAGCGTGCTGCCGACCATACGCTCCTGCCGTTTAGGGCGCATGAAGTAGAACAGCAAAATAATTGGTATGATGAGTGCAAAGGCCAGAGCTGCCGGAACCAGTAAATCCATTACATCACCTGTTTAGCAATATAGCCCATTTATTTTACCAATTCAATCTGTCGCAAAAGCCGTTGAATCACGTCTAAGATATTGGTATCGCTGGCAATTAAGCTGTAACTGGCGGCGTTGGCGTGCGCGAACGAGGCCAGTTCTTGCGTAAAAGCAGACAAGCGCTGGCGATACGCCTGGAGTATCTGTGCTGAGATACTCACATCAATCGTGCCGTTTCCCTCACTATCACGTAAACGCCAGTCGCCTTGTAGCTCTGGCTCAAGTTCGTCGGGAGCGAGAATCTGCAAAAGAGCCACTTCCTGCCGCAACTGGCGCAGGGCACGCACACCCGTCTGGTAGCCGCCAGGAGCCAGAAAGTCCGAGATGACGATGCTCAAGCCTGGTGAACTGGTCACACGTCCGAGATCATACAAGGCTTTGTTGAGATCGGTTTTGCCGGAGCGGGGAAGCTGGTTGAGAAATTCACCTACGCTCCAGATGGCGTTTGTGCCGCTACCAGCCTTGCGGTAGGCAGCCAACCGGTCGGTCAACGCGCCGACAACGACAGTATCTTCGCATTTGAGCGCGATATAAGCAAGCGCCGCCGCGATCAGCGTTGCCAGTTGTATCTTAGCAGGTGTGCCGTAGTGCATAGAATCGGAGCTATCGATGAGGATGGAGATGGTGATGTTCTCCTCCGCCTCAAAGACACGCAAAAAGAGCCGTTCCAGGCGCGCATACGCTCGCCAGTCGATACGCCGGAAGTCATCGCCGGGCGCGTAGCGACGGTAGTCCGCAAATTCCATAGAGGAGCCAGCCTGCGGCGAGCGACGACGCCCCGGACGCCCCGTCGCTAGCGGGCGTCGTGTGAGCAGAGTCAGGTTGTCGAGCCGTTGCAGTATTGCGGCATCGAGCGGGAAACGGCCGATGGCATATTCTTCAGGCATAAACCTTCCTTTTGGGCTAGCTGTCGTGACACAGTACTTACGCGGTTTCCAGTTCTTTCAGAATTGCCTCAATCAGTGCTTCGGGCGTGATGCCATCGGCCAGGCCATCAAAATTAAGGATGATACGATGCCGTAGCGCGGGATAGGCCACTTGTTGAATATCCTCAATAGAGACGTTATAGCGACCCTCCAATAGCGCACGCACACGCGCTGTCATAATCAGTGCTTGCAGACCGCGCGGGCTGGCACCGTAGCGGACATAGCGATGCACCTGCTCCGGCGCATCCTCCTGGTCGGGGTGGGTAGCCAGCAGGAGTTGTACGGCGTACTCTTTGACGTGTGTAGCGACGGGTACGGCTCTGGAAGTCTCAATCATGCGTAACAGTTGCTCACCGTCGGCTATCTGCTGCGCTCGCAGGTGTTGCGTTCCCACTGTTGTATCGATGATGCGTAGCAGGTCTTGTGCTTTGGGGAAATTGACCATGATTTTGAGCAGAAAACGGTCGAGCTGGGCCTCCGGCAAGGCGTAAGTGCCCTCCATTTCGAGCGGATTCTGTGTTGCCAGCACAAAGAATGGTTTTGGAAGCGGACGTGTGCTGTCACCAACGCTGACCGTGCGCTCCTGCATCCCCTCTAACAGCGCCGACTGCGTCTTCGGTGTGGCGCGATTGATCTCATCGGCCAGAACGATGTTGGCAAAAATGGGGCCGGGTTGGAAGCTGAAGATGCGGCGACTGCCAATGCCGTTCTCGCCTGGCTGCTCACTGACAATCGTGGTGCCGACGATATCGGCAGGCATCAAGTCAGGCGTGAACTGGATGCGCGCGAATTTAAGCGCCAGAGCATCGGCCAGGGTGCGCACCAGCAGCGTTTTTCCCAGGCCGGGGACGCCTTCCAGCAGGACATGGCCTCCGGCCAGCAGGGCGAGTAAGAGTTCGCGGATCACACGCTCCTGACCGACAACGATAGAACACAACTCCTTCTCAAGTTGTTGCGCGATGGTGATAAATTCATGAATATCCGCTTCACCTGGTCCCTCTGTAGCCGCTTCCTCGGCGGCGGGAAGTGCCAAATCATCTTTGTGTGCCATAATGCTTTTACTGCCCCTGTCCTTCTAGTGAGTTAAAGTAGCTTTGGATCAAGTCTTTCATATCCGGCGGGAGTTCGCTATTATCAATTGCATCATGGGCCATCTGGCTATATTGCGCGATAACCTGCGAGAATGGCTGATCACTGCCCTGTTGTACGACGCCGTTCTGGCCATTATTGCTTTGCGTGCTGCTCCCGCTGCCAATCTGTCCAGGAACATAGACCTGCTCACCACTGCCATGCTGGTTGCCCGCGCCATTGCGCCCGCCAGAGCCTCCCTGTCCTTGTCCTTGGCCCTGGCCTTGTCCCTGAGTTTGCCCCTGGCCTTGCCCCTGTTGATTTTGTCCCTGAGTTTGCCCCTGGCCTTGCCCTGGATTCTGCCCTTGTCCTTGAGCCAGCCCCTGATTTTGCTGCTGACTGCCATCGGTACTTGCCGTCAGGCTGTCGGAAGCCTGTTGAACGCCCTGCTCAACCTGCGTAATACTGTTATCCTGTGCCTGTGCAGTGATGTCCTGCTGCACAGCGGATTGGACGGCGCTGGCGGCGGCAGCCTGGTCACTGGCGTTACCATCGGCGATGGACTTTGCCAGTTGGTGCAGCGAAGTACTGAGTTGGGAGTCCTGACCGGCCTGGTTGGCGGCGTTCTCAATCTGCTGTGCAAGCTGGCTGCGTTGCTGTGGCGTGAGCTTGTTTACCTGCGATAAGAGGTTCTGTAGCGCTTTGGATAGGCCCTTCGCGTCGCTATTTGCCAGTGCCTGCCCAACTGCGTTGAGCGCGGCGTTGGTACTGCTCTGGAGCGCGTTGCCTGCGGCTGTCTGTGCGGCGACTTTTTGCGCCGTTTGCTGGTTGCGCAGTTGATCTAGCTTCGTCTGCGCGTTTGCCAATGCCTGCTGTGCCTGATTAGTATTTTTGGCCTGTGCTAGTTGTTGCTCCAACTGACGGAGAATCTGATCGATCTGGGCTTTTTGTTGTGGCGTCAGCGTTGGATTATGCGCCACTTGCTGACGTAGCTGCTCAATATGCTGAATCTGGGTGGCGATCTGTGCCTGGAAGGCTGCCTGCTGTTTCAGCACAGCATCCATTGGATTCGGGAGCGCGAGCAGTAGCACGCAGAGCGCGGCGCTCAGCACAAAGAGCAGCAGGAGAACGCGACCGGGGCGCAATGACAGTGTTTTCGCAGGTGTGTGGTTGGCGAGTTGTTTGAGCGCATCCTTACGCTGTAACCCTGCCAGCGCGGAGTGTTCATTGCGTAGCTCCCAGGCGGTGCCGAGACGGTCTTGCAAGGCGAGATGGCGGTCTACAAGGCGCGCCGTCTGTGCCAGCGAGGGGCGCAGCCAGAGTGTGGCGATAACGGCGATGAGCGGGCAGGCAAAACCGAGGCCCACTGCCCAGAAACGCGCGTTGGCGAGTGGTAACAGGCGTGAGAGCAGCAGCACCAGTGCGGCCAGTACAAGGCCAGAAACCAGACCACGCATGACCCGGCGCGTCAGTTGTTGAGTGAGCAGGCGGTGACGCCAGGGGCGTAGCACATATGCCAGATTCTCGCTCTCGGAGCGGCCCTGCCGTAGAGGGGCCATACGAGACGGCGTAAGTGTTGCCATAGATGCGCCTTTCTGAGAGATACTGTCGTGCTACCAGCGTATCAGAGAAAGATGGTAGAGTAATTACCGCTTTTCTAACTATTGTAGCACGCTCTGTTCCCTTGTTTTGATACAGACTCTCATTCTCTACAAGAGCGGTCATGCCATCACGGATGGCTTGTCAGGCCGCAACAAACGATTGCGCTGAGCTAGCGTTGATGCGCCAGGACGTACCAGCTTCATACTCAGCAGGATAAAAATAACGCTCGCGGTAAGGCACAAAACAATATAGCTAATCCAGGGCGAAAGATGTATTGAGCCAAATGAGAAGTAGAAAGCTGACCCGACCGTGTAGGTGCTGAGCAGCGCGATGATCGGGTTCCAGATGAATAGTGTTGGCGGTTGGTTGCTGCCAGCGTTATTGCCGGTTGTCAGCAGGATCACGTAGAGGATGATAGGCAGGATGAGCCAGGCTAAGCCGATCATATAGGTAATGGCGGTAGAAACGGCAGGGCGGTTCAGCAGGGTAGAGAGGAGCAGACCGCATGAGCCGACCATAACCGTTGTAGAAATGTAAACGAGTAGCGCCCAGATCACCTGTTGGGGAGAGATGCCGCCGAAAAAGAAGACCAGGCTAAACAGTGGCAGTGCGGCGGCGACCAGCATAAAGGCGTTGGTCAGGCCTGCCACCAACTTGCCTGCTATTAGCGAGAAAGATGTAAGCCGCGAACAGAGTAACAGGTCGAAGGTCTGGCGTTCCTTCTCACCGTTAATCGCTGTTGCGGTAAATGCAGGCGTAATGAAAAGAATCAAAAAGAGTTGGACTTGAGAGAGCAAGGTGTACAGCGAGATTCCCGTGTTAGCCAGCCCGAAGGGGCCATAGCCATTGATTGTGCTGAAACGGCTGAGGTAGAACCAGCCCAGAAAGCCCATCAGCAGGATATAGACAATGATAATCCACATTGTACGCTCGCGGCGTAGACGCAGGCGCAGTTCTTTAATCAGAAGTGCGGAAAAGGTCATGAGAGGCTGCTCCCTTCTGTAATACTCATAAATACCTCTTCGAGTCGTCCACCGCTGCTGCGCGGCGCGAAAGAAATTACCGGGATCTCATGAGTAATCAGTGAGACGAGCGTAGTGTGCATGGCCTGATCGTCACCCACGAAATCGGCCAGGATCAACCCTTGCTCTTGCTCACTGACATTGCTGACTCCCTTGCTGGCTTTGAGCAGGTTGATGGCCTCTTCAGCGCGTCCCAGCACGCGGATTTCTAGCTGGCGACCGCCGTGCAGTCGGCGCGTCACCTCTTCCACGCTGCCCGCGGCCATCAGTCTGCCGCCCTGAATGATGGCAATGTCGGTACACATCTCTGCTAATTCAAGCAGAATGTGTGAGCTAATGATAATCGTTTTGCCCATGCCTTGCAACGTTTTGAGCAGCTCGCGCAACTCGACGCGAGCGCGTGGATCGAGGCCGGAGGCGGGTTCGTCAAGCAGCAGCACTTCCGGGTCATGTACCAGCGCGCGTGCCAGGCAGAGACGTTGTTTCATGCCGCGCGAAAGTGACTCGACAGGCGCGTTAGCCTTGGAGGCCAGGTCAACCAGTTCCAGTAGATCATGAATGAGTTGTGGCTGTTGTTTGCGCGGAATCGCGTGGATGCCAGCATAAAATTCCAGGTACTCGTCGGCGGTCAGGTCGGGATAGACGCCG
This sequence comes from Ktedonobacteraceae bacterium, assembly GCA_034436045.1. GTDB lineage: Bacteria > Chloroflexota > Ktedonobacteria > Ktedonobacterales > Ktedonobacteraceae > H111-94. The sequence continues at coordinate 9,568 of DAOTVZ010000323.1, read as the reverse complement.
AAAAAATCTGGCATGTAACCAACCTTCCGTTGAATGGCCTCTGGTGAGCGAGAAATCCGCTCCTGGCCGAACCAGACTTCGCCCGTCGTGGGCATAAGGAGCGCGGCGAGAATACGGATCAGAGTTGTTTTACCCGCACCATTGGGACCGATCAGTCCATAGATTGTTCCCTGTGGTATCTCCAGGTTGAAGTCCTGCAAGGCATGAATAGTGCGATAGCGCTTAGAGACATGTTCTATTTTTATCATTATTTGTATCGACTCCGCGTATAGCTTGAGAATATAGACGTACTTGTCTCCATCGGGATGTATTACACAATGCATCTATTGTGCTGTACCCTGTACCTGAAGGGTTGGAGAACTAAACGCAATAGTCCCCTTTGTGGCATCTTGATTGGTGAATTGCACCAGCAAGCGTCCATCAGAGCTAATATAGGCTTGAGGGTTATTGACGATGATATTGTCATTGTTGTCGATACTGGCCATATCCCATTGATGGGTTCGCCAGTTATACAGGTATGCCTGTGCCGCGCTAACATCCGAGACGGGACTATTTGCCATGCCAGTTTGCTGAATAATTTGATTCATATTGGATGACTCGTTGATAGTCGCGCTCGTGATATGCAGTTGCCAGCTTGTTGGAATGGTAATCTCGAAGGTGGCGCTACCTGTCGTCATGGTATATATGCCGGGGAGTGCCTCCTGTACCCCTGTGTTACTGCCACTACTACTCTGACTTTGTGCATTAATGAGTTGTCCCGTCAACAGCGTAGATGGCAACGAAACGTTGCCCGCGTAGGTCATATTCAGGGGAGCCTGAATCATTACCTCTTGACTGCCGGTTGGTGTATTGCCATTGACGGTAATCGCATTGATGGCGTCGGTGGGATTATCGGCCCAACCGATGAGCGTTGCTGGAGCATTATTCAACAACAGTGGGTCTTGTTTATCGACCGTTGGTGGACCACCACTGTTATTGATCACGACACCGTTAGAGGTCATAACTTTATATGCCGGGCCGCCGTAGCAGGTGCCGCCGCCGCCACAGGCATAGGGGCCGTCGCCACTCAGCGCAGCAAGCATGGCCAGGTGACGTTGTACTTCATTTTGTGGCGGGTTGCCATAGCTATTGTAACCATAACTGTTGGCTATCTCTTCTCCCAGCAGCATACCTGAATTTGAGGTGTTAGCACTGATGGGCAGATTAACCTGGCGTGTCTGACCGGCGGCCAGTGTGCCAAGATGGGTATAATTAGAACCCATTAGCACGTAAACGTCGCTGAGCGGATAGGGGAGCATGTTCGTGACACTGCCGATAAGGATGCCATTATTGAGCGTGAGATGTGAAATGATGCCACCCTGGGTGTGTTGCTCCTGCTCAATGCTGATGGTATGCAATGTCCAGATATCTACTCCGTGTAGTTCGACATCGGTACCGTTTTGTTCAGGTACGACAATCATATTTTGACTCGGTGTCTGGCCGAAAAGACTGCTCTGCGCTTGTACCATACTGGCGTCATTGATATGAATATGATAGTCACCCGCGTTCGGTACAAAGACACCGAGGTAGGTGCTGATATTGGCCTGGCTACGACCACTGTGAGGATAGCTGAGTTGAACGACTGAGATAGTATCACTGACAATTGTGGTACCCTTTTGCTCTAATGCGATGCCGTAACTGAGCAGCGAGAACAGGATGATCGTGGCCAGCACGATGCGCCAGTTCCAATCACGCCGCTTGAAGCGCCGCACGATGAAGAAGCGCGCCGGGCCGAGAATAAAGACATAGCTCAGCAAGATCACCAGGATGAGTGTGACAGAGGGGAAAGTGTTAGGCAGGAAGGTCTGCACTAAGCCGCTGATGTACTGGGCATTCTGATCGAAAGGTTGAGCAGAGGCAGGTATGGCCATAGCATTACGCACCAGCATGGCATCACCCAGCGTGCGGAAGAGTAGTCCTTGCCACAGGAGTGAGGCTCGCGGCCAGTTAGCGATAGGATCGAGTGTTGGGTCAAAAGCGACATAACAGACCTGCCCATTGCCCACCGTTTCCTGACTAATGAGCGGTGTGTTATTGGCGGAGAGGACGGTAACGCTATTCGCGTTGGCCATGCCGGTGCTGACGATAACCGGCGTCGGCAGCGTAGCGTCGCTAGTATTTCCCGTGCCACTATTGCCGGGGCTGCCAACCGGCAAAATGGCGGTTCCGGCAGGCAGTGTAGTTGTATTATTAACCTCGATTGGGAGTAGCTCTGTCGGCAGTGGGCTGAGCGTCCGTCGCCATTCGGGGCCACCGACCAGCAGCAGTTCTCCGCCCTGACTAACCCAACTCTGTAAAGCGGCAAGCTGCTGCTGGCTTAAGGTGCTGGACGTGAAGTTGTCAAAGATCAGCAGGTCAAAATTCTTTAGCACATCGGCTTGCGTTGGAAAGTTACCGGCAGTGAGAGGTTCAATAATGAGTGATCCAGTTTGATTGGGTAGAGAGACGGCATTAAGCGAGCCAAAACCGCCGGTTTGATCGGAGAGTAGGCCGATAAAGAGATCACCCTGGCTTAACGCGCGCAGTGCGAGGCTTTGTGTCTTTACCCGGTTGCCTGCGCTATCGATCAGGTTGACATCCACATTCGTTGTTGAGCCGCTAATGCCCAGCGAGAGTGGGATATACAGCGTGACCTGTTTTTGCGCGCCGGTTGCCAGCGCAACCGGCATCTCATACGTGGTTGTTGAGCGAGAACCGGTGTAGTACGGTGTTGGAACGTTGACCGCGACCGCGCCCGTGAAGTCTGCCCCATTATTGCTGAGCGAAACCTGCACAGGAACCCAGTTGCCGTCGCGGTAACGCGAGTCAAAACCCATCGTGATGCTCATGCTGGGGCTGCTCGCTGCGGCAGTGACCGTCGTGACCGTTGCGGCCAGCGCGGGTGAGGTGCAAGCCAGAGTGGCGAGCGATAGGGCGAGCAGCGCCAGCAGAGGTCGCAGTGTGCTATAGAGTATGTTGTATGGTCTACTATAGAGTGCGCTGTCTGTAGATGAGCGCCGAAAGCGAAATACTATTTTTCTCTCAGGCATGCCGGTAAGCCTCTCTTATTCCAGATAGGTCGTTGTCGAGATCAGAGATCACGATGATGTCCTTCTTGATAGTATAGCGGGTTATGACGATTTTATATAGTGCATGTATCCTATTTTTGTCACGAAGACAAATACCGGCCTGTGTACTATACGCTTTCAAGCAGAGTTTTGTTGCGGTAAGGGCAGATTGTATCGACTTGCTGTGCGCACTGTGCCCATTTCCTGCAATGAAAGTAGTAGCGAGGTGTGACCGGGACATGGTTGATGTAGTAGCGCATCTGACAAAGGAGCAATATATCCTTTGATAATCGAGTTTGTGTAGAAGCTTGCATGCCATATCCGAAAAAGGGGAAGCTACCGCTTCCCCTTGATAGCACATGGGATGAGGTACCGCTTTTCCCTGGTTAGTTCCTGGAGAATGCGCGCCTCAGTGCATCTAACCGGTCGCGTGTAGCGGCCTGCGAAACCTTCGCGGTCGGCATCAGATCGAAGCCATGGAATGCACCGGGGTAGACATGCAACTCGGTGGGCACGCCTGCCCGTATCAGGCGACGGGCATACTCCATATCTTCCTCTAAAAATAGATCAAGGTCGCCCACGCTGATGAAAGCAGGTGGCAAGCCTTCCAGATGTTCAGCACGGGCGGCGGCAGCATATGGCGAGATATCAGATCCGCCCGGCTCCTGTCCCAGCAATGCCTTCCAACCGAAACGGTTGCTCTCGGCGGTCCAGATAAATTCTCCCGTATAGGGATGGGGGTTGGCCATCGTGACTGTTCGGTCATCGAGCATGGGATAGATCAAAAGTTGGAAGACCAGTGGTACTTCACCCCGGTCACGTGTGAGTAGCGCCAATCCGGCGGCCAATCCGCCACCCGCGCTAGCACCACCAATGGCGATGCGGGTGGGGTCGACGCCCAGTTCTTGAGTATGCGTGTACAACCAGCGTAAGGCGGCGTAACAATCCTCAACCGGCCCCGGATGAGGGGTTTCAGGTGCCAGCCTGTAATCGACCGAGACGGCGGCGCATCCAACGGCTGAGACAATGCCTTTGACGGTGAGGTCATCTTGATCGGCAGTACCCAGCACATAGCCGCCACCGTGAATCCAGAGCAGGGCTGGAAGCGGGGGCGTGATAGTGGTTGGCTGGTAGATCAGCACCCGCACGTCTGGCGCATCTGCTGGGCCGGGAACAAAGCGCTCGCTGACAGCAATGTCAGGGAATGCGGGTAGAGTAGAAGCCATCTGGGTTCCCATTTCTCCAAGCGTGGCGCGCATCTGCACCAGGGTTTCATCGCTGAGTTGCAGGGTAGGGAACATGTCGAGCATGGCAAGAAGCTCAGGATCAACGAGGTTTCTAGTCGTCATCGTCTATTCCTTTCTGGGTATTTGGAACAAATGTTGGTCTTGAGAACACGATCAGGTACCCGCTAGAAAGTGACGGGTAAGGCAGTCAGACTCCGTGAGTTCAGACTGAAGTTCCAGGTAATGCTCTCTCTAGGGACGCTGAGCCGCAGATCGGGCAAGCGCCTGAGCAGAGTGGTACCGCTTCCTCTGATACGGTCTGATTCGTGGTATACACAACAATCTTCCTTTCGTTAGTATACATCTTTTTAAAGAGATATGGCCCTTGTCTGCTGCCTTTCATCGGGGCGATCTGTTGTTGAAATCAACAAAATGTGTATACTGTCTCCAGTTGCCCTACGATAGCTCGGATGGCGACAATTACGTCTGGCAGATGGCTACTCTTGCGTCCAGATCTCTTTTGGGGTACGCTCTTGAAAAGAGACTGTTCTATTAGCACAAAAAGCAGGTTATCATATGACAGCGATGGCATCTGAGCCGATCTCCTACTGGCAACGTACTTCACAGTTTTTACCTTTATCCTCTGCATTGCCTCAGAGCGTTGACACACTCGTGATAGGAGGGGGAGTGTTTGGGGCGGTCGCTTGCTACTGGCTGGCGCGTGAGGGTCGAGCGGTGGCACTACTGGAGCGTGAGGGGGTGGCATACGGAGCAAGCGGGCGCAACGGCGGTTTTGTTGTGGCAGGTATGCACGAGGATTATCCGGTGGCTATCCAACGCCTGGGCCATGAGACGGCGCGGGCGGTGATGTCGCTCTCCTACGAGAATCAGGCGCTGCTCCGTCAGGTATTGATAGAGGAGGAAATCACCTGTGATTACCGCGAACCGGGAAGCCTGGGCCTGGCGCTGGGCGAGGCGCAACTGGCGCAGGTGCGAAAGAGCGTGGAGATGCTGCAAGCCGATGGTTTTCCAGCGCTGATGCTAGAGCGATATGAAGTGCAGGAGCTGATCCATACACCTCTAGGGGCAGAAATCCTGGGGGCAAAGTTCTTGCCGGGGCAGGCGCTGGTGCATTCAGCGCGATTGGTTCAGGGACTGCTCAAGGCGGCGCAGAGACGTGGCGCTCATCTATATCAAGCGCGGGCATTGCGTTTGCTGCAAGATGGGGAGGGAGTTGTTGTGGTGACAGAGCAGGGGAGTATCAGAGCCGGAAGCGTGGTGCTGGCCATCAATGCCTGGACAGGTGAGGTAATCCCTGAGATGCGAGGATTGATCGTGCCTGCACGTGGTCAGGCGCTGGCCTATGCACCGGTTGAGCCGATCTTTACAACGGCGGTATTTGCCGCGCTCACCGCGACTGAGGAGTACTGGCAACAGACACCGGACGGCTCGATTGTGTTAGGTGGTTGCCGGGCGCTTGCTCCGGGGCGCGACATGGGTGTGTGGGAAGCTGTACCAACGCCGGACGTGCAGGAAGCTCTTGAGCAGATTTTGCCACGCCTCTTCCCGCAGTTACCCAGGTTACAAGTGGTGCAGCGCTGGGCCGGGTTGATGGATTTCACGCCCGATTGCATTCCAATTGTAGATCGGGTACCAGGGATCGAACATGCGTGGTTTGTAGCGGGTCTTTCGGGTCACGGGATGCCCTTTAGTATGCTCATTGGTCGGATGCTGGCCGAGGCGGTACAGACGGAAAAGCTTCCTGCCGCGCTCTGGCCATTGCGGTTTGGACGGGAGACACTGAGATAGAATAGATAAACTTATAATTGAAATATATTTCATTATATATGACATGCTGTCCTGCTTGTTTAATGCAAGACAGCATGTCATCAGGCGGCAAGCCACGTGTCACGTCGTATCGGTCGGTTGTTCGGAAGATGTACTTTCTCTAGTGGTACCTTGAGGAGAAACGCATGAACCCTGCACTGAAGAAACTTGGCTTTGGTGAACAAGACCGCGTCGTCATCATTCATACTGACGACATCGGAATGTGCCAGTCCACCATCACCGCCTACGAACACTTACTTGACTTTGGCTTAGTTTCCTCGGCTTCCACGATGGTGCCGTGTCCCTGGTTCCCTGCTGTGGTGCGCTTTTGCCGTACCCATGACGGCGTAGATATGGGTGTGCATCTCACACTCAACTCTGAATGGGAAACCTATCGCTGGGGGCCGATTTCTACGCGCGATAGGGCGTCGGGTCTGCTCGATGAACAGGGGTATTTTTTCTCACATCCCAGAGAAACGGTTCAACAGGCTCGCCCCGCTGATGTTGCCACAGAGTTACGGGCACAGTTGGAGCGGGCGCTGGCAGCGGGTATCGATGTGACGCATATAGACTCTCATATGCTCGCGGCGACGATGCCGCCCTTCTTGCAGTCCTATATCGATCTCGCCCTTGCATATCGCTTGCCGCTCGCCCTGCTAAGGGCCTCTTCCGCTTTCCTGATTCAATTTGGCCTCGATGCCGACCAGCAAGAACACTATATGCACGTCGCGGGCGAGTTGGAGGAGCGTGGCATCCCGCTGTTCGATGCGGTGATGCTACTGCCGCTGGACGGTACCACCGATCATATTGCCAGGACAAAAGCCCTCGTAGATGCCTTGCAACCTGGTCTCACCTACCTGGTGTTGCACCCGGCAGTAGATACGCCAGAATTAAGAGCCTGCGCTCCCGACTGGCCGTCACGGGTAGCCAATTACGAGGCGCTGTCGAGCCGGGAGGTGCGCGATTATATACGACAGGTGGGTGTACAGGTTATCGGCTACCGACCACTACGCGATCTGGTGCGCACCTCCACGTGAGGGGAAGGGCGATCATCTTGCCGTAGATTGAAAAGACAAGAGGCGGCGAAGGATTTTACCGGAGGCCGATTTGGGAATCTGGTCGATGAACTCCAGGCGGCGAATTTTCTTGTGTGGTGCCACTCGCGCAGCCACATATGCCATGATCTCTTCTGCTGTCACTTCCACTTCGGGTTTGCGCACTACAAACGCTTTGGGAACCTCGCCAGCTTCTTCGTCGGAAGCTGCGACGACGGCGGCATCCGCAATAGCGGGATGCGTCAGCAGCAGCGCCTCCAGTTCTGCCGGGGCAACCTGCATGCCTTTGTACTTGATCAGTTCCTTCAAGCGATCCACAATATATAGATAGCCATCCTCATCAAAATAGCCAATATCGCCAGTATGTAGCCAGCCATCGGTCTCCAGGGTAGCGGCGGTCGCAGCAGGATTGTTCAGATAGCCTTTCATAATCTGCGGGCCACGTGCGCAAATCTCTCCCTGCTGATTAGCGGCTAACTCCTCGCCGGTACGAAGATCAACGACTTTGCATTCGGAATTTGCCACGCAGACCCCGACGGAACCCCACTTGATAGCTCCAGGTGTCAGTGGATGGAAGGTCACATCAGGGCTGGTTTCTGTCATGCCCCATGCCTGCACGACCAGGCAGTTTAGACGAGAGGCGCAGGCTTCTTGCAGTTCCTTGCCCAGTGGTGCAGCGGCAGAGAGGATCACGCGCATGTGCGAGAGATCGTAGTTATCGACCACAGGCTGTTTAGCGAGTGCCAGCATGATGGGGGGAACCATGTTGCCTACTGTCACCTTATAGTCTTGCAAAGCTTGCAAAAACTGTAGAAGGTCAAAGCGCGGCAGCGAGACGACGGTCGCTCCGTTCGCCAGGCTCAGGCTCAGGATGACTGTCAGGCCATAGATATGGTAAAAAGGCAGAACGCCGATCACGGTATCTTGCTCTCTGACAAAACCAATGGGAGCCATCTGGCACAGGTTCGCCACCAGATTGTGATGGGTGAGCATGACGCCTTTCGCCAGGCCGGTGGTGCCACTGGAATAGGGCAAGACGACCACGTCCTCTTGCGTATTGATCTTCACATCCGGCACGTTCCCATCCCCGCGCACAAGGTCTGTAAACGACGTTGCGCCGGGTGCCTCACCAAAGACAAAGACCTCTCGTACCTGTGAGCGTTGCATGCCTGCCAGCGCCTTCTCCACAAAGGCAGGTGTGGTTACGAGATAGAGCGCGCGGGAATCGTTTAGCTGGAAGGTAAGTTCGTCCACCGTATAGAGCGGATTGATGGTAGTTGTAATGCCACCGAGCAAGGCTGCTGCCAGCAGAGGAATGGGATACTCTGGCAGGTTAGGGCTGTAGATGGCCAGGACATCGCCCTTTCCAAAGCCACGTGCAGCCAGGCTTGAAGCGACGTGTTGCACCGCATCGGCCAGTTGTCCGTAGGTGTACTGCTGGCCTGTGAGGCCATCGATCAGCGCGGGCTTCTCGGCCAGTCGCTCAGCATGCTGCAAGACAAATGAGGCAAAAGGAATATCAGGAATGGTGACGGCAGGAAAAGGGCTGCGAAAAATCATGTGTGTTCTCCTTTGAACGTTCAATCTTGCGAAGCTATGCTATGTTCACACCATAGTGTGCTTCTTCGTTATATAAGCTAAAGTAAGAGAAGGCTGGAATCAGCATGAAAACGCCCAGAATAATCAGCGTGCCTTGCAGTGTGCCATCTGTGGTGGTAAACATGCCGAGCAGAATAAGGATAATAGCGATAACTAAAAAGGCAAGTGATAAAAGTGCATAGAGCATTGGATGACGATAGACCATCATGCACCTCCTTGTAGAATAAAGCTTTTCTATTTGCAAGTATAGTGAAGGTATGGGCTGACTGCAAGAGTGGGAGGGTGGATATATGTCAACTTCTGGCATTGCGCTCGCTCTGCTGGCTGATATTTGACCTGGACGTGATATACTTTTCAGCGTGATACATCTTCTTGAGAGAAAACGAGGGAAGTTATACGATGTCATCTTCAATGCGTATCCTGACTAGCGATGTCGGTACCGGTACTCAGGATATCCTGCTCTTCGAGAGTGGTAAGACGATAGAGAACTGTTTCAAGATGGTGATGCCTTCACCGACCGTTATTGTCGCTGAACGTATCAAACGTGCCACTGAGCGCGGGCAAGCTATTTTACTGACCGGTGTCACGATGGGGGGAGGCCCCTGTCACTGGGCGGCGCGCGACCATGCGCTGGCCGGTTATCCTGTGCTGGTCACGCCGGAGGCCGCGCGTACTTTCGATGACGACCTGGCGATGGTCGAACAAATGGGCTTTACCATTATCGACGAGGAGGCAGTGAGCGAACGCACTCAGCAGGCTGATCTGGTGCATATCG
>DAOTVZ010000322.1:0-4707 GCA_034436045.1 Ktedonobacteraceae bacterium | reverse complement strand
GGCCCTCCCAGACGAAGGCTCCCGCCGGAAAATCGTGCAGCAGCACAATGGCCCCATCGGTGCCATACTCCGCGCCCTGCACAAGATAACTGACATTGTAGTGAACGATGTGGGAACTATAGCGTTCAGGGCTATTCACCACATCGGATGCATTACGAGCCATAAGACCTCTCTTTGCGCCATCACTCGCGCACAGCTTTTTGTCATAGTATAGCGCAAATTCAGTGCTTTGCCCACACGCCGAGGCGGCCTGAACCCGACGAGCCGCCTCAAGACGCGGTGTTACGTATTGCTCATTACCTCTTAATACATGTCGAGTTTACCGATCCGGGTAAAGTTTGTGTTGCCCCATTTGATGTGCAACTATCATCAAAGGATGTGTCTCAACCAGACATTTTCGTTGTACTCAATGCCCACTTGAACAGGTTGCAAAAGAAAAAGATGGATAGCCTTGCCACGTTAGTTATATACCCATAACAACCTGTGCGCACTCATCCAGCACCTCATAGTCATCTTGCGAAACCCATTGTTTGCGCGTCAGTGACATACCCAGTTCGGCCAGCTTTACATGATTGGTATTATCCTCATCAAAGGGGGGAATATTGAGGTATTCGACGACGCTAACGCCGAGGCTGAGTTGCGCGGCGTAGGCTCCGATGGCATGAGAGAGCATGGGTGCGTTGAGCAGGCTGGTCAGGTAGGCGGCTTCGGCCTCGGTTTCGACTGGCACAAAGTAGAGCTTGTGGTCGGGAATGATAATCTTTGGGCCTAGCAGAGGATCGTCAAAGGGGCCACAATAGGCCGCCACAAATGTCGCGCCCGACATTTCTTTCCAAAGGACTTTGTAGGGCGCGAAGGTGTAGTTGCCGGTACTCCAGAGCGACCAGTAGGGTTGATTTTTCTGAAAGCGGCGCAGGCTGGAACGCTGCCTGAGATAGCTTTCAAAGTGGCGCAAAAATGCGTAGGTGTGTGGATGGGTGATCGGCAGATCAGGGTCGCCGTGCATGCCGCGTTGTGGCACCAGGATATGCAGTTCTGGTTCGGGTACTGCTCGAAACGCGCTGACGCCACGCCCGCGCAGGAGCGGAAAAACGTGTTCGCTTTCCACATTACCCTGCACCGTCGGAATGCCGGTGGTGCGTCCAATAGTGGCGGCATTTTGCACGCGACAGAGCGTTTTATCAGCGTTGACCCCCTGTATCTGTAGCCAGAAGATGCCGTTGCGGTCGGTGGTGACGCCTTTGCGCGCTTTGTAGTATCGCTCGCCAGGTGCGAAAAGACGCTGCCAGATGGCATGTTCTTCCTTTGTGCCTTTGAGCCAGGGACCGCCCTCCTGTTCCAGGCCGGGCATCGGGCAGGCTAAAAGCTCCCTCACCGTCGCAGTCGCAAAGAAATTATTCTGTTGTGCAATGGAAGTTTTCGTCGGTGAAGTTGTATGCCAGGTGCGATATGGTACGGGGTAGGTTGTGGGCCGACCTTTGCTCAGTATCAGCAGCGTCGCATGATTGCTGACACCTTCAAACGGGTTGATCTCTTTGAAATCCTCCACCTGCTCTACGTGCAAGAATACCTTGCGCTGCTCCAGCTCAAAGCGCCTGAAGCCTGCGCTGGACTCCGTGTTGAAGACGGTGCCGGTAATGAAAAAGGCCAGTTTGCCGTTCTCGCTCAACCATTTATCGGCCACCTCGTAAGTGATGACCGTCGAGATATCCGACTCGATACCACCAACCCAGCGATCTCGACTGAATACGCCTAATTCCAGGCAGCGCGGCTTGATGAACTCTGCATATTCCGGCGGCAGATGACTCCACTTGACCCAGGGCGGATTGCCACAGATGAAGCGTCCAGGCGGCACGGCCCCGGCGGCAAATCTATCGGCAATGATCGAAGACCAGATACTATTCCAGCTATGTTGGTGCAACTCAACCAGCGTGCTAATGGTTGTGCGCAAACACGCGGCCTCGTCCGGCGAAAGATATTCCAGGCCAAAGCGGCTCTGAATGGCTGTAAAAATCTTTTGCGCTGCTAAACCGGCATCAATCAGCGTATGCATGAAACTAAAAATAGCGAGAAAATCCTCATGGCGCATGAGTTGCTCTGGTACGGCGAACGATTGCACACCACGTTCGGTTTGCAGGCTATGATAGTAGACACCATTGACGCTGTGCGCTGAATTGATCGCATCGGCCAGAAATACCGGTATTCTTATGGGCTTGTGTGGGTCTAAATAGGGAGCAAGGTAGACCACCAGCGAACCCTTCGCAGTTAAGACCGCCAGCGGGTTAAGATCAAAGCCATATAAGCCGCGCAATAGCTCCTCTGCCGTCGCGCCCTCACGCCTGACCTTGAGCCTTCTTTTCAGCGCCTCCAACAAAAACGTACCGGAACCACAGGTCGGGTCGAGCAATTCACACTCCTCCGACCACCCCAAGCTGTCCAGCGCATAGGCCGCCAGCCAGTCGGGCGTATAGAACTCTCCCAGCGCGTGCCGTAAAGCCGGGGGCACAAAAGTTTGATACAGGCCCTTGAACAGGTCACGGATAGAATCCGCTGATTTGCGCGACACATCAAAATTGACAGTACTCAGCCGTGCCACGATACGATCAATATGCGCGCTGAACTTATTCCAGTGAGCATCATCCTGATACCAGAAGAAAAAGTCGCCGCAGAGCATGTTGGAGACACCAGCATCAAGAAATAATGTCCCCGCCTCCAGCGCGCGAATACGTTCGGCAATATGTACACTCTGATCGGCAATATTCTGTGAGCTATTCGGCAGCGACAGGGCCGCAACCAGCTTGGCAATCAAAGCGATATAGGTATTTAGTGCGAAAAGGTATGCTGCGCTATCTTCCTCATACCTCTGCTGATGCGCTATGCCCTGTTCTCTCAGTAATGTCTTTAAGCGTTCAGACTGCACACCAACGACCTGTCCAAATAAGCGTTTCCATTCCGTGAACAGCAGAAATGTTTTGCTAGTGGCACTGTCCTGAGAGGCTCTGATGGCGGTAAAAAATAAAGGAATGAGTTCACTACCGTATGGTGACGCCGGGCCGACAAGAGCCGCAAGTAACCCCGGATGTACGAGCGGGGAGCCGTTTTCGGCGAGATAACGCAGCAACTTTTGCGCAGCTACTTCGTCAAAGCTTGTCAGCATATCCCACATGGGTAAGCCATGATCAAACTTGCCGAAATTGATGTGGCTACCATCCCATGCTACTAAAATATATTCACCAATAGCACGTCCCTCTTCTACAGAGAGGAGCTTTGCATATTCTTCAGCCTGCGCTCTGGCATGCAACAGTGCAGCACTGATGACGCCGTGAAAGCATGTCGGCGGTTCGTACTCAATGATGACAGCGCCGTGTGCTACGTCGATAAATTTTGTTCTGCGCGTACTTTTGCTTTCACCGCCAGACACTGCCCGTTCTAGCTGATAAGGCGTCCACGCAATACCTAGCTGATGGCATTGCTGCTCTAATATTTTCTCAATCTCGTGGCACAGGTTCGCTTCGTTTCCGGCGGCACTTGTAATCTGTGCCACCGTGCGGCTCAGTTCCTGGGCATGGGGAAGATAGTCCTTATCGCTGAATGCCTTTTTTATTTTCTCAGAACTCATATACCTGACCTCAGTTGCAGTGTCAGGAACCAGTATAGCGGCTTTTACGAAAATCCTCAAGGATATTTACGTTGCCAGCGCGGGAAACTTTTGAGTGACAATATCCTCTATTATCTGTTGAGCGAACTCGTGCCGTTCTTCTAGTCGCCCCTCATCGTGGATAAGCTGATAGATGGGGGATTCGCGTAATAGATCTTGCATCTGTTGAAACCTCCGTAGCAACCAGTTCAGATGACGGGAACGCTCATGTTTATAGACCAGCGCCGCGAGCGTGAACCCCACCATGGCCAGCGTTCCTGTCGAGCTATGTAACACTCAAAAGCGAGGTGAGGCCGCTGTTAAGGCAGCCTCACGTTTTGTTTGAATATGCTCTACTGGCACCCGATCTGCAACAATCCGGTTTTACAGCAGTAGTTGGCGTCGGGCGCGGGGGGCATCTGCACGCCGGTCATGACATTGGTGAAGATGTCGTTGTACATGGCGGCAATCATCGGGCCGGTCACGGAGCCGCCCTCGCCGCCATTCTCTTTCATCGCCACAATGGTCAGAGCGGGCAACTGCGAAGGAGTGCTGACAGAGTAGGGAGCGGCAGTAATCATCCACGCATGTGCCGCCTGATTGCCGCCCACCTGCGCCGTGCCGGTCTTGCCGATGATGCCCATGCGCGAGGTAAAGAGCTGTGCGACAATGGAGCCGGAGCCGCAGCGCACCACGCCATACATGGCCTGTCGCACCTCGGTTGCCGTCTGCGCCGAAACCGGCGTACTGAGTACCTGCGGCGCGTAGGTCTGAATCGGCGTCTTGTTGTGGTCAGTGATCTTCAGCACCAGCATCGGGCGCATCAGCGTTCCATTGTTGGCGGCGATATTGTCAATAAGCGACATCTGCAAAGGCGTCACGAAGTCGTAGCCCTGCCCGAAGGAGTCGGCGGCCAGTTCGTTGTCGGCCAGAGGTTGCCCGTTCTTGAGAACGGTGCTGGTGGCGGTCGGCAGGTCGAACGGTATCTGTTGACCAACGTAGAAGCGTTTATTGTAGTCCAACCACGTCTGCTGACCGGTTTCCACACCGATCTGCGCGTAAATCACGTT
>DAOTVZ010000321.1:0-12787 GCA_034436045.1 Ktedonobacteraceae bacterium | reverse complement strand
CCTCTACCCATCCGAATGCACAGGCATTTGCTCGTGTGCTGGCACTATTTTTGAGTGAGCCGGAGCGCGAGCAGGAAACATGGGAGCAAGCGTTGCAATGGCAATTGCCCGACCCCATTGCTGCTGCTGCCTGGCTGACACAATATGAGCAACTCTCTCAGCAGGCGCAGCAGCACTGGAACCAATTTGTTGCCTTGCAGCAGCAGGCCGATGATGCCGTTGCCGACTGGTATGGCTTCACTGCTGAAATGCGTGCTGCCATTATAGAGGGTCTGCCCTGGGCCAGACGGCAACGCTAGCGATTAGTTGGTAATAACAATAATCTTCGTCTCCGTCATTTCTTCGATAGCGTAGCGTGGCCCTTCGCGGCCCATGCCACTGGCTTTGATGCCGCCGTAGGGCATGTGGTCGGCACGGTAGCTGGAAACCTCGTTGATGTGAACGCCGCCGAAGTCGAGTTTTTCGGCTGCATAGAGGGCGGCTTTGAGATTGTTGGTGAAAATACCGGCCTGCAAGCCATAGGGGGTGCTATTCGCCAGTTCGATGGCTTCGTCAAGGTTGTCGTAGGGCGCGATGGCGACGGCTGGGCCGAACAGTTCGTGCTGGCAAATCAGCATATCGGGTGTGACACCGAGTAGGACAGCAGGGGTGATGCAGCCATCGGCGGTCAGTGTGCCCCCAACCAGCAATTTTGCGCCGCGCTCCTGGGCGTCACGCAATACAGAGAGAACGCGCCGGGTGGCCTGTTCGCTGATGAGTGTGGAACTATCGGTATTGGGGTCTCGTGGGTCGCCTGTGCGCAAGCGACTGACTTGTGCGGCGAGACGTTGTGCAAACTCGTCACAGATAGCGCGATGGGCGTAGATGCGCTGGACAGCGATACAGGCTTGCCCGACAGCATAATAACCACCGGCTACGACACGCGCGACCGCTCGTTCCAGGTCGGCATCCGGCTCGATAATCAAGGGCGAGTTATTGCCAAGTTCCAGGGCCACGCGCTTGTAGCCTGCAACCGAGCGGATATATTTGCCGACGGCTGAACTGCCCGTGAAGGTAATCATAGCAACGCGCTCATCGCGTACCAGCGCTTCGCCAATGGCATCGCCACCGGCCAACACACTCAACGAGCCGGGCGGTGCGCCTGCTTGCTCGAAAAGTTTTGCCAGTTCCAGCGCGGTGATGGGCGTGTCGGGTGCTGGCTTGAGGATAATAGCATTACCTGCTGCCAGCGCGGGAGCGATTTTGTGGCAGTCGAGCAGCAGAGGAAAATTAAAGCCAGTGATGCCCGCGATGATACCGAGGGGGCGACGCACGGTGTAGGCGATGCGCCCTTCGCCGCCAGGGACGGCATCCATCGGCACCACCTCGCCGTGAATGCGCGTGGCCTCCTCTGCCGAGAGGCGCACGGCGGCGACGGCGCGCGCAATCTCCAAACGAGCATCCTTGATTGGTTTCCCGACCTCATAGGTGATGAGCGCGGCAAAACGTTCGGTGTTGGTCTCGATCAGATCGGCGACACGGTGCAATAGGGCGGCACGGCGATGGAGTGGCCACGAGGCCATGACCTTTGCACCCTCTTTCGCGCATATCAGCGCCTGCTCTACATGCTGTTGCGTGGCCCAGGCGACGCGCCCGACCAGTAGTTTGCGATCATAGGGGAAACGAATCTCGATCTGTTCCGTACTCTCAACCCACTCTCCTCCAATGAAGAGGCGATAGGTTATGCCGGTCGGAAATGCCTGCTCAAAGGTTTGTGCAGTGTGTTGTGTCTGCATGGTATTCTCCACCTTAAACAACTCGTCACTCAATACCTGACAGCATTGCAGTTGCCAGCGCCATCACCTGAATAGCATGCAAGAGATCATCGAGGGCCAGCGATTCATCGATAATGTGCGTTTGCGTGATCTCGCCGGGGCCGTAGACGATACATTGCTCGATACCAGCATTATGTACGACGAAGCGCTGATCGTCGCTGCCGGGGCTGCACACATAGCCGGGAGCGCGGCCCAGTACGTCCTGCACAGCTTCGGTGAATGCCTGCACAAGCGGTGTATCCTCGCGTACCCAGGTCGGGTTGGTGGCATAGCGTTCGCTATATTTATAGCTGAAATCCGGTACATCCTGCGCGTGCCGCTCCAATAACTCCTGTATTTCGCGGCGAGCGTCTTCCAGCCGTTCGTCTGTCACCAGGCGACGGTCGAAGGAGACGGTACAGCGATCTGGTACGCTATTGACGTTGGTGCCTCCGTTGAGCATGGTGAAGGTCAGACTGGCAGCCTGCGCGCCGGATGGCACAACGGGATAGCGATTGATGCGCTGCTGCAAACGAGGCTTGAGTTCGCTGGTGGCACTGGCGATAAAGCATGCCATGTTCTCAACTGCGTTGATACCGCGCTCCGGCGTACTGCCATGTGATTGACGCCCGAAGGTGGTGATCTCGCCCCAGATTGCACCGCGATGGCCCAGGCAGATGTTATCGACGTTGAGCGGCTCGGTAATCACGACATAATCGGTGCGACCGGCGGCAATATAGCCCTGTTCAACCAGGTAGCCCATACCGGCGTTGCGATTGCCCGTACTCTCTTCATCCACCACGCCGCTCTGCTCCACTGTGCCCTGTAGCGTGAAACCGGCGCGCCGGATGGCCTCGATGGCGTAGACTTGCGCTGCTAAACCACCTTTCATGTCGGCTGCGCCGCGTCCATAGATGCGTCCATTGCGTATCTCTCCCCCAAAGGGGTCGGCTGACCAGCCGGGGGTGACGGGAACAACGTCCATATGCCCATTAAAGTGTATGAGGGGACGGCTATGAGAACCGGTGAGCCGTCCGATGACGTTGGTGCGTGGCAACCCCTCTCCGTAGGGGGCAAGTTCGGCTACATCCGCCGGATTGAGATCGATATACTCCACCGTGTAGCCGAGGTTGTACAGATGTTGCCCGATGTAGTGCGCGCATTCGGGATAGGCCTTGCCGGGCGGATTGACGGTGGGAATACGCAGCATGCCCTGTAAAAAGGCAACCGCTTCGTCCAGGAGAGACTCGGCGGAGTATAGAATGGCCGCCTTGCAGGATGAAGAAAGTGGAGAGAGCATACCATGCCTCCGATGTCTAAATGGGAACGAAAAAGTTGACGAGAAGAGTGACGATACAGAACGACACAGTGCTGATGAGAACGATGGCGTCAAAGCGCTCGAAGTGCAGTTCGCGGCGTTTGCTGCGTTGCCAGCCTTTATGATTGCCGTAGCAACGCGCCTCCATCGCCGTACTCAATACCGATGCACGTTTGAAGCCACTGATAAAGAGTGGCACCATCAAGGGCGCAATTTTCATGGTGCGCTGGATAAAATTGCCCTGATCGAAGCGCACGCCGCGCGCCGTTTGCGCCTTCATCAGACGCTCAACCTCGGTGACGAAGATCGGCACAAATTTGAAGGCAATTACCATCACCATCACCAGTGCGCTGATAGGAATGCCGATGCGTTGCAGGGGAGCAAGGAGCGCTTCGGAGCCATCGGTCAGGTCTACCAGCGAGGTGGTGAAGGTGAGCATTGAGACCAGATAGTAGAGGAACAGCACGCGGATGATGGTGAGAATGCTTGTAATGATACCGAGTGTTGAGATAGAGAGAATCCACCAGTGCCAGAGTAGAGGCGTGTGAGGGGGATTCTGGAAGAAAAGCACCTCAATAAAAAAGATGAAAATCAGGAATCCAATAAAAGGTCTGAAACTTCCCAGTACATAGGCGGTGGAGATGCGAGAACTGCGCTGTAATGCGATGCAGAAGAGCAGGCAAAGAGCGAAAGCACTGAAATGGCTGACGATAGAAGTGAGCGCGATGAGGAGTATCGCGCAGAATATCTTGGTGCGCGGGTCCATGCGTGAGAGCGCCGAGCCATTATTAATATATTGCCCGAAAGTGACATTACGCGAAAGTTCGATCATAGGCTTTTTCTCGGCAGTATACTTTGCATCTGTACAACTTCATGTTCTAATTCATCTAGCGTGAGAACATCGGTGCGCATATTTGGTATGATGTCGCGCAGGGAGAGGGCGATCTGTGTTGCTTCCGGTAGCGCGATATCCATTGCCGCCAGTTCTTCGGCGTGCGCCAGAATTTCGCGTGGCGTGCCGCTAAAGGCCACTTTGCCATGATACAGGATGTGAATAACATCGGCAATCTCGATCACATCATCCAGGCCGCTGGAGACATAGATAATGGTCATTGAGTGACGTTGCCGCAGGGTGTTGATCAGAGCCAGCAGTTCGCGTCGCCCACGTGGGTCGAGTCCGGCAGCAGGTTCATCAAAAATGATCACTTTTGGTTGCAGAGCCAGCACACCGGCAATGGCAACCCGCCGCTTCTGTCCACCGCTCAAGGCATAGGTGTAGCGCGTGCGAAAATCTTCATAAGGCAAGCCGACTGCCTCTAGCGACTCCTGTACTAAGCGCCGCGATTCCGCCAGCGGAACTTTTTTCAGGCGTGGCCCGAACGAGACATCCTTGCCAACCGTCTCCTCGAAAATCTGTGCTTCGGGCGATTGAAACACTACACCGACAGAGGTGCGGATGCGCTGCATGTCAAAATCCTTCGCCGCTATATCATTGCCCTCAAAAAAGACTGTGCCAGGAGCGGGCTTGATCAAACCAGCAAGCAGATCGACCACGGTCGATTTGCCTGCTTTCGTCGGGCCGACCAGGGCGATGGTTTGCTGCTCAGGGATGCTCAGAGAGAGACCGTGCAGGGCCTCGCTGGCGAAGGGTGTGCCGCGCAGGTAGGTATGAAAGACATTTTTTAGCTCAAAGAGCATAGGCCCACCTTCAACTGTTCGGCTGAGAGTACCACATCCGGCAGGTGACTCCATCCTCGTTGACGCAGACGCTGGCCCAGACGTGTCACCATTGGCACGGCAAGGCCCACAGCCTGTAGCTGGTCGGCGCGCGCGAAAACCTCCACCGGTGTCCCATCCATAATGACCTGTCCGGCATCCATCACGATAACTCGTTGGAAGTCAATCACCTCATGCATGAAATGTGTAATGTGAATAACTGTGATGCCCTGCTCACGGGCCAATCGATGTGCCGTTGCCAGCAGATGGCGTGCGGTCTGGCCGGAGATCATCGTAGTTGGCTCATCAAGCAGCAGATAGCGTGGGCGCATTGCTAGCACACCAGCAATAGCCACGCGCTGTTTTTGTCCTACGGAAAGTTCGCTAATGGCCATTGAGGCATAGGATTCCAGGTCTAGCAGCGCCATTGCCTCGTTGATGCGCTCGTTAATTTCATGACGCGGCAAGCCAAGATTTTCCGGTCCGAAGGCGATGTCGTCGATGACGGTGTTGGCGACGAGCTGGTCATCGGGATTCTGGAAGACGATACCGACGCGCTGCCGGATGGCCCATAGTCGCTCATCATTGGCGGTCGTGGGCATGTCATCGACCAGGATTTCGCCCTGTGTGGGATGCAGAATGGCGGCGAGCAGCTTGACCAGCGTACTTTTGCCGGAACCGTTGTGACCGATGATAGCGATGGTTTCACCTTCGCCGATCTGAAGGCTCACATTTTTAAGGGCTGGGGGTGTATCTTCATCCCCCAGCGCACTGTAGTTGAACGTGACGTTATTGACGGTGATCATACGACTCAGTAAGGCAATTCTTCGCGTGCTTTCGTCTCGCGGGCACGTACCACACGCGATTGGATAATAAAGAACGCACGTGTAACGATCAATGTGATGATGGCGGCCACGATAGCTTCACCAATGGCTTGCGGGATAATCGGTATAATGGCGGCGGGGGGAAGATAGCCGCGAATGACGATCATACCCAGCACAAGTACGGTGTTGGTGAGTGAACCGACCAGACCGGCGACAATAGCAGCCAGATCAAGATTGATGCGTACTAATGCGGCAAAAGATGCCCAGGCTGTCAGGCCAATGAAGATGCGTGGCAGGATAGCTACCAGCGGATCCTTGAAGAAAGGAATAGTAGCACGTGTAAAACTCAAAATGCCGAAGATCAGGCCGGAGACAAGACCTACAATGGGACCCCCAATTACTCCACCAACGATAGTAGGAATATGTTCTGTAGTTGCACTACCGACGGCATTAGGAAGGGGAATGAAGCCTAAACCAGGGACGACGCCTAAGATAATAGTGATAGCAGCGAGGACGCCAGCGATAACGATGCGTTCAGTGGTGAGACGCCACGGGTTGGCGGTAGAAGTGCGAACAGCAACTTTGCTCATGTGAGTACTCCTTCATGATGTGATAGTACACTTTTCAGTGGTTTCTTTGTTTATGCCTTTCTTTGCTCAGAAAAGATGGCATAGAGAAAGCTGAAAATTGTACATCTACCGTCAGAAATGAACGAGAGAAGAACGTGCCTGGCCGATTCCTAAAACTCAGGTGCTACACCTCCTTATGTGCATTATGTCAATGGGACTTTGCTTTGCCCTA
Organism: Ktedonobacteraceae bacterium; assembly: GCA_034436045.1. Classification (GTDB taxonomy): domain Bacteria; phylum Chloroflexota; class Ktedonobacteria; order Ktedonobacterales; family Ktedonobacteraceae; genus H111-94. The sequence goes on along the minus strand of DAOTVZ010000321.1, from coordinate 6,335 downwards.
GAGTATACTGTCTGCTGTGGCTGAGTGTCAAGGAAAGAGGATGCAATAATACGATATGAACTTTATTGTATAATTGAAGGTTTGTTATATAAAACAAGGATTTATCGTATTTTGCTTGTTACACCAAATGAAGTACGATAAATCCTCTTATCATAGAAACCTAAAAAGGGAAGAGAATAACGCGATCCAGTACCATGACGGCGAAGATGGCCGCCAGGTACATGTTTGAGTACCAGAAAAGAGTGCGCGCCCACTTCTTAGATTGGCTGTGCCAGAGGCGGAAGGCCAGGTAGAGCAGGCCGCCATTGAGGGCCAGTGAGCTGAGCAGGTAGAAATAACCCATAGCCCTGGTTGCAAAGAGGACGAGCGAAACGGCCAACAGCAGCAGCGAATAGAGGAGAATCTGCCAGCGCGTTTCCTTTTCGCCCATCACTACCGGTAGCATGGGGACGCCTGCTTTTTCATAGTCCCTTTGGATGAGCAGGGAGAGCGCCCAGAAGTGTGGGGGGGTCCAGTAGAAGATGAGGGCGAAGAGCCAGATGGCTGTCAGGCTGAGGCTGTTGGTGACGGCGGCCCAGCCGACGAGTACCGGCACGGCACCGGCGGCACCGCCGATCACGATGTTTTGGGTCGAGGTACGCTTGAGGCCGAGGGTGTAAACGAAGACGTAGAAGAGGATGGCGGAACAGGCCAGCACAGCGCTCAGCAGATTGACGAAAATAGTGAGGATGGCAAATGCGCTCACGGCCAGGATGATCCCAAATAGCAGCGCCTGTCGAGGTTGTACGCGCCCGGCTGGTAGCGAACGGCGTTGTGTGCGACTCATGATCCGATCAATATCACGGTCGATATAGCAATTAATGCAGTTCGCGCTACCTGCTGCCATCGCACCGCCGAGCAGGGTCGGGATGAGCAGGGCAAGCGGCGGAAGTGTCTGTCGGGCAATTGCCATCGTTGCCGCCGTTACACCGAGCAGCAACACCGTCACGTGCGGTTTAATCAGATTGATATAGCTGGCGATGGTTTGCCGAACTGTCGCAATTTCCCTGGTGGCCTCGACAGCCACTTGTGCGACCTGCGTCACCTGCGCTGCCTGTTCCGCCTGCTCGATATGCTGTATAGATTCCATGAAAATGCTCCTGACAGGTGGCCTGGCATCCATCAAGAGATGTCAGGCATCACGTGAAGTAAAATCCCACCGGCTACTCTGGCTGTGGGAGCCATTGCTGCATACCTGCCGTCAGACCGATCTCCTCATCACGCAGATCGCTCGCGGCCTGGGAGTCAAGGGTTTCGTAATAGAGCCGTTCATGCCCTTGCGCATCTATGATGAATGTGATGGGGTCATGAATATCTAGCCCATTGGAGTTCACCTGATCATACACATTGTACAGGTGATAGATGGCTTCGAGTTGTTGTGCGGTTCCAGTAAGGAAAAGCCACTGGTGTAACATGCCATGTTGAATAGACCAGGCCTGTATCACGGCTATGCTGGTGGCCGATGGGTTGGCGTTGACGGCGACCAGTTCAACCTGGCTGGCTGCGGCGGCGGGCAGGTGAGCTTTCGCATTATACATGATTTCAGCCGTCAATGGGCATAGCGATGTGCAACGTGCATCAATGAAGGCCAGCACAACCTCATGGCCGCGTAAGGAAGAAAGAGTAACGGTTTGTCCAAACTGGTCAGTCAGGGTGAAGTCGGGGGCAAGCTTACCATCCATTGGGAAGCCGCCAATGGGACTGTTTGCCACCTGAGTTGCTGCCACCTGTGCAGCCGCCTGGTTGTGCATCGTCGTGAAAATTCTGACACCCCATAAGGTACCAACAACGATGACAAGCAGGGATGAGCTAATAAAAGCTATCTTAGCGAGTTTGTGCAGAGTCTCTGGATGTTGCATAGTTACATCCTCTTTTTGGGTACAGCGTTACTGCAATTCATGTGCCGTCTTTCTATCTTGCACAGCGAGCCAGCGCTGTACAAGAACACTGATGGCGATGCCGAAGGGGACGTCGCCAAATGTCCACATAATTCCCGCCCCGAATTGCTGATCTTGTATGGCTGATAACCCGCCCAACGCTGACAAAGGATGTGCGTAGGGGGCGTACAGGGGGGCAGAAGCAAAGCCGATGAGTACGGCCAGTACGACATTTTGTGCAATAGCAACACCTATGCAGATCATGCGCCCCATATAACCTGTGCGAAAAGGCAGTGGAGGGGAGGGGATGATCTGTGTCCAGAAGAGGACACTTACGGCCAGGAAGGTCAGGTGTTCTCCCCAGTCATGGATAAAGTCGTTCGTGAGCGCGAAATCGTAGAGGGGCGGCCAGTGCCAGACCCAGGTACCAACAACCAGGATTGCGCAAGAGATGGCCGGTTGTCGTAGCCAGTGCCCCACTTTGTAAAAAACCTGCCTGATCGGTGGTGTTGCCAGCTTCAAGAGCAGTTTCTGTGCCCGGACCGGTAATCCTAGCCACATTGGCAAGAGTGGTGCAGCAGCTACCAGCAGCGGAGCCATCACGCTGAGGATGAGCAGGTGCTGAACCATGTGTACCCAAAAGAGCCTGCCGGAGAGAATATCGATGGGAGCGCAACTTGCCAGTATAAGAGCAACGATTGCTCCCAGGAAGAATATACCGCGCCAGAACCAGGCCCCTTGCTGCTCTTTGGCGGGAACAGCGATAGAGGAAGGTGCAAGGCTACTGATCCTTGCCGTTTTTCTATGCTCGTTCTGCTCCTCTTTCATAAGAATATGCCATCCACGAAAATACAGGATATCGGCAATGATGGAAAGAAGCAGCACGGTTGGCGGGATCGGCCACCCGTTGGCATCAACCCAGATATTCATCGAGGTACCTCTGCCTGATTTTTCCTCTTTTAGAACTTATGCAGGAACTTTGCATGCGCTCTGTTCCTGCGTAAGTTCTAAAGGGTTTTGTGATATATCGCGCTACCCGACCAGTAAGCTAAAGACCCACAAGAGCAAGGTGGCGATGATCGTGTAGTACCACCAGTAGCCGGTAGCCTCAACGATGTAGCCACGCCCGGCCAGCCTGCCGCGTGTGATGCGTCCGAAAAGCAGCAGGCCAATGAAGGCCAGCAGCAGCAAATGGGCGGCTGAATACCAGACAATCAGGATAATCAGGCTGTCGTAGGAATGCAGTGGTGCAGCATAGCCAAGATGCAGGCTGAGCCAGACCTGGACGACCAGGGCCGCGATCATGAGTATCCAGGAAAGCAGGTAAAAAACGAGTTGACCTGCCTGCCCATCCCTCTGGTAGCTACGATCCCACAAGTAGTAGGCGAGTCCGCTCACTACCATGAGAACAGCGACTACTAGCCCTGGTAGGAAGGCTGGTGGATGGTCGCCGGGCTGCTTGAACTGGTTTAACACATTGAGTGTACTCAGGTAGCCGCCTGCGGCCAGAATGGCGAAGACGGACAAAACATCTGAAATGATGAATAGTACCACACACGCTCGCGCTCTTCCCACCAGGAAGTGGAGATCGACCTCGTGTTCGTGTACCTGCTCGATAGATGTACTCATACGATCCCTCCTTTCGTGCTATCAGTCTTCCGACTGTGTTTGCAGCGGCATGTCAATCGCTATACCGGCTGCCTTTTCCGTTACCGGTTCAGGTGAACCGTAGTTGTATGGAAGAGATGTCACTACAGGCAGGTGTTCAAAGTTCTCAAGCGGTACCGGAGTAGGAACTGTCCATTCCAGCGTCTTACCGCCCCACTCATTGGCTTCAGCACGCTCACCACGCGCGAGCGTGATGATAACGTTGTAGACCAGAGTGAACACGGATGCAGCGATGAGAATAGCGAACAGGCTGGCGATCAAGTTGGGAACGGCGAACATGGGTGCCACATTGGCCGACCAGCGCGGCTCACCCAATAGTCCCGCGTAGAACAGGGAGAGGAAAGTACCCAGGAAACCGATCTCGAACAGCCAGAAATGTATTCTGCCCAATACCGGGTCAAGCCGTTTGCCCAGCATTTTCGGGAACCAGTAGTAGAAACCTGCGAAGAAGCCGAAGACCATGCTGCCAACAAGAGTGAAATGGAAGTGCGCGGTGACGAACATGCCACCATGCAGAATTTCATCGGTCGGCAGGTCGGCCAGATAGATGCCGGTCACACCGCCGATGACGAAGTTGACCAGCATGCCTGCCACGAAGAGTATCGGGACAGTCATCCAGATTTTACCGCGCCAGAAGGTGCCGATCATGCCCAGGAAGAAGAGGCCGGTAGGGATCGAGATCAACTCGGTATCGAGCATGTAAGGGCCATCCAGGGCCGTGTTGGCCCCGCTGGTATAGAGGTGGTGGCCCCAGACGACCGTACTCAGGACACAGACACCGATCAAGCCGGAGACCAGCAGGCGATAGCCAAAGACCGGTTTACGCGCGAAAACTGCCGTGACCTCGGCGGCGGTTGCCATAGCCGGGAGCGCAATCACGTACACTTCCGGGTGGCCCATAAACCAGAAGAGATGTTCATAGAGCCAGTTGCTACCACCAAAGGTGGCGATGAAGAAGGACGTCTGGAAGACGCGATCCATCAGCACCATGACCTGGGAGATGAGGAACGAAGGAAACGCCGTCAGACCCAGGATGACAGAGAGGATGACGCCCCAGACAAAGATTGGCAATCGTCCCCACGTCATGCCTTTGGTGCGCATCACGAGAACCGTCGTGACGATGTTCATCGCGGCCACTGTGGTCGAGGTGGCGAAGAGGATGATGGTGAAGCAATATGCATCCATGCCAGGTGTCATTTCCTGCACGGCGAGTGGCGCGTAGCCGGTCCATCCGGTAGGGAAGCCACCGAAGGCCAGAGTGGAAAAGAAGACGGGAGCGGCGGCGAAGACCAGCCAGAAGCTTAGCGCGTTTAGGCGCGGAAAGGCCATGTCACGTGCGCCGATCATGATGGGTAAGATGAAGTTGCCAAAGGGGCCGCTCACCATAATGATCGTGGCCACGATCATTAAAATGCCATGCATGCCCACGATGGTATTATAGGTTTGAGGGTTGAAGAAGATCGCGCCCGGTACCGACTGTTCCAGGCGAATCATGAAAGCTCCCATTGAGCCGAAGAAGAAGAGAACAAGCGTCAGCGCCAGGTATTGCATACCAACGACTTTATGATCGGTGGTGTAGCGGAAATAGCGCCACAGCCCCTGACCTTTGCCCGCCAGTTTGTGTTCTTCTTCCAACGTTAGCTCACGACGCGCAAAACCCCAGGTCGTAATGCCTTCAAACGCTCCAATACCTATAAAGAAGAAAAGTGTCCACCCGATGTAAGCTGCAACCAGTTGCGCGTCCTGGTTTTGTTGCTGTGTGATTAAGCCAACGACGACGCCGAAAACAACTGCGCCGATGACACCAAGCACAACACCAGAGACGACGCTTGGGAACAGCATCTGCATGAGGTTGGTGCGTCTGCTCTCACCCTCAATTGTCTTGCCTTCGGTCATAAGTGTCCTCCGTGATCTACTATCCAGGAGTTGAAGGAGTCAGTACTGACGACATTTACGAATTCCCACATGTAGGAGTGATAAAGTCCACACAACTCTACGCAGGCTACCTCGTATTGCCCGATCACCGACGGGGTCACCAGTGGCGTCGTGGTCACTTCCCCAGGATTCGCATCGACACGGATACCAAACGCGCGGATAGCGAACCCATGGAGAACATCCTTTGAGGTCACATAGAACTCTACCGGACGATTCACCGGCAGCTCAAGTACCTGACCCTGACTGGACACCCCATACTGAGGATAATAAAACGTCCACATCCACTGTTGTCCCGTTACCTGCACCTGAAGTGTGTTAGAAGAAGCGGCGGCTGTCTCCTGATAGAAAGCGAACAGGCCCCAGATGACAAGGAACAGACACAGAGCGCTGGTGATGCCCAGCCAACCAATCTGAATGAAAGGGGTGGGTTGCAGAGGTATGCCATCTTCGGTAGGTCTGCCCTTCGTTCGGAAGACGATCAGGCTGTAGCCCAGGAAGACAAAGACGAACATGGCAACCGGTACGGCCAGTACGGTGAACACGGTAAACGTGAAGTTGTCGGCGCTATCAAGCGCACTGGCCGCAGGTGGCATAATAATCGGGCTTAGCAGAATGGTGGCTATAATGCCAAGCACAGAAAGTACTGCCCAGATAATCACTGCGCGGCGCAGATGATGGGGTTCCTTGTGTGCAGAAGAGGTGTTGGCGGGATTGCCGTCAACATTTGGTTCAGACATATCGTCCCCCTTAGTAATTCGCTACAGTCAACGTTCCGGCCATATAGCCTGTAGTAGACATCGGCCCAGAGAATCCGAA
>DAOTVZ010000320.1:0-4854 GCA_034436045.1 Ktedonobacteraceae bacterium | reverse complement strand
CAATATAGCCGGGCACATGAGCCAGGGCGTAGAACGTCACATTCAAGAGCGCGCGCTCAAGCTCTGGTACCAGGTCGATCAGGAATTGGGCGAGCGGATTGCCCAGGCCCTCGGTCTGGTTCTCTCGTAGAGGCATGATTCATCACATCTTGCTTGCTCGTCGAGGCGCTCCCAGAGCGCGATGATGGATTTTCATCAGCGCTATCGGCGACTCGTAGGGGCGTGATTCATCACGCCCCTACGGGATGGGGTCATTGCTGATTCAGGTCGAGAACGTTTATCATCCTGTTTCTACGATATTCCGTATTTTGGGCAGAGAAGGATCACGATCATGCAGATGAGAGCCATGGCACTGGAAGCTTTTGGAGGAGCGCTCAAGGCAGAGATGAGGCCGGTGCCGGAAGCGGGGCCGGGTGAAGTCCTGGTGCGGGTGATTGCCTGTGGTGCTGGCCTGACGCTGGAAAGTATTCGTTTAGGGCATCTTGGTGGTTCGACGCCGCGCATCATGGGGCATGAGTACGCGGGAACTGTGGCAGCAATTGGTGCTGGTGTTGAGGGCTGGCACGAGGGTGAGCCGGTCACAGGTTCCTTTTATCTCTTCTGTGGTAACTGTGTGATGTGTGCCTCTGGACGGGAAACGCTGTGTATCAACAACAAAGGCAATATCGGGGCGAAGATAGACGGGGCCTTTGCCGAATACGTAGTGGTGCCTGCGCGTAATCTGGTGCGCATTCCCGATGGCGTTGCTTTGCGCGAAGCGGGTGTGATCGCCGATGCCGTGGCTACCCCCTATCACATCGCGCGCGAAAGGGCACGTATCGTTGCGGGTCAGCGGGTCGCGGTGATCGGCGCGGGAGGAGGTGTCGGTATTCACATGCTTCAGATGGCAAAGGCTTTTGGCGCGTTTGTGATTGCCGTTGAGCGTGATGCGGCGAAACTCCTCCGCCTGCGTGATTTCGCACCTGATGCTCTCGTAGATGCCTCCTCAGACAACTGGCAGGCGGAACTTGTGCAGGCGGCGGAAGGCCAGCTTGATATATGCATCGACTTCGTGGGTTCACCCGCGACAACCGGTAAAGGCTTAGCAGCGCTTGGACGCGGAGGAATCTTTGTTATTGCGGGCGCGATGCCGGAGTTACGCTCCAATAAGGATGCCGTGATTTCAGCCACTCCGATGTATCTGGTCAACAAAGAGATCAGCATACTGGGCACCAGATATGCCACGCGCGCCGAAATCGCCCGTTCATTGGAGTTGGTACGTGATGGCAAGATTAAACCGGTTATTGGTGCCTCATTTCCGTTGGAACAGGCCGAAGAAGCTCTTGAAGCAATTCGCAACAACAAGATATTTGGGCGCGTCCTCATTGATTGTATTACGCCAGAGTAGCATGGCCTGACTAAGCCAGGTGTAACTCCTCAATGGCATCCAATACCTCTTGCGCATGGTCATCAGGCTTGACCTTGTGCCATATTTTGCGCACGATGCCATCTTTGTCGATTAAGAACGTCTCGCGGTTGACGCCCATGAATTTCTTACCATACAAGTTTCTCTCTTTCCACACACCATAAAGCTGCGAAACGGTTGTATCGGTATCGGCCAGTAGGGGAAAGGGCAAACCGTATTTTTCAGCGAATTTCTGATGCGACTCAACACTATCTGCGCTGATACCCAGCACAACGACGCCGCGCTGTTGCATCAGGTGGTTGGCGTCACGGAATGAGCATGCTTCTTTTGTGCAGCCGGGCGTGTCATCTTTTGGATAAAAATAAAGTACTACATTTTTACCACGAAGATCAGCTAAATGCACCTGACCATGCTTCACGATCTCTTCAGAACCTACAGCGGGTAAAGTAAAATCGGGTGCTGGTTGTTGCTCTTTTATCTCTGTATCGCTCATGAAATCTCCTTATGCTGACGATTCGATAAAAATTTCTTATCGCCAGGATACCAGGATATGAAATAAATTTCAATATCTCTAGTAAACTGTCTCCATTCGAGAGAACAAGGTAGATTTGCCACCTATTCCTGATAATACTAAATCCTCACGTCCCCTTCTGATTATTCCTGTGTGCCAGGGAGGTCTGAAATTTCTGGTCTAGTTCATCCCTCATCCTCGTAACAGTATAGCGTGTGTGCCGAGTAATGCCTTGCTTTCTGTGTAATTGTATGGTAAGCTTGTTCAAGATTACAAATTTGGAGGTGCTTTTTATGGTTGCGATTGTTGTTTCATTCTCCGTGTGGAGTGATCAGCCTCTCTAAGCATACCTCAACCTACTTACATAACGGGTAGCGGGTGCCTTTGACCATCCAGTCATAGCATTCCGAATGTTTAGGAACGCGCGGATACTCGTGCCGTCTTCTGCTCTCTGTTGGCCTGTGGTATGCTCCGACCAGCTAAGGCCATAACGATTTCTCCCCGGAGATAGACCCTTCCACTTATTCTTTTCCCTTACCGAGTCCTGTCGCGCATAAGAAAGCCTGTGGTGCTTGCGTATACTCTTCAGCTTCACTTTTATACGGCTTTATGCTGTATCATTGCTGTGCTGCATGCTGGAAAGGAGATCATGATGAACCTGGGACGACAACCTCTTGTAAGAGGAAACACTGATGAACCATCTCTCTCGATATATAAGGAGCAATAACGTTGAGTCAAAATTTCCCTGATGATCTTGAGACCGATGATCTCGAAGAAGAACCGGTAACGTTCGTGAGGATGAAGCCAGGAGCGCGCGAGCGTGGACGCATCCACTCAGGTGGCAAGATGAAGGGGACGAAGGGGAAGAAAAGTGAGAAGGGTGAACAGCATGCCGAACCTTCGCGTGGCATGAAGAAGAGTAGCTATGAGAGTAGTACCGATGTGCAGCGATGGTTGCACGAACACACGGATGAAGAGCAAGTGCGCACCTCAACCTGGAAGCCGTCTCTGCTGGCATCGCGGCGTGACGCGCCCTGGATACTCTCATCGCTCACGCCTTTCTATGACCAGCACCTGATCCTTGATGTTTTGCATGAAGCGCATAGTGGCAAGGAGGCGACGGTATTCTGTTGTCAGGCCCATCCCTCGACGGGTGTGGCATACCTGGCGGCCAAGATTTATCGTCCACGTATGTTTCGTAGTTTGCGCAACGACGCCATTTACCGCTACAGCCGCGTGCAGCGCGACGAACAGGGGCAGGCGGAGCATGGCAACAGCCGTCGTGGCAGCGCAGCAACCCGTAAGACGGAAAGGGGGCGTGCCGCTCAGGTGGCTTCCTGGATCGAGTATGAGTATCAGACGCAGCGTCTGCTCTACGCGCATGAAGCCAATGTGCCGCGTCCATTCGCGCAGATTGGCAATGCTGTGTTGATGGAGTATATCGGTGAGGTAGGGGAGCCAGCGCCTCGCCTCAGCGATGTACTGCTAGAGCCGGAGGAAGCGCAACCGCTCTTTGAATGCATCATGCGCAATGTCGAACTGGCTTTGCAGCATGGGCGCATTCACGGTGATCTCTCTGCGTAAAAGGATATAGCGTATTTTCGATTGCCTATAGACCAGCCTTGCGGGGTTTAGTGAGCGTCAATGTTGTTCGTCTATCTTCGTCTATTTTTGACCTCTTTCGGCTTAATTGCTATCAGTTTTGCTATCAATGGCAATCGACTTTACTGATTGTTTACCAGGTCTGAAACACCTCTTCTAATGCAGCTACGATGGGTTCTTTCGGCCATTGTTCCTTTAGCTGGCGATAACTGGCGGCCAGCTTATTGAAGTACAATCGAGAGCCAAGTTCCTTTGCAAGCTGCGCGGCTTCCGTGAGAATCATGCTGGCTGGTTCCAGTTCCCCAAGTTGAATTTGCGCCTCTGCCTGATAGTAAAGAAGATCAACTTTTGTGATAGGTTCAATCTCTGGGTCGTTTGTCTCTTTCTGCATTGCAACGAGTGCTTTGTCCGCTTCTTTGGGTTGGTGAAGCAGAAGCCGGGACTGTGCATCACCAAATACATAGAGGGAATAGCGGCTTGCTCGTAAGTAGGGATAGGCTGGGTCCTTCTCAGGTTCCATTGGAAAATGCTCGTAAGCCAGTCCCATTGCTCTCATTGATTCCTGATATTGTCCCCGCATAGCGTACACTTCTGCGATCCCAGCATAGGTACGCCCCTTGAGCAGTGGCGTCACATTTTTATTCAGCAGGGACACCGCTTCCTTGTACGCTTGCAGTGCATTCTTACTATGTGTGCGGATAAGAGCAGGTTGAGCAGAACTCAGGTGCCAACTAAGATTAGCAAGGCTAATAAGTGCATTTACTTGTAAATTAGTGTCTTTAGCTAGTTGAGCGTAGCAGAATGCTTGTCGTCCCGTTTGCCGGGCAGTTCCGAAGTCTTCACGGTCGGTAGCGAGTTCACAAGCGAGTTGATACGCCTGTGAAGCAAGTTTCGCTGCTGATCTTTGCAGTGTGCCTGGTTGTTGGGCAAGCAATGCTGTCTGGTGGCTGTAGAGAGGCAAGATAGCCTCCACTTGATGAGGATTCCCGTTGTAGTATAAGTTCTGGCAAGCAGCAATCCCACGGGCATATATACTAAGTAAATCGTCAGCCCACAACTTTGTCAAAGATGACAAATCAATTTGTTCAGTGGATGATGTAAGAAACAATCCACTCACAAAGCCACCTATTACTTTACTGGCTTCACGTCTGTTCACGTCTTCAAAGTCCTTTATCAATCCTAATTGCTCAGGTGTTTTTTCTAAGCAGGTACAAATTCGTTGCATATTATCTGCTCGGATTGGTTCCCCACGTTCGGCCCGTTCAATTGTGGAACGAGAGACACCTGCAAAATCTGCTAATTGTTGTTGGTTCCATCCTCGTAGCTGCCTAGCTGT
>DAOTVZ010000319.1:0-7605 GCA_034436045.1 Ktedonobacteraceae bacterium | reverse complement strand
ATCATGGATCCGATCCGCTTCGAGCGGGATCTGCGCGTGGTCATCCAGGCGCTGGGTTGGCGCAGTGGAGGGCGTTATCTTCCTCTGCAGGATGATATTGCCTCGGTCGCCTTCTGGTATCAGCGCGAGCCGCACACGCCGTATCCTGAGTTACCAGGGATTGATGGGCTGGAAGTAGTTTAAAGGAGAGGTATTCTGCTTATTTCATTTAGTTTCTGTGCATATTAGCTCCTGTCGAATGTTCCTGGAGTCTAGTGACTGCGTAGCCTTGCTCCTGCAAAGTTGCGAGCAACTGGTCGATATGGTCGTGGTTGCGGGTGTCCAGGGTGAGGGTGACTTCAGTGTCTTGAATGGGCAAGGATTGTAAGGTCGGGCGATAATTCATCATGCGAATATTTGCATCCAGGTCTGCGATGCAGGCCAGGAGTCGCCTCAATTCGCCGGGGCGGTCTGGGATAAAGGTTCTCAAGATGAGGATACGCCCTTGTGCGAGCAACCCATGTTCGATAAGGCTTCCCAGTTGATTCATATCGAGGTTGCCTCCTGAGAGGACGACTACAACATCTTTGCCTGTTACATCCAGCAGACCTGGATGTAGGAGCGCAGCTATACCTACTGCACCTGCTGCCTCCACCTGCAATTTACAGCGTTCTTGCAAGAGGAGGATGGCGCTCATGATCTCCTCGTCATCGACGGTGACCACCTGATCGAGATAGGTGCGCATGATGGCGAAAGGGAGTTCGCCTGGGGCATTGAGGCTGATGCCATCGGCGATGGTGCTGAGGGTGGGCAGGGTGATGATGTGGCCTGCCTCTAGCGACCTCTTTGCGGCATCTGCGCCTTTAGCCTGGACGCCGATAATTTGTACTTCTGGTCGTAGCGATTTGACCGCGATGGCGATGCCTGAGATAAGGCCGCCACCACCGAGAGGAACAACGATAGCGTTGACGGAAGGGGCTTGTGAGAGGATTTCCAGGCCGAGAGTGCCTTGTCCGGCAATCAAATGGGGATCATCGAAAGCGTGGATGAATGTTGCGCCGGTTGCTGCCTGCAATTCGCGTGCATGTGCATAGGCATCGGCGAAGGTGGTTCCGTGCAGGACGACGCTGGCTCCATATCCCTGTGTGGCCATGACTTTCACCAGAGGTGCTTGTTTGGGCATCACAATGGTGGCAGGAACGCCAAGTGATTGGGCGGCAAGAGCGACGCCCTGGGCGTGATTACCCATAGAAGTTGCGATTACCCCGTGTACTCGCTCTGCTTCGCGCAGGCGGGAAATCTTATACATAGCTCCACGCACTTTGAAGGAGCCTGCGCGCTGCAAATTCTCGGCTTTGAGATAGATGTTGGCTCCTAACATTGTGCTGAAGGTGCGAGAGCGTTTCATAGGGGTCATATGGATGGTGTCATGGATGACCTGGCGAGCATGCTCGATCTCGCTCAAGGTTGGGGCATTGGGTACCGACTCGAAGTTTGTTGCACTCATAAAATATACCTCCTTAAATATTATCTGAGCAACAGCATTGTAACACCTAAATTTTGTATGGGCCAGGGAGTACCGTGTTGTTTGTGACAATGGTGACAAGCGATATCTGTGACAGGTTCATAGTGGAGGAGAGGAGGTATGCCAGGGGAGAGGATAGGAGAGCCGCTCAAGATATGATGAGCGGCTACTCTAGTGATTCTGGTTGGTGTGGGATATTGCCATTTTAGTGATTGTTGGCTTGAGGTAGGTGGAGGCGGTATTCGCGCATCACCAGTTCATTTAGTTCATCGAGGGAGGTGTCCTGTGCTTTTTTGTCCAGGGTGATGGTGCCATGTTGCAGCATATTGACCCGGTCACAGACTTCGAGTACCTGGGCGTAGTTGTGGGCAATCATGATGATAGAAATGTTGCCCATTTGGCGCAAGTTGTGGATTAGTTGCAGGATAAGAGCGCCTTCCTTCGCACCCATGGCGGCGAGGGGTTCATCGAGCAGGAGTATGCGTGCATCTGTGGAGACTGCACGCGCGATGGCGATGGCCTGTCGTTGGCCCCCGGAGAGCCTGCCGACGGTGGAATTGACTGAGGGGATTCTGACGCCGATTCTATCCAGATGCTGGCGTGCCAATTCGCGCATTTTTCTATTGTTGAGGAGTGGCAAGGGGGCGTAGGTCAGTTCCCGATTAAGGAACATATTATGATAGACAGTCATTTCATTGACCAGGGCCAGGTCCTGATAGACGGTTTCGATGCCTAATGAGCGGGCGTGTGTGACCGAGCGTAGTCGTACTTCCTGTTCATTCACGAAGATTTTGCCTTCGGTTGGCTGTAAGAATCCGGTGAGGATTTTGATTAAGGTTGATTTGCCGGCACCGTTATCGCCGAGCAGGCCCAGGACTTCGCCTTTTTGTAGTCTGATGCTGACATCGCTCAAGGCGGTGACCGGGCCATATTTTTTAACGATATGCTCAGCGCGTAAGACGATAGAAGATTGTGGATGTTCCATTAGCTTCTGCCCTCTCTCCATGCACTAAGGCGAAGATTTAAGATCATTGCGACTAAGATAGCGAGGCCCAGGATAATATCGTAGGTGTAGGCGCTGACGCCGAGTAGAGTGAAGCCATCATTCAAGATGGAGAGGGCCAGGACGCCGAGGAATGCGCCGATGACCGTTCCTACGCCGCCCATGAGTGCGGTGCCACCGATGACGGCACCGGCGACGGCGTTAAACATGATGGTTGTGCCACCTGCGCCGGGGTCGAAAGAATCGATGCGGAAGCCTTCCATGATGCCGGCCAGGCCGGCCAGAGTAGCAGCGAGCATAAAATTAATCATTTTAATGCGGTTGACATTGACGCCGGCCTCGCTGGCTCCCAGGAGGTTACCGCCGGTGGCGAAGGTATGCATGCCCCAGCGAGTGAAGGAGAGGACCACCTGGAAGAAGATGGCGATGAGAATGGCCCATATTAGCTCTGAGTATGGCCCTGCGCCCATGATCTGGTTGAGTGATCCCACGTGTGGTGGAATGACCGGTTCACCTCCTGATATGGTCAGGGTGATGCCGATCAACAAGAACTGGGTACCAAGAGTAGAGATCAGAGAAGGGATCTTGAAGGTGATAGTGACAAAGCCGTTGAATGCACCCAATGCCAAGGAGGCGAGGAGTGCGACAATGATGCTTAGCCATAAAGGGATACCGGCCTGGTTGACGAAGTAGACAATAAAAGGTGCGAGGGCAAACATTGAGCCGACGGAGAGGTCAATCTCGCCACAGATTAAGAGGAAGACTTCGCCCACAGCGATAATGGAGGTAGCTGAGAGATACTGGGAGATGACGCGCAGGTTTTGTAGAGTGATGAAGTCGCTACTAGATATGCCGAAGTAGATGAGCAAAAGGATAGCGACGACCAGGATACTGCCCTCACGTTGGCGTATAAAGAGTTGGCCTAGTCGTGACCAGAAGGTGGTAGATTTTTCCGAGGGTGGCTGTATTTGTGGCGCGGCGGTTTCGGGACGCGCTATTTCTGCCATGGTGATGACTCCTTTGTAGAGGGCGTGATAGTGCATTTTCGCAAAAAACCTGAATAGTAAATGCATGCATAAGGTTCGCTTTTGCGAAAATGCACCACCATGTCTCTTTTTAGTTAATGTTACGACTGGGTGACAAGCTTTTCCGCACTGCTGCTGCCCTCGAAGCGTGTCTTAGTGTTCAGATAGAGGCCAACGTTGTCTTTTGTGACGAAGAGGAGGCCGGTATCGGTGTCGCAAGGCTGCATGAGGCCGCCGGACAGCTTGTACAGGAAGAGTTGTACCACAGGATAGAAACCCTGGAGATAAGGTTGCTGGTCAATGGTGAATTGCAAGTTGCCGGCCTGGATCTGCTGCAATGTTTGTGGTTCCAGGTCGAAGCCGCAAGCATAAATGCTGCTGGCGAGATTATATTTAGCCATGATCTCGCCGAGGCCCTGTGTACTACCACCATCGACGGCGAACATGCCCTTCACATTTTTATGGCCGAGGTAGTAAGCTTCGATGGCGTTGAGTTCGTCTGTGACCTGTGCGCCAGTGGCGATAGGTGTCACTTTGACGTTTGGGGCATACTGTTTGAAAGCAGCGATAGCGCCGTCCATGCGTGGTTGGATATTCAACTGGCCTGGAGTAGCGATAAAGCCTACCACCTCGCCGGATGTGACCTGTGCGGCCATTTTTTTGCCGAGCGAGAAGCCGGACTGGTAGAGGTCCTGTCCGATATAGGCCATACGAGGATTGCCAGCGGCGTCTGCGTTGTATGCGACGACGGGGATGCCAGCTTGTAAAGCGGCTTCCACCGGGGCGTTGAAGGCTTTGGGGTCAACGAGAGAGACGGCGATTCCGTCGGCTTTGGCGGCTACGGCGGCATTAAGTGCGCTTACCATTTCGGCGGCAATGCTGTTTTGGGAGCCTGTCCATTGGTAGGTGCAGCCGAGGAGGGCGCAGGCGTCCTGGATGCCGTAGATAGTAGGAACAAAGAACTGGTTGGTCGTGACGTGATTCACGAAGACGAAATGCCATTTGGGATGGCTGGGGAAATTGCCTTCGCCGGACCCGTTGCTGGTGCTGGTAGTAGCAGAGGTAGTGCCGCCGCAGGCGGCCAGCAAGGTAGCACCAACTGAGGTGCCCGCAGTAGCTACGAGGGCATTTTTGAGTAAGCTGCGACGCTTCATGGGTAAGCGGGATATGTAGTCTGAAATATCCATAGATGGACCTCCGTGGTACCAGATCTAAGCTGGGATATGCAAAAGAGAATGGGCAAGAAATGGCTATCATCACATGATATGATGATAGTGGAAGTTGTGACTTTTGTGTGAAGGTACCCCCTTTCTACGTAATTATTTGAGATATCTTGCGTAAGGCGAGTAAAACGGACGGCCAGGGCGGAGTTTTACAGGCTTTTAGTTATATACGTCTTACTCTGCTTGATTATCTCAAAAACGCATCTTTGGCAGAGGGAGGAAACGCATTGTATCTTCTATACCAGTAAAGAGCAGTATGTAGGATAGATGAGATTGTCAGAGCTACAGTTTTCACAAGCATTTGTCCTGGTATATATGATACTGTTGTGTCACCTCTGTATAAAGTAGAGTATATCTGTTCAAGTGAGCATTGTCAATGCCCATTTGGGCAAATATTGTGCGTGTTTATGCGGTAGCATTTTTGAGAAAGGGGTGGAAATAGTAATCATTTCTGATTTGCTATACTAATTACTTTAGCAAAAGGAGCAATTAGTCTGTTATTATGCTTATATTATGTTTTATATGAACAGAGTTGGGGTAGGAGTTTAGCAAGATGCTTGTGATATGGCTGTGAGGAGGAGTGATAGTGTAGTGATGGTTTTGTGACGTGTATAGGCTATGCTAGGGACTAAGGCTATTGTTCTTGCTGAAAGAAAGTGGAGCATGACATGGATCGGAGCTGGATAACGGCAGAGGGTAATGAGGCGGTAGCCACGATTGCTCATGCATTAAGTGAGGTTATTGCCATCTATCCGATTACGCCATCGACGCCAATGGGTGAATATGCGGACGCATGGTCTGCGGCGGGACGACCGAACTTGTGGGGGACAGTGCCACTTGTGGTTGAGATGCAGTCGGAGGGTGGTGCGGCGGGTGCCATTCATGGAGCATTACAGGCAGGCACACTAGCGACCACCTTTACGGCTTCGCAAGGCCTGTTGCTCATGATTCCTAATATGTACAAAATTGCAGGTGAGTTGACGCCGACAGTTTTCCATGTGGCGGCCCGTTCGCTGGCGACCCAGGCACTTTCTATCTTTGGCGACCATTCCGATGTGATGGCGGCGCGAGCTACTGGCTTTGCCTTACTGGCTTCTAACTCTGTGCAGGAAGCGCAGGATCTGGCATTAATTGCGCATGCAGCGACGTTGGAGGCGAGAGTGCCCTTTTTGCATTTCTTTGATGGATTTCGCACCTCGCATGAAATTAATAAGATTGAGCCATTGGGACGCGATGAGATGCGCCAGATGGTTGATGATAAGCTAGTGATAGCTCATCGTCGGCGTGCGTTGTCGCCCGACCACCCTTTTATACGTGGTACGGCACATAATCCTGATACATACTTTCAGGCGCGTGAGAGTGTGAATCCGTACTATCAGGCGTGTCCAACAGTGGTACAACAGGCGATGGATAAGTTTGCCAGGCTTACTGGACGGCACTATCATCTGTTTGATTATGTTGGGGCACCGGATGCCGAGCGTGTAATTGTTCTGATGGGTTCAGGAGCGGAGACGGTACAGGAGACGGTGGCATATTTACAGGCGAATAACGAAAAGGTAGGTGTGCTTAAGGTACGCCTGTTTCGTCCGTTTTCTGTGGAACACTTTTTACGGGCACTGCCTTCTACCGTCAGGATGCTGGCGGTGCTTGATCGTACAAAGGAGCCGGGTAGTGCGGGTGAGCCGCTCTATCTGGATGTTGTAGCAGCGCTGGCTGAGGATAAGTCGCGCAGGTTGCAGCCGAGCGTGATTGGCGGTCGCTATGGACTCTCCTCAAAAGAGTTTACGCCTGCGATGGTCAAAGGCATTTTTGAGGAGATGAAGCGGACGGAGCCGAAGCAGCATTTTACGATTGGTATTCAGGATGATGTAACACAAACCAGTCTGAGCTATGATCCGACCTTTTCGCTCAAACTGCCTGGAACAGTGCAGTGTGTTTTCTGGGGGCTGGGGTCTGATGGAACGGTGGGGGCGAATAAGAACTCGATCAAAATCATAGGCGAGGAGACGGAGAATTACGCTCAAGGATACTTTGTGTATGACTCTAAGAAATCCGGTTCTGTGACCATTTCGCATTTGCGTTTTGGCCCGCATGCTATTCATGCGCCTTATCAGATAGGGGTGGGTGAGGCTGATGTGGTAGCCTGTCATCAATTTACCTTCCTGGAGCGTTTCGATGTGTTGAAATATGCCCGACCGGGGGGTGTTTTTCTGCTTGATAGTCAGTATGATTCCAATGAGATTTGGCAACATTTGCCGGTTGAGGTGCAGCAGGAGTTGTTGGAGAAGCAATTACATTTTTATGTGATTGATGCTCATAAAGTAGCGCGTGAGACGGGGATGGGTGGACGTATTAACACGGTGATGCAGACCTGCTTCTTTGCTATTAGTGGCATTTTGCCGCGCGATGAGGCTATTGAGCAGATCAAGAAGAGCATCAGGAAGACATATGGTAAACGGGGGGAGGCAGTTGTGCAACGCAACTTCCAGGCTGTTGATCAGACGCTAGAGCGCTTATACGAGGTGCAGTTACCGGTGGGTAGATTACAAGAGAGTGTGTTTGCTGCTGAGCAGGAGGTGGTTGGTGTTAATAGCACTGCTGGTATACAAAGAAAAGCGCCGGTTGTTTTGCCGGTGTTGCACCGTCGTCCGCCTGTATCCGAGCAAGCACCTGATTTTGTGCGACGGATGATTGGGCCGATGATCGCGCTGGATGGTGATAGCTTGCCGGTAAGTGCTTTGCCTGCTGATGGCACATATCCTTCTAATACGGCTCGTTGGGAGAAGCGTAACATTGCGGAGGAGATACCGACGTGGGATCCTAGTATTTGCATTCAATGTGGTAAATGCA
>DAOTVZ010000318.1:0-5588 GCA_034436045.1 Ktedonobacteraceae bacterium | reverse complement strand
AACAGGCCTTGCGTCTGATGATCAGCAGTGTGCAGGGAGGCTGTTCCATCCCCGCACGCTCCACTCGTCCTAGCACCTCACGCCGCCTGCAAGGCGGCGAGGCGCTTGGCTTAACTTGACGCCTATGGGGCGTGATCAATCACGCCCCTACATGATCGCCGCTCCCTTCTCAGGGCGTGATCAATCACGCCCCTACGGACTATCCCGACGCACGATGAACGAGCTGACAATGCTACTGGCCCAACACCTGGGAGGCCCAGTTCTGGTTGACCGTACTCACCGCCTTAGCCAGTTGGGCAGAGTCAGTGACAAACTTGACGTTGGCATACTGATCCGCGCTAGGCAGCTTGGCAGCTAAGTCGGCTGGAACCTTATTAGCGGCAACCAGGGCCTGATAGCGTGCCGGGTGCGCATAGCCCTTGAGATAGTCGAGCTGTCCCGTATCCGAGAAGATATATTCAATCCAGAGACGCGCAGCATAAGGATCAGGTGCTGTCTTGTTGACAATGGAGACATAAGGGCCAGCAATAGAGCCATCAGACGGGATCAATACCTCGATGTGTGGATTGCCCGCCAGCGAGTCACGGAAACCCAGGCCCAGATAGTCCCACATAACTGCAATAGCCACCTCTCCCTTCGTGATGTTCGCCAGACTGGAGCGTGCGGAGGTGAAGCTCCCCTTCTTTTTCAACTGCGCGAAATAGTCGATGCCCGGCTGAATATCAGCCGTGCTGCCGCTCATTGCCAGCGCCGCCGAATAAACCGCGTTCAAGGCATCGGTGGCTTGACGGGGATCGCCATCAATACCGACCATATTCTTGTAGTTGCCTGCCAGCAGTTCTTTGAAGGAGGTAGGCGGATTCTTGACCAGATCGGTATTAATCACGAATGCCTGCGCGCCCCAGTACTCCGTACACCAGTAACCATCAGGGTCTTTAAGGTTTGCGGGAATATCGGCCCAATGCGAATGAATATAGGGCGTAATCAGACCTTGTTGCTTCGCCACCGGGCCAAAGGAGAAGCCAACATCTCCGATATCGCCATGCGGGTGATGAATGGAATTCTTGAAGACCTCCAACTCCTGCGCCGAAGAATACTCCGCCTCCGCCTGATAAGACACAGGTACGTAGAGCGACGCATAACCGGCCAGAATGTCTTTATAATCGGCCCACTCCGGCGGAATACCAATCGCTTGCAGCTTGCCCTCTTTCTTGGCATTCGTGATGAGGGTCTGCATAGGAATTGGCCCCTTGAGATCATTGACGTTGGTCGTAGATGAACCACTGCCGGGGTTACTGCCGCACGCCTCCAGGAAGGCCGTCAGGGCGACGGTGGAAACGCCCAGAGCACCGGCCTGTTTGAGAAAACGACGACGGCTCTGGGCAGCAAAAATATTCTCAAAACGCTGTTGCTCGCTCATAAAGGAAATACCTCTCGATGGTACACAATGACGATACACTCTGCCCATTACCTGCTATACACCACAGAGCAATGGGTACAAGGTATCGCAACAACTACTATGTTGTCGAATAGAGCAGAGGTGGCAGAGATGCACGGTACCACACAAATGATACCTGCTTAGAGTGTAGCGGTCAAAGGATGAGCTAACAATGGGTATTTCTACCATAACACCTCCTTCCACACGGATAGAATGTACATAACAAGTTGCCTTCCTGGCACTTAACATAGCCTTCCTCGACCATTAATAAAATATTAACACCTCTCCATCCATCCCTTAAAGATAGTTTAACAGAACTATCGTAAATTTGTTAGGGCAGAGATAAATAATAATGCGGAGAGAGCAGAGGCACACGCCACCGGGCGTGCCATCCTTCTGAGGAAAAGCCATGCTATGCTATAATACAGGCATGAGCATGTTACATTTTTCTCAGCGGACCATTTATCAACTCAAGCAGATACAAGCAGAGCTTGATCAACTGGAGCCAGAAGCGGAGCCGAGGGCGTTAATCGTCCCCGGCTCACCACGCCCCAGAGGAACGGTCGCCGTCTTCACCGGCTCCTTCAATCCACCCACCATCGCTCACCTGGCGCTCCTCAAGAATGCTTATCACTATTTGCATACTCAGGCAGGACAGGTTCAGGTCTACGCTGCCTTCACCAAGCATACCGTTGATAAAGAGAATGTCGAGCGCCCTCTATTAGTGGACAAAGTATATCTTTTACATGTCATCCTCCAACACCGCCTGCCACACGTTGGCATCATACTCTTTAATCGCGGCCTTTACGTCGAACAGGCTGAGGCAATACGAGCATCATTTCCATTGGTGAAACGCCTGTTCTTCGTGATCGGCTATGACAAGATCGTACAGATTTTTGATCCCCACTACTACACCGACCGCGATAGCGCTCTGACCGAGCTTTTTAAACAAGCCGATCTACTGGTCGCGCCGCGCGGCAACGGGGGCGAACGTGAGATTGAGGAACTTATTCACCAGGAGCAGAATGAGCGTTTTGCCCAACACGTACATATCTTGCCTTTTGACCCGCGCTATCGGGACATCTCTTCCACCGCCGTGCGCCAGGGACGCGCTTCTGCCGCGCACGCGATTCCCCGCGAGGTTCTGCAATTCATACGCGAAACTCGCGTCTACTCACCTCCGCTTCAACGCACAGATGGTACCACGCTGGATATCTATGGAGAGCGCATCAAACAATTACAGCAGTTATTACAACAAAGCAAGTGAAGTAAAACTATAAGAGATGCAGGGCTTGCTCACTGGTGGGCCAGACGAAAAACAAACCGTGTCGAACCAATCTGTATCTCGTCTCCATCGCGCAACACGCAACGTGCCATTGCGCGCCCATTGACAAAGGTGCCGGTAGCCGAGCGATGATCGAGCAGTTCATAATCCCCGCTGGGCAGTTCGCGGATCGTCGCATGCAGGCGGCTCACAGCCAGGTCCTCTAAGAAAATCGAGCTTTCACGGCTGCGGCCAATCGTCATTTCCGGCAACAATTCGATATAGGAGGAGAGGCTACGTGTATTGATGACCTCCAGATAGGCCGGTGGCAACAGTTCCGAGGTTCGCCCCATGTGCAGTTCACGTCTACGCGAGACGGGCAACTGAAAAGGGCGTGTGCCTTCACTGGCATAAAAGGTAATCACCGTATTCCCAAAACGTAAATGATCGCCACTATTGAGAAGCTGCTCACGCTGTACAGGTATCTCGTTCACAAAGCTATCGCCGCTGCCGTGATCATCGCGCAGCACATAGCCTGCCGGAGTACGCACGATACTGGCCTGCTTACGATGTACCGTGATATCTTCCAGAAAAATGTCGCAATCGCTGCTACGTCCCAGGGTGGTACAATCCTTCCACAGTTCGATGCGTCTCCCTGCCATCGATGCTTTATGGATTACCAGATAGGCCCCTGATGGCTGCTCTACAATCATACGCCTACTCTATCCACGCCAGCAAGCATTCCCACGCCGCTCGCCGCTAACTATCTATTCCCTCTATGGGTTGAGTATAGCCAACAGATGCAAGATGTGTCAAGCTGACGGGTGCGCGTACCGGTACCAGCACTCTCGCGCCTAACTTTGCTGAACTTGTGCCAAAACCTATTGACAAACATGCAAGAATCTTGTATTGTATAGCACGTGGACAACCACAGATACCTGTAGCTCAAAGAGAGCGACAAATTGCGGGTTCTCATAGCACGTTCAGACAGTGGTCACGGTCTGAACGTGTATCAGGTGTGACCAGATGACACGTTGCTGTAGCTCAGTGGATAGAGCGCTTCCCTGCGGAGGAAGAAGTCGGAGGTTCGAATCCTCTCAGCAACGCTTTTTTTGATTACCGGGCCTATCCACTCAAGCGATGAGTACAGTTTATGCTGCACTCATTTTTTATGCGTTACAGGTGATGCTTTAGACCTACTCAGAGGGAGCCAGAGCAGATTATGAGCAAGAAAGCAGTTGTGTTGTTATCCGGTGGCCTGGACTCGACCACTACCCTTGCCATCGCACATCAGCAGGGTTTTGAGCTACACACGTTATCGTTCGACTACGGGCAGCGCCACCAGCGCGAGGTTGAGGCCGCCAACGCTGTCGCCCGCTACTACAAAGTGGCACAACAGAAAACGGCCAGGATCGACCTGCGCATCTTCGGCGGCAGCGCGCTCACGGCTGATATTCCCGTGCCGCATGGCCGCGCGCCCGAAGAGATGTCACACGATATTCCTGTTACTTATGTTCCTGCTCGCAATACCGTTTTTCTCTCATTTGCGCTGGCCTACGCCGAAGTATCGGGGGCCGACGATATTTTCCTGGGCATCAATGCCATCGACTATAGCGGCTATCCCGACTGCCGTCCAGAGTATCTGGCGGCTTTTGAGCGCATGGCAAACCTGGCAACAAAGGCCACCACGCAGGATGGGCGCAAGTTCCACTTCCATGCTCCCCTGATGTACATGGACAAGGCCGAGATCATTCGCACGGGCACCCGGCTCGGTGTGCCCTATGAACTGACCTGGAGTTGCTATGAAGGTGGGGAACTGGCCTGTGGAACCTGCGATAGCTGCCTGTTACGCCTCAATGGCTTCGCCGAGGCCGGTTTGCAAGACCCCATAAGCTACAGGCAATCTCATCTTTAGAGCGCTGAGGGCTGGTAGCGCCGGAACTCCGGGCGCGGCCCGCGATAGTCTACCTGGGCATGTTCGGCAAAGATGATCGTCTTGATATTGCCGCGCACCGAGAAATCCGCGACGACGCGCATCCAGCGCGGGGAGAGCAGGGCTACCAGTTCATCCAGAATCGTGTTGGCGGCAGCCTCGTGACTGATCTGGCGATTGCGGAACTGGTTGATATAGAGCTTAAGCGTCTTGAGTTCCACGACGTACTGCTCCGGCACATAGTCGATGATGATGGTCGCAAAATCGGGAAAGCCGGAGCGCGGGCAGAGGCAGGTGAACTCCGGTATCTCCAGATGTATGACATAATCGCGCTGTTGGGCCGGGTTCGGCCAGATTTCTAGCTTGTTCGCGGCGATCTCCTCTAAACCGTAGACGCCGGGTGTGCGCTGCACAGGCGCACCATTCTTCGCTGCGTGTTGATCCATAGGAATTGGTAATCTCCGTTGAGTAAAACATGAAAGGTATCCGTACCTGCTGAGCATATACCGTTTGACACGACCTCAGCAGGCCATACAGATAGTACCACAGCGCAAGAGGGCATACAAGGTCGCCATATCAGGCATCCGCAAGAGCCTGACGCTATGGCGGTGGATTGACAGACGTGATAGATGTGATGATGGGTAGCATGATACCAGGAACCTGATATCCACACGGGCATCAGGCCGTTCACGACTAACAACTCACTCTTTCCCTAACGGTTCCAGTGGCACGGTCTGTCCTTGCGTATAGCGCGTCTTGCTCTTATTCGCAAAGATTGTCACGCCACCACTGCCGATAACCGTCCAGCCATTAGATGAACCGACAAGGGCCGTGCTACCTTCGATACCGGCGACGATCAGCTTGCCTGCCGCGCGAATAGCATTATCAGCAAAGAAAGCTGGCATCTCATCAAAGTGGGGAATAATGGCGAGATTGTGTACCACATCTAGCGC
>DAOTVZ010000317.1:0-3635 GCA_034436045.1 Ktedonobacteraceae bacterium | reverse complement strand
CGTCGGCAATCTGTGCTGCGTACTCGACGGCCAGGTGTTGAGGGATGATGCCATCCAGGTGCAGCAGGCTGGCTAGCGTCGGTCCCTGCACATATTCCATGACAAAATAGAGCAATCTGTTCTGCTGGCCCGCGTCATAGATTTGCACGATATTTGGATGGTTCAGACCTGCGATAATCTGCGCCTCACGAATGAACCGTGCGACATAGGAAGCGTCGCGCGCGAGAGCGTGGGGCAAGACCTTAATTGCCACCTCTCGTTCCAGTGCAATCTGTTTACCGCGATAGACCACTCCCATTGAACCCCGCCCGATCTCCTCTTCCAGTTGGTAGCCGCCGAGGTTTTGACCGGCCAATTCATTCATACCTATCAGACCCTCAACAAATAGCTGTGTTTATGAAAATAGATATATCTCCCTTGAGATTAAACGCATTGCAGCCGTATCTAGCGTCGAGTGACGCCGAAAGTACCTGATCTATCGGTGGACAGTTCCGGGGTAAGGAGAAAAAGTACAGCGATAGAGTAGAACCAGGAGAATGAAGGGACAAAGCAGCGCGACGAGCCTGCCCTGTCCCTCATGTCTTCGTGTTAGTCGAGATAGTCTTTGAGGAGACGGCTGGCCTGGGGATGGCGCAACTTCCGAATGGCGCGCTCTTCAATCTGGCGTACCCGTTCGCGCGTGACTTTAAGCTTTTTGCCCACCTCTTCGAGCGTATGATCATGGTCATCGGCCAGGCCGAAGCGTAGCTCAATCACCTGGCGCTCGCGGTAGGTCAGTTGACCCAGAGCTTTGCGAATCTCCTCGCGCAGCAGGCGCTGGTCGGTAATCTCTGTGGGGCCGCGTTCACGCATGTCTTCGATAATATCGCCGAGGGTGTTTTCTTCCTCTTCTGAGAGTGGTGCATCCAGCGAGAAGACTTTCTCGGCCCAGATCAATAGTTCGCTGACCCGTTCTGGACTCATATTCAGACGTTCACCGATAGCCTCCGGCGTTGGTTCGCGGCCCAGTTCCTGGTAGAGTTGGCGCGTCATTCGTTTCACGCGCATCACCTCTTCCATAATGTAGACGGGCAGGCGGACGACGCGGGTACCCTCCAGAATCGCACGGGTGATCGCCTGCTTAATCCACCATGTCGCGTAGGTGGAGAAACGGAAACCTTTCTTATAGTCAAACTTTGTAACAGCGCGTATCAGGCCGATATTGCCCTCGCCGATCAGGTCTTCCAGGGAGAGGCCCTGCCCGACGTATTTCTTGGCAATGCTCACGACCAGGCGCAGGTTGGCTTCAATCAGGTGGTTGCGTGCCTCCTTATCACCTTGTTCTGCTCGCTCGGCCAGTCGCACTTCCGTGACGGGGTTGAGGAGCGGAATACGAGAGATTTCGCGCAGGTAGAGGCGCAAACTGTCACTTTGCGCCAGGCTGCTCAGATCGGCCTCTTGCAGAGCCTCTCGCTCAGGCTCGCTCGCCTTATCCTGCTCTGTTTCAAACATCTCATTGCGTTCCAAGTGCTTTCCCTTCTCCTGCAACATGTACATGAGATCAGTCCGGTTCTGGTTTATTGTATCATACAGAAATTATCTTGCAAACAACAATCTCTTAACCAGTCGGCTATCCAGCCCCTATTCCTGTTACTATGACACTATCGGTTAGCCGTTCCCTTTCTATAGATAGATTGAGATTAGTGGATACTTCCCTTTCAACAGAGTAGCACGAATCGGGCAAACGGTAGGTGACTATAATGCGCGGTATGGGGAATAATGCAATGCGAACAAAGTCAGGAGGGGGCCAGACAGGGCGAGCATGAGGCGTCGCCCTGCCGACCCGTTTGTCGGGCGATTGCCCTGCCGGGCGGTTCCCCTCGGGGCTGGTTACTGCAAGTTGCTGACCTGTTCCAGTAACGACTGGCCCTGAGCGATCAACTGTCTGGCCTGTTGCTGATTGATGGGCTGACCGTTGAACTCGGCCCCTTCTAGCAGCGAGATCATCTGAGAAGCTAGCCTGTCGCGCTGGTTGCCCAGGCTGATAAGCTGGTTCTCAAGGTTGGTATAGGTGCTATCATTGGGACTATTGCTCTCGATGGCCTTTGTGGAGACCGCCAGTGTACCCAGGCCGAATTGCCCAACACAGGCGTCAATCTGCTTGTATACCTGGGCAAGTTGCCTGACAAGCCCCTCGTTATGTTTTAGTGATGCTGGTATGGCCCAGCCTTGAAGGTCCTCGAAGAGAACACGTCCATCGTGGCTGTAGTCGTCCCTCAGACCCAGCAATGCCATCATTGTTGGGCGAATATCGGTGTGATCCGACCATGTGCTGCTGTCAATGCCCTTTTGAGCCATGCCTGGGCCAACCATGCCGAGCCAGGTGGTATTGATCTCCGGTGCTACGTCCCCATGATTCCAGGCAAAGCCCGGTTGTTCCGTGACGCACGGGGAGTTGCAGTTGGGCGCACCAGCGAACAGAAAGTAGTTGGGGTTGGCAAACATCGTGAGGGTCGGGGTGCGGGCCGGGTCTGCCGTAACCATGTGCAGGAGCTGCATCTCGACCGAATCGGCCAGATAGTTGGTGAGCTGATCGGTTTTGTTCGTGATCGGATTCACTGCCGTCAACTGGCCGAGCGCGCGCCCAAAAGCGCGAGTGACCGCGTCGGTACGTGTCGGATTGCCGGTAATGTAGATGGTGGGAGCGGCATCGGCATGGACGGTGAAAGGTGTTGTGATATTCTGCTCGGTCGCCAGTAGACCGGTCAGGTTGGCGTTGATCTCACCGATCTGACTGTAGGTGCAAGGGGTGGTCACGCCGTCGCAACCCGACGGGCTGGGTGTGCCGCCTACGAAATGGTCGCCCTCGTCAGCCGTGAATATGAACAGGGTGTTGCTGGCATTGATGCCATCGTTGGCGAGACGGGTAAAGAATTTGCCGAAGGCATCGTTATACGCCGCCAGCGCCTGAACGTAACCGGCCTGACCGGGGCCATAGGCCGGGCCGTTGGGATGCGCATCATGGGCATCGGAAATGTAGGCATAAGTCACGGGAACGCCGTGTTCCTGCATTGCCGCCACATAGGCGAGCGAGACGGCGGCTGACATGCCATCGAAGCCTGGGAAGCCAATATGCCCGCTGGGATCCTGGATGACATTGCCGTTGAGATCCGTCATAGGCCCATTCGGGCTGATGACCGGGGCAACGTACTTATACAACCGGCGCGGGAAAACCCCCGTCTTTTAAGCGGGGGATGAGAGCGCCGTTCCTTGTGGGAGAGGGGTAGGGATGTTGACAAATGGCGTTTCTTCGACTATAATAGACTACATGAGTGACAAGTATCTTCACGAACAACATACGGTTCATCACATTCTCTACCATATCATCTTCTGCCCGAAACGAAGACGGAAGATACTGGTAGGGCCAGTACGTGACCGCTTAGAGCAGATCATTCGTGAAGTAGCCGATGAAAACGGGTGGGAGATTGTCGAACTGGCAATTCAACCCGATCACGTGCATCTCTTCATTCAGGCGAACCCCTATACGTTGCCTACGGACATTCCTCGCTTGATAAAAGGCCGTTCCTCGCACGATATGCGAGAGGAATTCCCTCACCTCAAGCGTATGCCCTCGCTCTGGACACGTTCCACGTTCT
>DAOTVZ010000316.1:0-1902 GCA_034436045.1 Ktedonobacteraceae bacterium | reverse complement strand
CCCTTGCCCTACGAAACGATATTCACACTCCAGGGTAGGTACAAAAAGATATGCATTGCTCACCTGGCAAAACTCTCCCATCACATGTTCACAGCATCGTTGTCTGCCTGGCATGCAGCAGACCAACACTTTTAACCCTGGCTCATCCCCACTCTTACGAAAGAAAACCATCGATGAACTTTTACTTTACAACGAGGGTAATTACAATTGTAGAGCATAAAATACCGTTAGTCAAGCTTATTTATGGGGTAAAAAATAACTTTTATCTATACACAACATCACTATCGACTACCGACTACAAGGGAATATATGATACATACATTTTGCTTCGCGGGCTACTCCCCAAACCCCGTCACATGAGGTATAATAGCGCATAACGACATGGGTGGGAGGGGAATGATGCGGAGAAAACGACTGAGCTATCGTGTGCGACTTATCGCTTATGATGCCTTACCTACAGGCATGCGCCATCTTGCCCTTTATATTCCCAGTCCGATCCCGACACCTCTGGCCTTTATCACTGCCGCCCTGCCAGCGCTCAAAGCACGGCACACACCCCGTTTTCCCCATAGAATCCGCCTGCTGACTTTGACGACCACAGAGCCGCACCCCGACCTATAACTCATCTACGCCTTTGCAAAAGCAGGCATTAACCATATAATACAGAATAAACTGTCATGGAACACAGCAAGAAGGTTTGATACAGCATGCCTATTATCATCCAGGCCAATAATGTCAAGAAAATCTATCGCAGTGGCGAATTTCGTATTGCCGCCCTTAACAATATCAACCTCACAGTCGAGCAAGGAGAAATGATTGCCATCATGGGACCAAGCGGCTGCGGCAAAACGACCCTGCTCAACTGCCTCTCCGGCCTCGATAGCATCGACGAAGGCGACGTGTTTATCCGCGACCACAACCTGCGCGAATTGAGCGACCGCGAACGCACCACCTTCCGCGCCCAGCACATGGGTTTCATCTTCCAGGAGTTTAACCTGCTACCGGTGCTTTCGGCGGTGGAAAATGTCGAACTTCCCCTGCTGGTCTCGAAAATGCCAGCACGTAAAGCCCGTCAGCGCGCCCTGGAGATGCTCGAACTGGTGGGATTGTCCGACCGCGCCTCTCATCGACCGGCGGAACTCTCCGGCGGTCAGCGTCAGCGCGTCACCATCGCTCGCGCCCTCACCAACAATCCTGCTATCGTCTGGGCCGATGAACCAACCGGCAACCTGGACAGCGAAACCGCTCAGGAGATTATGGAACTGCTAACCCATCTGAATAAAACAAATGGGCAGACCTTCATCGTCGTCACGCACGCTATCGAGGTGGGCAAGATGGCGAATCGCATCATCACGATGCGCGATGGAAGGATTATAGAATGAAACGTGCCTCGCTTTTACTATACCTGTGCAGAACAAATCTGGCAAGACAGTGTTTCAATGCGCACAGTCTATGTCATCATCTATTCCTGGTCTAGCGTGGTATTCAATGACCAGCACTGGATAGCTGGATAACTTGAGAACACAAGGAGGAATAGAGACAATGGAAAAGGTCAGCCCAAAGGACGTTGAAAAGTGCCTGAAAGGCATCGATTATCCTGCCAGCAAACAGGATCTCATTCGCCATGCCGAACAGCATGGGGCGGATGAGCGCGTTCACAAGGCTCTGGAGAATATGCCGGAACAGACCTATCATTCTCCCGTCGAAGTCAATAAGGCCATTGGTGAAGTAGACCGCCGCGCAGGCAATCCTTAAGCCCGGCTGCTCACTCTCCCTATCATCGATAGAAGCAACCATTGCAACAGAATGCACCGTGTTCCTGCTGAACAAACGGTGCATTCTTTGCAGATCAATAGATGCTATTGCGCCAATGTGCGCTCGCTGAACCCAACCATTGAGCGG
>DAOTVZ010000315.1:0-5642 GCA_034436045.1 Ktedonobacteraceae bacterium | reverse complement strand
GGGTGAACAGGGCGTAGCGATCAGGGCGTGATGAATCACGCCCCTACGGGAGCGCCGGGTGAACAGGGCGTAGCGATCAGGGCGTGATGAATCACGCCCCTACGGGAGCGCCGGGTGAACAGGACGTAGCGATCAGGGCGTGATGAATCACGCCCCTACGGGAGCGCCGGGTTCGCGGATGAATTTTTATCATTTCTTATAGCCGTATAAGATCGCTGTTCAATTGTATGTTTGGAGCGCGCTTTTAGCGCAACGCTGCAAATTCTTCGTCGCTCAACTGAATGGTTGCGCTGGCAACGTTTTCTTCCAGGTGCTTGAGCGATGCGGTGCCAGGAATGGGCAGCATAACCCTTGAGCGCTTGAGCAGCCAGGCGAGGGCGATCTGGTGCGGCGTGGCATGATGGCGGCGGGCAATCTGATTGAGCGTCTCAACGGAAGCGAGTGAATCACCGCCCAATGGTGCCCAGGGGATGAAGCCAATGTTCTCACGCTCGCAGATGTCCACCATCTGCTCCGATTCGTGATCGGTCAGGTTATAGCGGTTCTGCACCGTTACGATGGGAACGATTTTGCGCGCCCGTGCGAGCTGATCGGCATCGACGTTGGAGAGAGCCACATGGCGAATCTTGCCCTGCTCGCGCAGACGGGCCAGTTCGCCGACCGAATCTTCCAGCGGCACATTGGGGTCTACGCGATGATACTGGTAGATGTCGATGCGCTCAAGGCGTAGACGGCGCAGGCTACCCTCCAGGGCCTCACGCAGATGTTCGGGACGCCCGTCGCGGTTCCAGATGCCGGGGCCAGGACGCAGCAGCCCGCCTTTGGTGGCAATGACCAGTCCTTGCGGATAAGGGTAGAGCGCTTCGGCAATCAACTCTTCGCTCACGTTTGGCCCATACGAGTCGGCGGTATCGATAAAATTAACGCCCAGTTCGACGGCGCGGCGCAGTACCGCGATGCTCTCCTGCTTATCCTTCGGTGGCCCCCAGATACCAGGCCCCGTAAGGCGCATGGCACCGAAACCGAGGCGATAGACCGTGAGGTCGCCGCCAATGGTGAAGGTACCACTCGCTGTAGCCGGTCGCTGACTAATATTTTGCATCTATTTTCTCCTTATTGTCTATTGTACGCGATGGACGTGGCTGAGAGGAGCCGCGAATACGTAGTGTGGGTGTGAGCATGATTTCCTGGCGGGCAGATTCGCCACGATATTGCAGGCGCTGGAAGAGACGTAGCGCGGCGCTCGTACCCATTTCATAGGCCGGTTGAACGACTGTGGTCAAGGAGATAGCACCCAGCGAGGCCCAGGGCATCTCATCGTAGCCGACCAGTGCAATGTCGTCGGGTACACGCAGCTTGTGCGCGTAGAGCGCGTCCATCGCGCCTAATGTCACCATGTTGTAGCAGGCGAAGAGCGCGTCGATAGGTGGGTCAAGGCTGAGCAGGGACTCAGCAAGCTGGCGTCCGGCCTCGGCCTTATACGGGCCACTGCGTTCGAGTGCGGGATCAGGTGTGATGCCCGCACGGCGTAGTGCCTGACGGTAGCCTTCCAGGCGTTCACGGCCCGTCGTGGTTGACTTCGGACCGGTAATCACGCCGATGCGGCGATAGCCGTTCTCGATCAGGTGCGTAACGGCCTGAGAGGCCCCAAGCACGTTGTCGGCCAGCACTGCGTCGATATTCATACCTTTAACGGTAATACGGCGATCCAGCGCCACAACCGGAATGTCATGTTCTTGAAAGCGTGTAAGGCCCTCAAGTTGCTCGTGGGTCGGTACGATAATCGCACCGGCCACGCGCTCATCGAATAGCACTTCGAGATAGCGTTGTTCGCGCTTGGCGTCCTCGTCTGAATTGCATAAAATGACACTGTAGCCGTTGCGTTGCGCGGTATCCTCGACACCTTTAATGATGTCCATGAAGAAAGGATTCTGGAGATCGGAGATCAACAGACCGATGATTCTGGAAGTGTTGGCTCGCAATAAACGCGCGGCACGATTCGGTCGGTAGTCCAGCGCCTGAATAGCCTCGTACACGCGCTCTTTCACCTCATCGTTAACGCGCGCGGTGCCGTTGAGGACGCGCGAGACGGTCGAGATAGAGACACCAGCCCGTTTCGCCACTTCCTGAATAGTTGTCATAAGCTGCTATCCTCTCCCCATGACATGAAAATGATTTCACAGTGTCATGCTAATGTGTTTATGAATCCTCTCTGTTAGATCAACTATAAAACGCCACACCCTTGTTTGTCAAGGAAGGATAATGCGCAGACCTGGAAATTCATCACCTTACCACTTGACAAACGGCGATATTTTAAGTAACCTTCTTATGAAAAGCTTTTCATATAAGCGTACCGTCAGTTCAGTGTTGACGAAGGGGGCAGACTATGCTGTCAAGACAAACCGTCCTCCGTACCTTTGGATGCTTATTTGTGTTACTGGGCGTGATCCTGGCGGGGTGTGGCTCATCGCAACCGGCCTCATCGGGTGCCAACAGTAACAGCACTCAGCCGGTGACATTGACCTGGTTCATGTGGACAGGCTCGACCCAGGAAGTGCAGGCCTGGGAGTATGATGCCAGCCTTGTCACCAGGCAGTACCCCTGGATTCACATCAAGTTTGAAACCACCACCTTCCCCGAATACTGGACAAAGCTGGAGAGCGAAGCTGCTAGCGGTACACTCCCCGACATCATCTCGTTGCAGAGTCAGCATACTCCCGGTTTTGCCAGTAGTTTCGTGCCGCTGAATTCGTTCATCAAGAGCAGTAATTTCGATATCTCTGCTTTCAACTCAACGATTATCAACGGCCTGACCTATCAGGGAAGTCTGCGTGCGCTACCCTACGACTTCGGCCCGTATATGATCTTCTACAACAAGAATCTGTTCCAGAAGTATCATGTGCCCTTGCCCACCGCCGGTTGGACTTATGCGCAATTCTTGCAGGATGCGCAAATGATGACGCATGGCAACGACTATGGTTTTATTGCCACACCGTTCCCTGACTCCTGGCTTCCCTTCGCGCTTTCCGACGGAGCGAACTACCTGACATCGAATGGACAGCTTGACTTAACCAATCCACAACTGGTCGCGGCCTTCCAGAATTACGCCAAGCTGGTCTATCAGTATCACGTCTCGCCTACCATCACGGCGACGGAGGCTATCAATACGCCGTCGCTCTGGCAGGCCGGCCATATCGGCATGGTGATTGATGGGCCGTGGGATTTGATCAACGACAAGGCAGTTGTCAAATTCCAGTTCGGCATCGCGCCCATGCCTGCTGGCTCAAAAGGTTCAATTACCTTTGTGGCCGGTTCCGGTTTTGGCATCTCTACCACGTCTCAGCACCAGGCCGATGACTGGAAAGCGATCAGCGTGCTGACCGGCGCAACCGCCGAGCAATACCTGGCAAGTGCAGGCAGAGCATTCTCGGCCCGCACCGCTCAGCAAACCTACTGGTATCAAAACGCTGTACCCGGCGCTCAGGCCGCCATGAACGAGACGCTGGCAACCTCCGTGCCCTACCTGACCACCGCGAACTGGAATGAGGTGAGTACACTCCTATCCCAGGATGGTTTGCAGGTTCTTGACGGGCAGGTATCAGCCGCGACTGTCCTCAAAAACGTGCAAACGCAGGCTAATAGTCAGTAAGGGAGTCCTGTATGGGCGTGATGGAGAACAATCACGCCCATACTAGAGGGAAAAGATGATGCTTAGAGAGCCTGACACAAATACAAGCGCCGCAGGCCAGGCGGCCTTAGCGCGCAATGTCCGTACACGTAATATTGTCACCGCACGTCGGCGCATGCGCCGGTTGATGTGGAAAGAGCAGGGTACGGCTTTTCTCTTTCTCGCGCCCAATATCATCGGTTTCCTGTTCTTCACCCTGTTTTCGCTCGTCGCGGCCTTTGGATTGAGCTTCTTCCGCTGGTCCCTGCTCTCATCGCCAACGTTTATAGGGCTGAACAACTACGTAATTTTGTTCACGCAGGACCCGGTATTTCATCAAGTTGTACTCAATACACTCTACTTTGTGTTTGGCTATGTTCCGTTGAATATCCTGCTTTCGTTGGGTACTGCCGTCTGGCTCTCAGGGAACATCCGCGCGAAAAGCCTGTTTCGTATTATTATGTTCCTGCCAGTCATGACACCAGCGGTTGGCGTGTCGCTCGTCTGGATGCTCATGTATGACCAGAACGGCATTATCAATCAACTGCTCTATGCCCTCTTCCACATACATGGCCCGAACTGGCTGGGTTCGACCACGTGGGCCATGCCTGCTGTCATCGTTATGTCGCTGTGGTACGGTTTTGGCTATAATATGCTGGTCTTTTCAGCGGGATTGCAGGCTATTCCACGGCATCTCTACGAGGCGGCGGCTATCGACGGCGCGCAGCGCTGGCAGTGTTTCTTTGCGATTACGTTGCCGCTCCTCTCGCCTTCAATCTTTTTTGGCCTGGTATTAACCCTGATCACCTCTTTTCAGGTCTTCGATCAGGTCTACATTTTGACGGCTGGCGGGCCGGGAACCGCTACCACCACGCTAGTGTTCTACACCTACCAGAATGGGTTTGTCTACTTCCACATGGGCTACGCTGCGACGATCTCAAGTGTGCTGTTTGTGCTGATTATGCTGGTCACGATAGCGCAGTTTGCTTTGCAGAAAAGGTGGGTCTATTATGAAGTCTGAGGTACTTAGTAGTGCGCCAAAAGCACGCCTGGGCATGGGAAGCATCATCTCTCACACTTTTCTGATCATCTTCTCTCTCATCGTGCTATTCCCGTTCCTGTGGATGCTGGACACAGCGCTCAAGCCGGATGCGGATGTGTTTCTCTTCCCGCCCACACTGATCCCCAACCCGATCCAGTGGCAGAACTTTGCCGCCGTCTGGACCTATCTGCCCTTTGGACGCTTTATTATCAATTCGTTGATTGTGGCGGGCATTGGCACCATTCTGGTGTTAATTACATCCAGTCTGGCCGCCTATGCTTTCGCCCGCCTGCGTTTCTTCGGGCGTGAAACCATTTTTGTCGCCTATCTTGGCACCTTGATTGTGCCCCAGGCTGTCCTCGTCATTCCAGAGTTCCTGCTTATTCGCTATCTGGGCTGGGTCAATTCGTACCAGGCGCTGATTCTGCCCGGTGCCTTTACCGCTTTCGGCACCTTTCTGTTGCGGCAGTTCTTCAGAACTATCCCTGTCGAGCTGGAAGAGTCGGCGCTGATCGATGGCGCGTCACGGTTGCGTATCCTCTGGAGCATCATCCTGCCGTTGTCACGAGCTGCCCTGGGGGTGCTGGGCCTCTTCACCTTCATCGGCTTCTGGAACAACTTCTTGTGGCCGCTCATTGTGGTCAATACTACCGATATGGCGACCATTCCTCTGGGCCTGCAAATGTTCCAGGGCCAGCATGGCACGGAGTGGAGTTATATGATGGCCGGTGCGACCATCTCGGTGATACCAGGAATCATCCTGGTCATTCTTCTGCAACGTTATCTCGTCGAGGGCATCACTCTGACCGGGTTGGGGGGTCGCTAATGTGATAATGATTTTAACACCTGAAATCGAATTCCCCATCTCCCGTAGGGACGCGATGGTGAATTTTGACCATCGAAACTGGCAACCTCGTAGGGGCGTGATTGATC
>DAOTVZ010000314.1:0-30902 GCA_034436045.1 Ktedonobacteraceae bacterium | reverse complement strand
TTTGTAGACAGGGCGTGATTCATCATTCCTTATCTGTCACACATATACAACACAATTTGCAGGCAGGGCGTGATTCATCATTCCTTATCTGTCACACATATACAACACAATTTGCAGGCAGGGCGTGATTCATCATTCCTTATCTGTCACACATATACAACACAATTTGCAGGCAGGGCGTGATCAATCACGCCCCTACGGATTTCATAATCCATGAGGTGAACGGTTTCCGGTTATTTTGGAGGTACGCCATGTCACTGCGTGAAGCCATTGAACACTATAACAGCCTGCTCACCGATGAGCTGGCGAGCGCGTCCCAGCTTCAACTTGAGGCACAGCAGCGGCAGCGAGGACTTTTCTTTGCTCAACGTCCGTTATGTACCGTCTTACGACCGCGCTTCATCGCCCCTGAGCAGTATCGCTTCCTTCAGGCTCGTTTGCGCATACTCCTGCGTGCCTTTGATCGGGCCTATCGGGTCGCTCTTGCCGAGCCAGACTTTCGCATGCAGTTCGGTCTGCTCGATTGGGAGGAGGAACTGGTGCGCTATGACCCCGGTTTCCGTGCGCCTAGCCCAACCTCGCGCGTAGACACCTTCTTTGTGGCCGAGCGCGGAGGACTGCGCCTGACCGAGTACAATGCAGAGACGCCCGCGAGTCCGGGCTACAATGATGCCCTGGCGGAGATCTTCTACGGTCTGCCCATTATGGGCGAGTTTCTACGCACCTACGAGGTGCGCCCGTTGCCCGCGCGCCACCTTGTTATGCACGCCCTGATGGATGCCTACTTACAGTGGGCGGGACACCGTGAGGCTCCACAAATCGCCATCCTTGACTGGCGCGAGGTGCCCAGCTACAGCGAGTTCGTACTGTTCGAGGAGTATTTCCGCTCGCAGGGCCTGCAATGTGTGATTGCCGACCCACGCGAGGTAGAGTATCACAACGGTCGTTTGATGGCCGGTGATTTCCATATCACACTGATCTACAAACGTGTCCTCATTAGTGAACTGGTGGAACGTGGGGGCCTGGATCATCCTGTAATCCAGGCGGTACGCGATAGGGCGGTATGTATGGTCAATCCTTTCCGCTGTAAAATCCTGCATAAAAAGGCCAGTCTGGCGGTTTTAAGTGATGAGCGTAATGCCCATATCTTCAGCCCGGATGAGCGGGAGGCGATTGAGGCACATATTCCCTGGACGCGCCATGTCGTGGAGCAGCGCGCCAGCTATCGTGGTAAGACAATTGATCTGATCCCATATATCCTGGAACACCGCGAGAACTTTGTCCTTAAACCCAACGATGAGTACGGCGGTAAAGGCATCATCCTGGGCTGGCAATGCGATCTTGATAGCTGGTCACAGGCATTGCAGGCGGCCCTGACTGAGCCATACATTGTCCAGGAGCGCGTCACCATTCCCAGTGAGCCATACCCCAGCATGGTCGATGGCCACCTGGAGATTGCTGATCGCATGCTGGACACTAACCCGCTCATCTTTCAAGGTGCCTATATGGACGGTTGCCTCTCGCGTCTCTCCGCTGAGGCCCTGTTGAATGTCTCCGCCGGTACCGGCTCAGCCGTACCGACATTTGTGATAGAACCGCGCGTTCCAATCCCTTCCGGGTTTTAATCCTTTCAAGCATGTTGAGAGAGAGGGTGGCTTCTGCTGCCTCTTCAGAACGGAACTATCCCTACCAGACCCGGAAAGATCAAGTCAAGATTGCACCGGACATGCATCGTAGAAACACACTTATGAAGAGAGGGGTGCCATGCTAAAACCGCCATCGCTGACCATCGGCATTGAAGAAGAGTATCAGATTGTCGATCCTCAGACACGTGAACTGCGCTCCTATATCACCGAGATACTAGAGGAAGGTCGGCTCATTTTGCGCGAGCAGGTCAAGCCTGAAATGCATCAGGCGATGGTTGAGGTCGGCTCTGCGGTGTGCCGCACACCGGCTGAACTGCGCACCGAACTGATCCACCTGCGGCGCACGATTATGGAACTGGCCGCCAGGAATGGCTTGAAAATCGTCGCCGCCGGTACCCATCCTTTCTCCTCGTGGATGGAGCAAGAGATTACGCCTATGGAACGTTACGCGGGCGTGAAACAGGATATGCAGGAACTGGCCCAGCGTTTGCTGATCTTCGGCACTCATGTGCATATCGGCATTGAAGACCGCGAATTTCTGATCGATGCCATGAACGTCGTTCGTTATCTGTTGCCACATATCCTCTGTCTGTCAACCAGTTCCCCGTTCTGGATGGGTCGCAACACCGGCCTGCAATCCTACCGCAGCATTGTCTTCCGCAATTTTCCCCGCAGCGGTATTCCGCGCATCTTCCAGTCCTGGGCCGACTACTCGCATCTGGTCGATACGTTGGTGCAGACAAACACGATTCCAGATGGCAGCAAAATCTGGTGGGATGTACGTCCGAATCACACCTACCCGACACTGGAATTTCGTATCTGCGATGTCTGTACCCGTGTAGACGAGGCCATTTGTATTGCCGCCATCTTCCAGGCCGTTATCGCCAAGCTCTGGAAGCTGCGCCGCGACAACATGACCTTCCGTGTCTATCACCATGATCTCATTGAGGAGAACAAGTGGCGCGCCGTGCGCTACGGACTCGACGGCAAGCTCATCGACTTCGGCAAACAGGAGGAACTGCCTGCCCGCGACCTGATCCGCGAACTGATCGAATGGTTTATCGGCGATGTCATCGATGAACTGGGCAGCCGTCGGGAAGTGGAATATGCCTACCGCATCCTGCGCGAAGGCTCAAGTGCCGACCGCCAGCTAGCTACCTACGCGCGTACCGGCGACCTGAAAGCGGTGGTTGACCAATTGATTCAAGAAACCAGTGAGGGCATCCCGCCAGTGTAAACACTCTCACCTTGACGATTGCGGTAGAATATAAATGATAAGTGGAACGCCACGTAATAATGTGGTTCGTTGCTATTTTATTCCTTCACGCACTCCAACGACGGAGCCAGGAAAATACATGAGTAATTACGGTTGGTGGGCTGAGGACGTTCCCAACGAGAAGCGAGAACCGGTACAGGATGCCACACACACTGTTCCCTCTGCTTCCCTCGTGCCAGCGGGCTTTACACAGGGCTATCGCGTGCTGGCTGAGGTCGCAGCCAATATGCGTTGTGGCTTTATTCTGTATAATAAGCATGAACGTATCATCTATACAAACCCCAGCGCGCAGCGTCTCTTGAATCTGCGTCGTAGTCAGCATGACTATGCGGGTGAGATTGATGTGCGTCGGCATCTGCTCACACTCGCTCTTGATCCGGTCAATGTCGGCAGTGAGTT
Organism: Ktedonobacteraceae bacterium; assembly: GCA_034436045.1. Classification (GTDB taxonomy): domain Bacteria; phylum Chloroflexota; class Ktedonobacteria; order Ktedonobacterales; family Ktedonobacteraceae; genus H111-94. The sequence goes on along the minus strand of DAOTVZ010000314.1, from coordinate 27,581 downwards.
GGAACGCATGTGGCTGCAGCCAGAGCAGGAGGCGGCTATCGAACTGGCACTCGCGGATGCGACGGTGCGCTGGCTGCGTCTACACTCGTTTCCCGTCCGTGATGAACGCGACGAGCTGCTGGGGCGCGGTATTCTGCTCGAAGACATTACCCTGGAACGTAGCGCCATCGAGGTGCGCAGCGAGACGCTGGCAATGGCGGCGCACGAACTCAAGACGCCCCTGGCGATTATCAAGGGTTGCGCCACCACGCTGCTGGGCGGCGCGACACGCTGGGACGCGGCCATGCAGCGCGAGATGCTGCAAATGATCGACACGCAATCAGATCGCCTCTACGATATCCTCAATACGCTGCTCGACGTGTGGCGGCTCGACGCGGGTGCGCAAACGTTACATCTCACACAGGTCTACCTGCCCGAAGTAATGGCGCAACTCGTTGAACGCTGGCGGAAGAATGAGCCACGCCGCCAGTTTATCCTGCACTTCGCCAACGAGATTCCCCTCGTTCTTTGTGATGTGATGCGCATCGAGCAGGCGCTGAATCATCTGCTGCGTAACGCCGTCACCTACTCCATGCCCGGTTCTCGCGTGCGTGTAATGGTAGAGAGCGGCGACAATGAGGTGCGTATCAGCGTCAGTGATGAAGGCATCGGCATTGCGGCTGAGCATCTCGACCGCATCTTTGACCGTTTTTATCGTGTCTCGACAAGCGGCGAGCAGAAAGGGAGCGGTCTGGGACTGGCCTCAGTACGCGCGACGGTTGAGGCGCATGGTGGGCGCATCTGGGCCGATTCCGCCGGCCCAGGTCAAGGCGCGACCTTCTACTTTACCTTGCCGTATGCTCCACCGACCGCGCCTGCCCAGACCGGCCTGTTACCGGCGGCGTCAACTGCGCCAACGGCAAACGCAGCTTCCGCGACACAGCCGCTCGCGCAGAGTGGACAGAGCAGCACGCGGCCTCTCTCGCTCAAGCAAGATCGGCGCGTGCGTGTCCTGCTGGCCGAAGGAGATGCACGGCTGACGCGCTATCTGCGCGCAAACCTGGAGGAGCAGCAATATCGCGTGCAGGTTGTCAATCATGGCCTGCAATTTCTGCGTCAGCTTGACCTGGAAGAACCCGACATCATCCTGCTCTCGACCCGGCTGGCCGATATGAGCGGGATAGAACTCTTGCAGCGCGTGCGTGACTTCTCGCAGGTGCCCATTATGATGCTGTGCGACGAATGCGACGAAGACGAGCGTGTGCAGTTGCTAGACCTCGGCTGCGATGACCTGATGATGAAGCCATTTGGCATGAAAGAACTGCTGGCGCGGGTTCGCGCGTTGTTGCGGCGTCAGCCTGGGCCAGCCGAGCCGACGCCCTCTCAAAGCATCTTTACTACCGGTGAACTGGTGATTGACTATGCTCAACGCAGCGTGACCATGCGGGGTCGTCCGGTGAAGCTGAGTCGGACAGAGTACAAGCTGCTGACCGTGCTGGCGCAGAATGTGGGCATGGTGGTCACGCATGAACTGCTGCTAGAAAAGGTCTGGGGGCCGGAATATCACCGCGACGTTGACTTCACCTGGGTCTACATCAGCCGTCTGCGGCGCAAAATCGGTGAGGATTCGCGCAACCATAAATATATAGTCAGCGTGCAAGGGGTGGGCTACAAACTGGAAAAGCTCTAGTACCGATGCCAGCACCTTAAGGTGTATACCTGATAAACATTCAGGTGTTTGTAAGGAAATCCGGCATGCCGTTTAATCCTTTATTTATGTCTGGCGAGTATGCTCTCTCTTGAGAATTAGCGTGACGCGCACAACTCGTGGCATGGAGAAATCTTTTATGGTGCAGGGGAAGCAATCCACCATCCTTCTCGTCGAGGCTGATGCCTCACTTCGCTGGTTGATCGCGCTTGGCCTCAAGCAGAAAGAGATGCAGGTGGTCGAGGCGCATTCGCCGTCTGACCTTTCCACACTTGATACATCGCAATTTCACCTGCTCGTCCTCGACATTGACGATGGCATTTATTCCAACTGGTCGCTGGTCGAGGAGGCCCGACGACATCCAATCTTTGCCTCTATGCCCATTGTCGTACTTTCCTGGGAACCTGCGCCTGTCAATGTCTCAGCCAATGGTCACACGCTGCATGCTGCTGAGAGAGGAGCGCAGACAATTTATCTGGCGAAACCGTTTGATGCACGTGTGCTACATGATACCGTCGAGCAACTGGTGCACGCTCAGGAGATACAAGAGGCAGCGCGGATAGCGAAGGCTGAAGAGGCCCTGCTCGCAAGCTATAGTGCCCACACACCCACCAGTATCTGGCCCATTGTAACTGCCGCCGGTCTGCTACTGGCTTTCATTGGCCTGCTCCTGAACATCGTTTGTGTCGTCTCCGGCGTCATCATCATGCTGGTCGCTTTGCTGCTCTGGACGCTGGGTACGCCCCCTACATCGCAGCATCAGCCCCCCTGTGTTGTCAGAGGTTGAGTCGTCCCTGCATGACAGAGCGTATGTTGACCTTAAGCAAACTCAATCGCGCCACGCTTGCCCGCCAGTGGCTTCTGGAGCGCAAATCACAACCGGTTCTTGAGGCATTGAGGCATCTTGTCGCTTTACAGGCTCAGTTGCCCAATCCCCCTTACATCGGACTGTGGACGCGGCTACATTCCTTTGAACGCTCAGAGCTGACCGGCTTGATGGAAAATAAAAAAGTGGTGAGAGCTACCATGATGCGTGCCACGCTGCAACTGATGGCCGCAGAGGATTATATGCTCCTGCGCCCCGCTCTGCAGCCTGCTCTCACCCGCTCCCTGCAAGCCTTTTTTGGCAAGCAGGTGAAGGAACTGAATATTGAGCAATTTGTGGAGGCCGCGCGGCGATATGTGCAGGAACAACCACGTACCTTCGCTGAGATGCCAGGCTTGCGGCACTTTTCCCCGACGTAGACCCTGCGCTCATGGCGTATGCTGTGCGCATGTATCTGCCGCTCGTGCAAGTTCCTCCTGGTGGAACCTGGAATTTCACCGGTAGTCCGGCCTTAACTCTAGCCTCTCTCTGGCTAGAAAATCCGCCTGCTGGTGAAGAGGAGAGCCTCCAGCAGCTCGTGTTGCGCTACCTGGCGGCATTCGGGCCAGCGACGATCAAAGATATGCAAACCTGGTCAGGACTTTCCAGGCTGCGAGAGGTCGTAAACACTTGCAGGCCGCTCTTGCGCACATTCCGCGATGAGCAGGGTAACGAACTCTTCGACCTGCCTGATGCTCCTTTGCCTGAAGAGTCGGCTCCCGTGCCACCGCGCTTCATTCCAGAGTTTGACAACTTGCTGCTTGCCTACGCCGACCGCAAACGTATCATCGCTGATGAATACCGTTCTGCCGTTTTTCTCACCGTCGGGCGCGTGCGCGCAACGTTCCTGATTGGGGGGTTCGTAGCCGGTACATGGAAGGTAGAGCAGGAGCAAAAGACGACGAAGCTCATCATTGAGCCGTTTAAACCGCTACCAACGAGCATTCGCAATGAACTGACTGAGGAAGGGGAGCGTCTGCTGTCCTGGATGTCGGACGACACAAAGGTTTTCGAGGTGCAAGTAATTGAAGGATGAAGTTAGGAACAGGACACCTACAGGCATGGCACCGGTACCATGCCTGTAGGTGTCCTGTTCCTACTCCTCAAGATTGAGCCAGCGTAGCTCGGCGGGTGTTAGCTCGATGGTTAAGGCGGGGAAAGAGGTGCGCGTCTCGGACAGCGTGCGTGGACCGATTAAGGGGAAAGTCGGGAATGGCTGGCATAGCACGTAGGCCAGGGCGATATTGATGGGTAGGACTCCACGCTGCTTGGCCAGTATGCGCGCGCGTTCCAGGCGCTGGAAATTATCCTCGCTGTACCAGCAGCGCACCAGTTCCGGGTCTGAAAAGTCATCAGGTCGCGCACGTCCCGTGAAGAAGCCGCGCGCCTGGCTTGACCAGGGCATCAAGGCCATGCCCTGCTCTGTCAGCCAGCGCCGCGATTCAGGGTCAGAGGCGGCGATACAGCCTTTCCAGACCGGCTCGACCATGCGCGCCAGGCTGAAGTTGTTACTCATTGCCACAAAGCCGTTGAGTCCGTGTTCCTTTGCCCAGCGATTGGCCTCTTCTACTCTGGCAATCGACCAGTTGGACGCGCCAAAGGCGCGCACACGCCCCGCTGCCTGGTGCCGGTTAAGAACATCGATAAATTCACCGACGGGAATCGCCGGGTTGTCGCGGTGCAGCATGTAGATGTCCACGTAATCGGTTTGCAGGCGTTCAAGACTCTCCTCCAGTTGCCGGGTCAGCGCCTCTGGATTGCAGTGCGGCGTGTGCGCTCCCTTGTCGAGAATGACTACCTGTTCGCGGATACCACGATTGCGCAGCCAGTGACCAAGCAGCTTCTCACATTGTCCCCCGCCATAGATGTATGCTGTATCGAAGCAGTTGCCACCCCGACTAAAGAAATCGTCGAGCATGACGGCGGTATGCGGCCATGTCATCTGGTTATCAACGCCCATCACCAGACGCGAGATCGGTTTGTCCACACCTGGAATATGCCCGTAGGGCATATTGCTGCCAGGTCGCACGCTCAAGGGGCGTCTGTCAATCGGTAGGGTCTGATCGGGGCCATCGGGTCGCTCCTGATCGTAAACGACGCCTATTTCGGCGCGCCATTGATCGAGAGTGCGCATATTGCCCAGCGTATCCTCCCAGGACATCGTGGGTGATTGGCGCTGCTCGATAAACTCGGCGACCGTATCGGCCTCCAACCCATAGAGTCCGACGGTTGTTTCAACCTCCATTTCCTCCGGTGCATCCTGCCCATGCCGTTTGACGAAGATGCTGCTCTTGCCAGGCTGCTGGTTGGGTACCCAGGGATTGGGAATGGTGATGGAGCCTTGTGAGCCAAAGATACGCACGACATTCTCACCGGCAACCTGCACGCCGGTGAAGAGTTGCGCCACAATGTCGCCAGGGAACTTCAGGACGGCAACGGTGTATTCATCGACGCGGCTCTCGCTGCCGACGTGCCCGACGGCTTTGACTTCCAATGGGTCGGCAAACGACCGGTCGAGCGCGGCTCCGGCGATAGCGCGGGCCATCGAGGTGCAATAGCCACCTACGTCGAGGATGCCCCCACCGCCCAGGCGGTTGTTCAGCAAGCGACTTTCTAGCTTGTAGGCGCTATGAAAGCTGAATGTGGCCTGAATGACACGCACCTGACCGATAGCACCGGAGCGTACTAATTCGACTACACGCGCCATCTGTGGGTGACAGCGATACATAAAGGCTTCCATCAAAAATACATCATGCTCTTGCGCAGCCTCAACAACGGCCATCGCCTCCGCATGATTGAGCGCCAACGGCTTTTCACACAGCACGTGCTTACCCGCCTCCGCTGCCTTGATGGCCCATTCAGCATGCCAGGGATGTGGCACAGCGATGTAGACCGCCTGTACTTCTGCATCGGCCAGCAATGCCGCATAGCTACCATAGCGGCGAGGAATATGCCATGCCTCCCCAAAGCTCTCGGCTGAGCTTGAGGAACGACTGCCGACGGCAAGAAGGCGACCGGTCTGTGAACCGATCACCCCCTGCGCGAAGGCCCGCGCTATCGTGCCGGTGCCCAGGATACCCCATACGAGTTCCTTTTGCATTCTATGCTTCTTTCTAATCGATACATGATACCCCCAAATGACATCACTACATGCAGCTTAGCTTATTGCTGTAGCAGCACTGCTACATCATTGGCGGCAACCTCTATCTGGCCCTCAACCATGTGTCCGTTCAACAGCGAGGTAAAGCTGCCAACGGGTAATGTTACTGTCTCGGTCTGGTGCGTATGGTTGAGGAGAAAGAACACGGCGCGCCCATCGGCCCGCACACGCCGCGTGACCTCCACTCCTTTGGGAGCGTTGAGAACAGGTTCAACGCCCGCCTGCCGACAAAGCTGATGTGTCAACCGGGCCAGCAGGTCGCGGCTTACCTGAGTTGCCAGGTAATAGACCTGCCCTTGCTCAAACTGGTGTACCGTCAACGCAGGCCCCTGTGCGTAGTAGTCGTGCGCAAAGACGCCGAGGGCGTGCGCACCTTCCAGATGCACCACTTCGCCCCAGAGCGTGCAGGGATAGGTGCCGCGTAGAGGGCCTTCTTCGATGATGAGCTGGTTGCTCATTGTCTCTGTCCAGGGGTCGAACTCTTCAACATGCACTCCCAGCAATTTACGCAATGCGCCTGGATAACCGCCCAGCGTGGCATGATGGTTCTGGTCAATAATGCCGCTGAAGAACGTGGTCAGAAGAATGCCTCCATGCTGGACGAACTGTTCCAGGTTTTGTGCCACGCCGGGACGCACCATATACAGTAGAGGTGCGATAACCAGGCGATAGCGACTTAAATCGCTTTCAGGCTGCACAATATCTACTGCAATATTCAGCGCGTGGAGTGGCTCGTAGTAGGTCTTGATCTGTTCCCAGTAGTTCAGGCGATCACTTGGATTGGGACGATACTCGACGGCCCACCAGTTTTGCCAGTCCACCAGCAGAGCCACCTGGGCGGGCGTCCGCGCACCAACGACCTCTGGCGAAAGTTGGCTTAGCTCGGCCCCTAGCTGAGCCACCTCGCGGAAGATGCGTGTGTGTTCGTTGCCCTCGTGCGTCACCACTGCGCTGTGATACATCTCTGAGCCGCCCTTTGACTGTCGCCACTGGAAGAACAGAATGCCATCAGCGCCGTGTGCCACATTCTGATAGCTCAACATACGCATGCGCCCCGGACGCTTTTGGGGATTTTGTGCCATCCAGTTGACCTGGCTGGGGCTTTGCTCCATCAGCAGATAGGGCTGCCCGCCCCTGAGTGAGCGCATGAGGTCATCGATCAGCGCCGTTTCCCAGGCAGGAGCGGTATTGGGCGGATAACTATCATTCGAGATAACATCCAGGTGTGGTGCCCACGAGAAGTAGTCGAGCGGCTTGAACGCACCCATGAAGTTTGTGGTGATGGGAACGTTGGGCGTAATCTCGCGCAATATGCGGGCTTGAATGAGATAGCATTCCTGGAACGAGTCGGACATGAAACGCTGATAATCCAGCACCTGACTCGGATTGTGCTGTGCGGGCGTGAGGCGTGGCGGCAGAATATCCTCCCAATTGTAGTAGCGCTGGCTCCAGAAGCTGGTGGCCCACGCCTCGTTCAACGCTGCCAGTGTGCTGTAACGCTCCTGTAGCCATTGGCGGAAGGCGCGGGCGCACTGATCACAGTAGCAGGCGGTGACGTGACAGGCATATTCGTTATCCACGTGCCACAGATGCAATGCTGGATGGCGGGCATAGCGCTCCGCCAGTTGTTGCACCAGCGCGGCGGACTCGCGCCGATAGTCCGTACTATTGGGGCAATAGTGACGGCGTGAGCCGTGTGTGTAACGTCTCCCATCATAAGTGACCGGCAGCATAGCAGGATAGTGACGACTCATCCAGGTGGGCGGTGAGGCGGTGGCGGTCGCCAGATCGGCAGCAATACCGTTGTCGGCGAGCATATCCATGATGCGATCCAGTGTTTCAAACTGGTAGGTGTGAGGGGCAGGCTCAAGCGCGGCCCAGGAGAAGATGTTAATGGAAACCATATTGACATGCGCCAGTTTCATCAGGCGCATGTCGTCCTGCCAGATGTTTTCGGGCCACTGCTCAGGGTTATAGTCGCCCCCGTACAGGATATGTCTTGGAAAGGAATGCTGCATGTTTTAAACTCCAGAAGGTACGTTGTCATAGATGTTAATCGACGGCAGTGCTTTTGCAGCACCGGCAGCGGCCTGCGTTAAGAAATGACGACTAAGCTTTCCTTGCAAAAGGCGTAAATTATGCTTCATGCAATATCTCCTTGTGATATTTCCTTCATCGGTCTTAGCCTTTGACGCTACCAGCGCCCAGGCCCCCACGCCAATAGCGCTGTAAAATGCCACAACCGATGAGCAATGGAATGGCCGAGACCAACGCCCCCGTGATGATGAGCGAGTAGAGGAACTTGTTCGCGCCCCCCGTTGTCACGTTCCAGGTCTGCAAGCCCACCGTGATCGGGAAGAGCCGTTCATTACTGAGCATCACCAGCGGCAGGAAGTAGTTATTCCAGATGCCCACAAACTGGAACAAGAAGATCGTTACCAGGGCCGGGGTCATCAGGCGCATCGCCACTGTGAAGAAAGTGCGAAACTCGCCCGCGCCATCAATGCGGGCCGCCTCGATCAACTCATCGGGCACCGAGGCAGCGGCGTAGATGCGCGAGAGATAGACACCAAAGGGGCTGACGATGCTGGGCAGCAACACCGACCAGTAGGTGTTGGTCAGGCCCCACTTGCTCATCAACAGGTACAACGGTAAGGCCAGGGCTGTGCCGGGCACCAGAATAGCTCCCAGCACGACCGAGAAGATGAAATTGCGTCCTGGGAAGACGTACTTGGCCATGGCATAGCCGGCCATCGAGGCCAGCAAGGTGCCAAACAAGGCTCCCAGGCCGGCGTAGATCAAGGTGTTGATAAACCATTGCAGGTAGATAGCGTTATCGTAGGTGAAGAGTTGTTGCAGATTGGAGAACAGTTCAAAGTGGGGGGCGAACCAGAAGCCAAAGGTATTGAACAGGTCGCCGATATTCTTAGTGGCCGAAATGACCAGCCAGAAGAAGGGGATCAGGAAGTAGACGGTGAAAATGAACAGGAAAGTCATGGCCCCGATGCTTTCCAGATTGAAGCGGCGAGGCTGCTGGTGCCTGACGGCGGTCACTTCCTGCCGGGTGGGCAAGGGAACAGAAGCTAATTGTTCGCTCATCGATCACACTCCTGCCTGTCGTTGGGTGACACGTAAGAAGCCGAAAGAAAGGACGAAGGTGACCAGGGCCAGCACGACGGCAATGGCGGCGGCATAGTAGTAGTTGTTGTTGCCAAAGGCGGTGTAGTAAGCGTAGAGGTTAGGGGTATATGAACTGGAAATGTTATTAGAGATGGCCGATAGCACGGTTGGCTCGTTGAAGAGTTGCAGGGTACCGATGATGGAGAAGACGCCGGTCAGCACGAGGGCGGGAGCCACCATAGGCACTTTGATATACCAGGCGGTGCGCCAGCCAGAGGCTCCATCCACACGCGCCGACTCGTAGATTTCGCTGGGGATGGCTTGCAAGGCGGCGAAGATGATGAGCATGTTGTAGCCGGTCCACGACCAGGTGGCGATATTGGCAATCGACCACAGCACGGTACCCGCGCTCAGGAAGTTGAAATTGGAGAGGCCAAGTCCCTGCAAGAGTTTGACGATGGGACTCAGCTCAGGGTCGTAGAGATAGCCCCACAAGAGAGCGGCGATGATGCCGGGGACGGCGTAGGGCACGAAGTAGGCCAGGCGGAAAAAGTTCTTGAAGCGCACCACGGTGGAGTCGAGCAGCAAAGCGAAGAGGAGGGCTAAGAACAACATGACGGGCACCTGCACGATGCCGTAGAGCAGCACGCGCCCGACGCCCGACCAGAAATTGGGGTCGTGGAGAACCTGGACATAGTTGCCCAAGCCATTGAAGCTGACGGTGGCAGGCCCCAGGCCCAGGCCGCTGCGTTGGGAGCGATAGAGGCTCTCGTAGATGGCATAGAGGATGGGCACGATAAAGAAGAGCAGGAACAGGATGCCAAAGGGCAGGATAAACAGATACGGCGTCAGGACGCGGCCCAGACTCAGATGGTGGGAGGAGGTTCGTCCTGTGCCACTGCCGCTCAGCGCGCCCGCGCCTGCCGGAGGGGTTGTTTCAAGTGCCATATGCTGATACTCCTTCTTTAAAATCCGGCACTCCGTAGGGACGAGAGCAATCCCGTCCACGGGATCGAACCCGATGTGCCTGAACTACCAGCACGTGTCGTGTAGAGGAGATAACGCGCTGGTTAGCAGCGTTATCTCCGCCAACATGATATGGGTACCAGACAGAACGTGATTGATCACATCCCTACGGATTTTGTAATGAATGCTAAGAGGTCACGCTAAAGCCCTGCGATTTCATGAAGGTGATCGTCTGCTGTTGTAAGGTGTCGAGCGCACTGGAGAGGGTGCCCTGACCATTGACAACATTGGCAAAGTCATCACCCATATTCGTGTAGACCTGGTTGATAGTTGGCCCCCACTGGAAGTTGACGTTCACTTCAGGCGACGCATCCTTGAACAACTGGAAGACGTTCTCGTTCCCGTAGTAGGCTATCGGACTGCTGAGCAGGGGCGAGCTATCGGCAGCCGCGTCTGCCGGGAAGATCGAAGCGCCCTGGATCATGTAGTCGATGCTTTGCTGGTTGGTATTGAGCCACATAGCGAACTCAGTGGCCTGTTTGGGGTACTTCGTATCCTTGAACACCACCGTAGTGGAGCCACCCCAGTTACCATCGACTTTTTGACCCGCCGTCCACTGTGGAATAGGAGCCACGCGCCAGTCGCCGGAAGCTGAGGGAGCATTGGACGAGATTGTGGAGGCACCCCAGACGGCGGAAATCCAGGTCGCTACCGATCCGGTAGCCAGGTCATGGTACCAGGCGTTGGCAAAGTCAGGCTCGGTTTTGACCAGCTTCTTACTGAGCAAATCTTGCCAGTAGGAAGCCACCTGCTGGGCCTGTGGGTTGTTGATGGAGACTTTCCAGGACTGCCCATTGATGCTGAATAACTGTCCGCCGGCCTGCCAGATTAGCCCGGTGAACCAGCCCGGCTGCTTCGGAGGAAAGTCGGTGATGTATTCATTGGGGTCGGCGGCATGCAGTTTAGCGGCGTCATCGGCATACTGCGCCCAGGTGGTGGGTACTGGCAGATTATATTTCTTGAAGATATCCGCGCGGTAGAACATGGCCATGGGGCCACTATCCTGAGGGATGGCATAGATTGCGCTGCCAAGCGTCACCTGGCTCCATGTCCACGGCACAAAATCGCTCTGTACCGCACTGGCTCCATATTGAGACAGATCGACGAGGCCACCGGTGGTCTCGAAAGTAGGCAGGTACTGGAACTCGACCTGGCCCAGATCCGGCTCGTTATTGGCTTTGATCGCCGTGAACAACTTGTCATATTCGGCTGGCCCGGCACCGACGTTAGCCAGAGAGACCTGAATGTCGGGGTGCGTTTTGTTCCAGAGCGCCACCGACTTATCGATGCCTGGCACCCATGACCAGAATGTCAGTTTCACCGGCCCTGTTGTAGTACTGCCACCCGAACTGGTAGTACTGCTACCGCCACAAGCGGCCAGCGAAGCTATGATGAGCAGCGCGAAACTGACGCTCGACAGCCATCCAAGTGAACGACGGAACCGACCGGGAGAGGAAAAACGTTGCATCATTTAGCACTCCTATAGTTACGCGAACAAATAACGTTGACTACACATCAATAAAAGCTCTCTACCCTTTGCATGGTCAAGATCACAATACTCGCAAAGGGTAAGGCAAGTAGTCTTTGCTTAACTATCTCGTATTACCACCTCCTTAGCTATACTTATCCTGTATAGGGCGCAGTTGAGTGACGAATAATGAGAGTTGCCGGGAAAAGGGGTACGGACGGAACAGCTTTGCCCTCAATTACCAGCAGGAGTATTTCCATAGCTTTCGCCATGAGGGCAACTTTATCGATCCTGATCGTTGTCAGTGGGGGCGACGTGTAGGCCGCCATACTGATATCGTCCAGGCCGATGACGGAGAGATCGTTAGGAATGTGCAAGCCGCGTTCCCATGCAGCTCGCATCACGCCCAGAGCCATGATGTCGTTAGTGGAGAAGATGGCGCTAGGAGGTTCGGGGTGCGAGAGCAAGCTAGCGCCTGCACGCCTACCGCCTTCGAGGGTGGGATCACTAGCCACGATGAGCGCCGGGTCTACAGGATAGCCGTGAGCCTGCATTGTTCTCAGGAAACCTACGGAACGGGCCTGATAGACTTCCGGCTTGCCATCAACGTTGATCTGGGGGATGAGACCCACACGCCGATGACCCAGTGAAAGTAGATGCTCCGCAGCTAACTGTCCAGCCTGAAAGAAGTCGAAGGAGACAGTATATTCGCACTTTGTTTTGTCGTCTGCCTGGCCGTCTTCTCTTTGTTCGTGTAAACAAAATACGAGCGGAACGTGCTGACGCGGTACGGAATGAATGGTACGCAGAAGATGATCATTGCTGGTCACTAAGAGGCCATCAACACGACGTAAGATGAGGTCTTTGAGCAGTTGTGTTCCCATCTGGTCTTTCCAGGGGATGGTTGTAATGAGAACACGCAAACCTGCTTTATAGGCCAGACGCTCAACGGCTGAGGCGGTTTCGGCATAGAAGGGATTGTCCATGCCTGGCACGGTAAAACCGATAATACCGGTACGCCCTTTGATAAGGCTGCGCGCCACCAGGTTAGGCGCATATTCCAGCTCTTTGACAGCCTGCAACACACGCTCGCGCGTGGCAGCGCTGACCGAGCCTTTGCCAGAAAGCACGTTCGATACCGTTGTCGCTGTGACACCTGCTACCTTAGCAATGTCGTAAATCGTCGTCATGCTGACCTCTTAAACAGGAGGTTTATCGATTAACCTGTATCTCTTCAAGCATACTCGGCATTTTTCCAAAAGTCAATCCCTACGGCAAGGAGGTCCGTCAATTTTTTGCAGCCGACAGAGCGATCCTCGCGGTCGCCTTGCGCCACACATGCGCCCTGTGTGGTACAGTGTTTATATAGTTTCACCAGGCAAAATCAAGAAGCCATAGAAAATACGTAGAAAGAAGGGACAAATCTCTCCATGATGACCTCAATGTCAGACAGAGGCAATACACAAATACCCCATCTGAGTAAGCAGGGTAGCGCGACACAGCTTATTGTGAATGGCCAGCCCTTTCTGGTGCTTGGGGGTGAATTGCATAACTCCAGTTCATCGCACCTGGGCTATATGCGGCCCATCTGGGAGCGATTGGTAGCATTGAACCTCAATACTGTGCTAACACCCGTCTCCTGGGAACTCATTGAACCGGAGGAGGGCCACTTCGATTTCAGCCTCGTGGATGGCCTCATTCAAGAGGCACGTCGTCATGAACTGCACCTGATCTTTCTCTGGTTTGGTAGTTGGAAGAATGGCATGTCCAGCTACGTGCCGGTATGGGTGAAACAGGATTATCGCCGGTTCCCACGTGTCAAGCGCCAGGATGGTCAGAGCATTGAGGTGCTTTCGACGTTTGCTGAGGCAAACTGGCGGGCCGATGCCAGGGCCTTCGCGGCCCTTATGCGTCACATTCGCGCAGTTGATGGGGATGAGCACACCGTCATTATGATGCAGGTAGAAAATGAAGTTGGCATATTAGGCGATAGCCGTGATCGTTCAGAGGCTGCGCAACGGGCGTTTGCCGACCAGGTACCGGAGGCGTTACTGACACAGCTTCAGCAGCATCGGCCCGAACTGGGCATTGAGCTACGACAGGCCTGGGAAGCCGGTGGGAGCAAAACTACCGGTAGCTGGCAAGAGATATTTGGAAGCGGCGCACAGACTGATGAAATCTTCATGGCCTGGCATTATGCGCGCTACGTGGATCACGTTGCCGCTGCCGGTAAGGCGGAGTATGCGCTACCGATGTTCGTGAATGCCTGGCTCAACGCGCCACAGTTCCAGCCCGGCCAGTGGCCTAGCGGTGGTCCATTGCCGCACTCGCTCGATTTATGGCGCGCCGGTTGCCCGCACATTGACTTTTTGAGTCCTGACATCTATTTCGATAATTTCCAGGACTGGTGTCAACGCTATACCCGGCGCAACAACCCGCTCTTTATTCCTGAGATGCGGCGTGGCGACGAGTGCGCGCCGAACTTCTTCTACGCCATTGGCGCGCATGATGCCATCGGCACCTCACCGTTTGCCATCGACTCCATTGAGCAACCCGCAGATTCGACACTCAGCAAAAGCTATCGCGTCCTACGGCAGATTGCGCCGCTCATCCTGGCACACCAGGGCCGGGGCGAGATAATTGGTTTCCAACTCAACGAAGAACACCCACGCATGGTCAGGGAGTTGGGGGACTATGAATTGGAAATCACGCTCGATCAGAGTTTTGGGGCGAGCGCCAAAGACGGCTATGGTCTGTTAATGACCGATGGCCCGAACCACTTCATTGGCGCGGGCTACGGCTTTCAGGTCGGCTTTCGCCCTATCACGCCCGGCCCGGCGCTGGCAGGGATCGCTGCAGTCGATGAGGGTGAGTACCACCAGAGTCGCTGGGTCATGACCCGCCGCCTGAATGGCGATGAAACCAACCAGGGGCAGCGCTGGCGTTTCTCCTTTACGCAACCGCTCAGCATTGAACACTGTAGCGTGTACCGCTACGAATGACCCGCAATCCCGTCCACGGGATAATGAAATTTTCCGCCCGAAACTCGTAGGGGCGTGATTCATCACGCCCTCTTCATCTCTCCCAAAGATTTGTTACAGGCAATATGCTACCCATCGTAGGGGCGTGATTCATCACGCCCTCTCCACCTGTGCATCATGTTGTACTGGTGTGACGGGCAGGCAGGCAGACGGGCAGGCGGGCAGCAGGCAGGGCGTGATGAATCACGCCCCTACAAGATGGAGATGAAAACGTTCAGGTCATTGTAAGGTGGGCCTGGGGCATTGCAAGTTGCCTATCAGGCTCAAGCAACATAATCAAAGTGTCGTTTTCTACCATGCTGGAATAGTGCAAATATGGATATAAACAGTCAAGCATCGCACATCACGCAGACAGATCAAAAAGAGGCAGCATTGACGACTTCGCCTGCACGTAAACGCTCGCGCAAGCGCAGTATTACGATATTTATTCTGGTGAGCGTCTTGAATGTTGCCTTGCTGGTGCTGCTCTGGACGCAGTTGCTGACACCGGCGCAGCAGAATAATAGTGCTGCGAGCAGCGCTAGCAACAGCACGACGCTGAGCGGGGACGTAACGAGCTTTCCCCTCAAGGGGAAGCCAATGGTTGATTTCACGCTGCCTGCGCTCAATGGCTCGACCAAAACTATCCATTTAGCTGACTTAAAAGGCCATCCTATCATCTTGAACTTCTGGGCTTCGTGGTGTGACCCCTGTCAGCAGGAGGCACCTTTTCTGGCGCAAGAGTGGCCCAAACTCAAGGCGCAAGGCGTGATCCTGATCGGCATTGATGGGCAGGAGGTGAAGCAGGCCGATGGGGTGGCTTTCCTGCAAAAATATCATATCAGTTATCTCAATGTAGAAGATACGATGGATGGCTCGACCATCATCAGCTATGGCGTGACCGGTTTTCCTGAAACGTTCTTTATCAATCGCCAGGGCATTGTCGTGGCGAAATGGATCAGCGCGCTGAATGCGCAAGGCTTGAAGATGGAAACGGCAAAGATACTGGAATGATAGCGTTCGTGCTGGCTTTGCGCGTCATGATGCGCTCGGCGCACATACTGGCGGGAGCGGCCTGGGTCGGTGGCAGCATCATGTACCTGCTGGTTGTGACACCGGCGCTGCGCCTCGGCGGCCCGGCTCCGGCAGTAGCAGCGAAAATTGCCACTCTGTTCAAGCAGATGGTGAATGTTTGCATGGGCGTTCTGCTGCTGACGGGCGCGTATCTGACCTTTGATCGCCTGACACAGACCACGCTGGGCCTGCCCTACCTGCTGGTACTGGCGCTCAAGATTGTGCTGGCCGTCGTGCTGTTCATCCTCGCGCTCTATATGGGGCAGAGCGATGTACGGAGGTTGGCGAAACGCTCTACGCGCTTCTCGAAGGCTGCGCCGAAACTGATGCTGTCTCTGGGCATCATTGTATTTGTACTGGGGGCATTGCTCAATATACTTTTTGAATTATCACTCACGCCCCATTAAGGGAGGTTGTATCGTGCAGTCTGTTGTTACTACGCGCGAAGATCAATTAGAAGCTCCTTCTTCGGCGCGTTCGCCACGCCGAAAGAGGCGTTTGCCGGTGAGTTTTCTGCTGGCGGGCGCGGCTATTCTCGGCGCAATTTTCTATCTTGTCTACGCGAACACGCAGTCCAACGCCGTCTACTATATGACGGTATCGGAACTTATGCATTGCAGCACCTGTGCAACGCAGGACGTGCGCGTGGCCGGCGTTGTGCAACAGGGGTCGATTGTGCGCGACGACCGGAGTGATCGCATTACATTTGTCATTAACGACGGCAAGCAATCTCTGCCCGTGTCCTATACAGGAGTTGTACCGGATATTTTCCGCGCGGGCGCGCAGGTAGTGGTCGAAGGGCGCTATCCAGGGCATGGTACCTTCCAGGCCGACTCCCTGCTGACCAAGTGTCCATCGAAATTCCAGATTGCCACGCCGACGGCTCAATAAATAAGGTGTCGCTGTGTACTTTTCAGACCTGGGCGTAATTGCCCTTATGCTTGCAACGGGCTTCGCCGTTTTCGCCGTCATTACCGCCGTGCTGGGCGCGGCACGCGATATTCCACAGTTGAAAACCAGTGCTGCAAGAGCGGTGCTGGTCGTAGCCGTTTTCATGTTACTGGCGGCGGCGGCTCTGATTATTTCATTTCTGACGCATGACTTTGGGGTGCGCTACGTGGCGGAAGAGTCCAGTCTCGCCATGCCCTGGTACTACGTCACGGCGGCCTTCTATGGCGGCCAGCAGGGATCACTGCTCTACTGGGCCGTTATGCTCGCTATTTTCTCCGCCATCTTTGTCCTGAGTTCAAAACGCGCGCCAGCCGCGCTGGTACCCTACGTCATTGCGACACTGATGACGATACTGACCTTTTTCCTGATTGTGCTTTCGACTGTCTCTAATCCCTTCACGCGCTCGCCGGTCGCGCCCCCCGATGGTCAGGGCCTCAATCCTCTGCTGCTCGATCCCGGCATGCTGGTACACCCCCCTATGCTGCTGATGGGCTTCATGAGCTTTGCCGTTCCGTTTGCCTTCGCCGTAGCCGCTATGATTACGGGGCGGCTCAACAGCGAGTGGCTGCGCTCGATCCGGCGCTGGATGCTGGCTTCGTGGACGATTCAGACAGTGGGCCTGATTCTGGGCGCGTGGTGGGCCTATCATGTGCTGGGCTGGGGCGGCTACTGGAGTTGGGACCCGGTAGAGAACGCCGCACTCTTGCCCTGGCTGACGGCGACAGCCTTTTTACACTCCTCGATGGTGCAGGAGCGGCGCGGGATGTTGAAGGTCTGGAATCTGGTACTGGTCGTAGCCTCGTTCCTGCTCTCGATCTTTGGTACCTTTGAGGTACGTAGCGGCGTCATCAGTTCAGTACACTCGTTCGCCTATTCAGATATTGGCGCGTATTTCCTGGTCTTCCTGGCTATCGCGGTCATCTTTTCGCTGGGACTGTTCTTCTTCCGTCTGCCCAGATTGCAGGCCGAGCAGGAATTCGACTCGGTAATTTCGCGCGAAGGCATTTTCCTATTCAATAATCTTTTGCTAACCGGTATCACCTTTGCCACGCTATGGGGTACCCTGTTCCCGTTGATTACGGCGGTGGTGCGCAAGCAGGAGATGACGGTTGGGCCACCATTTTATGATAACGTCAATGGGCCGTTGCTGGGCGTGCTGGTGCTGGCAATGGGTGTTGGCCCGCTGCTAGCGTGGCGACGTACCTCTATGCGGGCGCTGTGGCGCAATCTGTGCGTACCGGCGCTGGTAGCAGCGCTCTTTGCCATCATTCTGCCTTTACTCGGCGTGACCTCTGTGCTGGCGAATATCGGCTTTGCCATCTGCGCCTTCACCGCCAGCGCCATCTTTTATGAGCTATGGCGCGGCGCGAAGGTACGTCATAGTCATGGTGAGCCGTATGTGCTGGCCGTCCTCATGCTATTCAATCGCTATCGGCAACGTTACGGCGGCTACATCATCCACCTGGGCATGGTGATATTGACGGTGGGTATTATTGGCTCACAGTTCTTCCAGCAGCAGCAGGACTTTACGCTCAACGCGGGCCAGAGCGCAAATATCGCGGGCTATCAACTCACGTTCCTGGGCAATATTGATGCACATAATAGCGATAATGAGAGCATCACATCGCAACTGCAAATCTGGCAGAATGGACAACTCCTGCGCTACATCTATCCGGGGCGCACCATCTATAACAATTTCCAGGATCAGCCGGTTAGCCAGATTTCGATTACCACGATGCCGAACCTGACCGACATCTACGTTTTCCTGGCCGACTGGCAGGGCGCGTCACAGGCTCAGATACGTGTCTTTATTAATCCGCTCGTAGTGCTGGTCTGGTATGGTGGGTTGTTCATGCTCTTTGGCGGTGTCATCTGCTGGTGGCCCGAACGGCGACGTGCGCCCCTGCGTGCCGCGCCAGTTGAACATGGGGCCACCAGCAGTCCAGCCGCTACCACGACGACGGTTTAGGGAGGATGGTGCAATGAGCGAGTCGGCAGGTAGCGTCACAAAGAAGCAGTTGGAACAGCAGGTGGCGGAGACGCGCAAGGCTCAGCCGCCGGTATGGTATCGTTCACGCCCCATGCTGATAGTGGCGCTGGCAGTTATCCTGCTAGCTTTGAGCTGGACATACATGCTGATTCATGACGAAACCAGTATGACACTGGATCAGCGCGTCTATCAGGTGGCCTCGCAACTCAAATGTCCTATCTGCCAGGGTGAGTCGGTAGCTAATTCTCCCTCTGCCCTGGCGCAGCAGATGCGCGGCATCATTCGCCAGCAATTGCAGGAGGGCAAATCCGAGCAGCAGATCATTCAATACTTTGAGCAAAGCTATGGGCCATCAATAGTCTGGTCGCCGCCCTGGCAGGGCTTCTCGCTGCTGGCCTGGCTTGTGCCCATCATCTTGCTGCTCGGCGGCACTGTGGTGGTCTTTATGGTAATGCTCGATTGGCGTAAAGCCGCCGCAACTGCGCCTGCTGTGAGCGGCGCTGGCACACTGGAGACGATTGAGGTTGACGAAAAAGAACTGGCGGAGTACCGCAAGCAGGTAGAAGAGGAACTGGCAGCCGAAGACCCGCTCTTCTGGCGCAGAGAGGAAAAGCACTGATGGCAATACTGGTCGCATGTGTCCTGGGTCTGGCCGCTCTGGCCTATGTCCTTTATCCTATCTATCATCAGAAGGCCGCACAAACCTTGCCGACAGGAGAAAATGGCGAGAACAGTAAGAGCAGTGAGACACTGCATGCTGTGTTAGAACAGGAACAGGCCGCTCGTAATGCGCTGCAAGAAGTGGAACTGGACTATCAGCTTGATAATATCTCGGAAGAAGACTACAATCACTTGCGCGAACGCTACATCCGGCGCGCGGCGGTCGCACTCAAGGCGCGCTTTGAGCAGGAGCGGGCACGTGAACAGGAACTCGACGCGGCGATAGAGGCACAGCTAAACAAGCTCAAGGAACAGGAGCGCAATGAAGAAACTGCTGAGTAAAAAATCTGAAAATCGAATACTATCTCCCATTACAGCCGTTCTGCTTACACTGACTTTGCTGTGTAATATGCTATTCTTTTTCCTGCTCTCTCCAACAGCCTCGGCCCATGTAGCGATGACGGGCAATGGACGTATCTATGGACAGTTGCTGGACGGCACAAGGAATAACGCACCACTGGCAGGCCAGAAAGTGACATTGCAGGTGGCTCAGCTTGGCAACGGCAGCGATCTGGCGACGACGATTACGGATGCGCATGGCAATTATAACTTCCCTAATCTTTCGACCGACAAAACACTCAACTATGCTGTTTACATCAACTATCAGGGTGCGCAATACGTGACCGATACGATTACGCTGGATACGAAGCCGGTGCAACAGTTGAACCTGACGGTGTATGACGCGACATCCGATAGCTCGAAGCTGGCCGTTGTCGATACCATGATCTTGTTTCACGAGCCGGATGTGCAAAAGGGTCTTATCACTATCTCTGAATTTTTTGATTTCGAGAATCTCAATCACTATACTTACGTCGGTTCGCTGGATGCCAGCAAGGGCAAGCCGAACGCGCTGCTCTTCTCGCTGCCGAAGGGCGCGCGCAACGTCACCTTGAGTCAGGGCTTCGGTGGCTATACCGTCATTCAAGTCGATCAGGGCTTCGCGTCCAACGTGGCACTATTGCCTGGCACCTCGCAACTGGCCTTCTCGTTCGACGTACCGTACAGTTCAACCACTTACGATTTCAGCTATACGGCATTCTATCCCACCGTTGCCATCTCCGTGCTGGTGCCGCCCGACCTGCAGGCCAATTCAGCGCTGCTCACCTCATCGGGCCTGCTGACCGTCAATAACCAGCCCTATCACGTTTTTAAAGGGAGCAACCTGCTGGCAAATCAGGGCTTCCATGTCGCGCTCAACGGCTTGCATCTGCCGCCCACCGTCACTGTGCCGGTTCAAACCAACACAGGACTGCTCTGGCTGGTGGTGGCTTTGTTGCTGATGTGTGCTATCATCGTGGTGACAGCCTTCGTCTATCGCTGGCAGAACGCTCGTGCCAGGCGTAACACTCATGCGAAGGGCAAGACGCTGCATGAACAGAAACGAGCAAAGACGGAAAAGATGGAAAGAGCAGAGAAAGCGGAACATCATGAATATATAGAACGGGAGCATGTCAGCAAACAACATAGCACACAAGAGGCATTACTGAAAGATTTGTTGGAACTGGATAAGGCTTACGAGGCGGGCAAGCTCTCGAAGGCGGATTACCAGGCGCGGCGCTCGAAAACGAAGGCGCGTTTGCGTGCGCTCATGCGCGAGCAGGAGATGACACATCGGTGAGTGATCCCTATCTGGCGATACATGGACTGAAGAAGAGCTTCGCCTTAAAGCCGGTGCTGCGCGGCATCAACCTGGAACTGGCGCGCGGGCAGCGGATGGCTCTGTTGGGCGCAAATGGCGCGGGCAAAACCACCTTGCTGCGCATCCTGGCTGCGTTGACGAAGCCAGATGCCGGAACAGTAACCCTTGCGCACTACGACCTGCGGCAAGATGCGCAGCAGATACGCCATCTCGTCGGTTTCGTGGCCCACCAGCCCTACTTATATGAGGAACTAACAGCGCTGGAGAACCTGCTGTTCTTTGCCAGCATGTACAGCGTGCCATCCGCGCGCGAACGGGCACTATCTCTGCTAGGTGAGGTGGGTCTGGAAAGGCGCGCGCGTGATCGCGTGGCAACCTTTTCGCGTGGACAGGTGCAGCGCCTGGCCTGGGCGCGCGCCTTGCTGCATCGTCCGCAATTGCTGCTGCTGGATGAACCGGATACCGGACTGGATAGCGAGGGTCTGGCCTTGATTGAGCGCCTGCTTGAGCAACACACGGAGCGCGGCGGCACGACGCTCTTCACCACGCACCAGTTGGAACGTGCCTTGCACCTGGGTAATCAGATCGTAATGCTGGCGAATGGACGTATTGTGTATCAGCAGGCGACTGCCTCACTGGAACCGGCGGGCGCGCGCCGCGCCTTTGAAGAAATGGTGAGATAAGTGTGGCTGAATGATGGACAGGAATACCTGCGATAGTGAAATTTTCCAGGCTAAATCGGCGATGGAACCATTCCGTAAGGACAGGATGCCCGCTTTTGCCTGGCGAAGTTCATGATGTGAACCCGATGGATGAGACAGGAACAACAAGCATAATAGGCAATGCGCACATATTTTTGACACAGGTATGGGCGATTCTCTGGAAGGATATTCGCTACGAGTTGCGTAGCAAGCAGACCTGGACTGGGATGGCGCTCTTCGCGCTGCTGGTGCTGGTCATCTTCAACTTTGCCTTTGACCTGCGTGTTGACAACAAAGCGGCGGTGGCCCCAGGGGCGCTGTGGATCGCATTCGTCTTCGCCAGTCTGTTGGGGTTGGGGCGCACAATCACGGCAGAGCGCGAAAAGGGTTCAATGGATCGCCTGCTGCTCTGTCCGGTAGACCGCAAAGCGATCTATCTGGCAAAACTTTTGGGGAATTTGCTGTTTATTGGCGTTGTGGAGATAGTCGCGCTGCCCGTTTTCGCAGTGTTGTTCGATGTGCCACTGCTCGTGGGAGCGCTAGTACCGGTTGTGCTGCTCGGCTCACTGGGCATTGCGACGGTCGGCACGCTCTTTTCGGCGATGGCGGCAGCGACGCGCGCGCGCGAGTTGTTGTTACCGATTCTAGTGTTTCCGTTGATTGTGCCGGTGGTCATTGGCGCGGTACGCCTGACCGAGGACCTGCTGGCCCCGGTTGCCAACGAGCCACCCTGGCTGGGTCTGATTATCGCCTTTGATGTGATCTTTTTGAGCATCTCGATGCTCGTGTTTGAGTATGTAATAGAGGAATAACGATTATGGCTATAGCAAATCGCGCTACGGGCCTGGAGCAGGTACGAGACAAGACCATCAGTAGCGGCAAGAAGGCCGACCTGCCTGTCGCCTCGCTCATTCTAGGCGCGCTCTCCTTCGTCGGCATGCTGATCTCCCTCTGGATGATCTTTATCTATGCCCCGACCGACGCCGTGCAAGGGCCGCCGCAGCGCATCTTCTACTTTCACGTGCCGATGGCCTGGCTTGGCATGCTCTCATTCGTCATTATGGCCGTAGCAGGCGTGGTCTATCTGCTCAAACGCGATGAGCGGTGGGATATCCTGGGGCGTGCGGCCAGCGAAGTCGGCATCGTCTTTCTCACGCTGGC
The DNA here is from genome assembly GCA_034436045.1 of Ktedonobacteraceae bacterium. Classification (GTDB taxonomy): domain Bacteria; phylum Chloroflexota; class Ktedonobacteria; order Ktedonobacterales; family Ktedonobacteraceae; genus H111-94. Next base: position 4,999 of record DAOTVZ010000314.1, on the reverse strand, counting down.
GATCATTCTCGGTTCGCTATGGGGCCGACCGATCTGGGGTACCTGGTGGACGTGGGATCCCAAGCTGACGGCGTGCCTGATTCTCTGGTTCATGTATGTCGGTTACATCATGGTGCATAGCTACATGGGTCGCACGCCAGAGAGCGGTCGCGCCGCCGCCGTGCTGGCGCTGGTCGGCGTCGTCGATGTGCCGATTATCTACGAGGCGACCAACTGGTGGCGCACGCTACACCCCGCCGCTGAGATTGGTGTTGCAGGCGCACTGCCGCCGTCGGTCACGCTCACCCTGATGGTCGCGCTGACCACGTTTACGCTGCTCTACTGCTTTATGATGATTCAGCTCTATCAACTGGTGAAAATGCAGACGCTCGCTCAGCGCCTGCGCGCTACTGTTGAATATGAGATAGGTGAATAAAGGGGGACTATCATGCAAGGGATGTCTTATCTGATCGCGGCCTACGCAATCGCGTGGGTTGGCTTGTTTGTCTATCTGGCGGTGGTGATGCTGCGCATTCGCGGCGTGCGTACCGAACTGGCCGCCGTGCAAGAACTGGTGCGCGAACGGCAGGAGAAAGCGCCGACTACTAAGGAAACGGCGCAGTAAAAGATAAAGGGAAAAGCTATGGATGTACAGGAGAAGGCGGCTATGTCTGCCAACGATGCGAAAACGGAGACGCGCAAGGGGCTGTCGGATGGCGCGCGCCTGCCGCTGTTAATTATCGGTGATGCTCTCATCTTCATCATCTTTGCGACAATTGGGCGGCGTAGCCATCACGAGGCTGCAGGACTGAGTTCGCTGGTGCAGGTGATTATAACGGCGTTGCCCTTCGCAGCGGGTTGGTTTATTGTCTCGCCGTTCATCGGCGCGTATCGGCGTGGCTTAGAGGTCAGACCACGCGCGATGGCGGGACGCACGGCGCTGGCATGGCTGGCCTCGTGGCCGCTGGCAATGGCCCTGCGTGGCATCTTCGTCGATCATGCCGTGCCGCCGCTTTCCTTCGCTCTCATCACACTGGTCTCCAACACCATCCTGTTGCTTGTCTGGCGCTGGCCCCTCGCTCTGCTTGTCAGTCGCTTGAAACGGGCATAGCATACAAAAAGGGTCTGGTGGTAGCTCTCTTCACCAGACCCGTATGTTTTCCCCGCCTCTTACCATGTACCTTCTCTGTTCCCTTGCAACCAGGGCTTCTCCCACACGTACAACTGTCAGGGAACACACAGAATACACGTTAACAATAAAAGAAAAGTGTCATAGCTATTTTGCTGAGAGGAGTGGCATATTTATGGGTCAGCAAATGGAGCCACAACAACTCTTTCCTGAGCGAGAGCCTGAGATAGACTATAGCGATTTTTCATCTGAGAAGAGCTTTAATTCAGACCCACGAGAACAGCCAGTAATGATGGAGGGGCCATTCTACGGCCAGAAGTTGCAGCCGGTATCCGAGCAATCCAGGCAAAGACAACGTCGCTCTTCTTTCTGGTTCCCTCTGGTACCGCTGGTGCTGGCACTTTTAATCATAGGAGGGATGGGGGCGCTGTTTAGCCATGTAGAACGTGTATCACCGCCGGAATATTTCTTTAAACATCCAATGCCTATGATGGGAGGCGGGCAGTTTGACGGTAATAATACCTTTCAGGTATCTGGCGGTGCACCAGATGTGATTATTAACGGCGCGAGTGGCAATATTTCGATTCAGGCGGGCAAGGATGGGCAGGTCATGGTGCAGTCTGGTAGCCAGGGCAGCAATCCAGGAGAGTTCTCCCGTGTCTTTGCCGCACAGGATGGGAATACGATTACCATTACCGCTCCACCACAGTTCAATAATGATGCCTCGCTGACTGTAGTTGTACCGGCCAATGCCAATATCGTGATTAATGGAGCTGCACAATCGGTCAGCATTAATGGGATATCTGGCCAGATAAATGTGAATGTGCCAGGCAGCATCAACCTGCAACAGGTGGTGCTGGCAGGTTCGTCAAACTTTCATACAGCAGATGGCTCGATTACTTTTCAAGGTGCAATAGCTGCTGGAAGTCAGGTGGAGATAGATACCGGCAGCGGTTCGGTAAAAGTTCAGCTACCGGGGAATGAAACGTTTAATATCGTCACCTCAGCTAATAGTGGCTCGATCAATAACCAGTTCACTAACGATCCGGCGAGCAACACATCGTTGAGGATCAATACCGATAGCGGCTCGATCATGATTGGCAAAAACTGAGGCCGCCATGCTTGCCATCTTACGATGGCACAGCTTCGCTTTGCTTGATTGAGGTAAATTATCTCTGCCCGTCGTCCCGCTCTGGGAGCGACCCGACGGGCAGGCAGGGTGTGATGATAAATTTTCACCATCGAACCCTCGCCGCCCTCTCAGGGCGTGATCAATCACACCCCTACGGAATTACCACTCCTGTTTGAAAAATTCATAATTGTTGCCCATAACGTTTGTGCTATGAAAGACCGATGCGTTTGAGCAATTCTTGCGCGACGGTATAGGGGTCGCGTTCGCGCATTGTAATCTGCTCAATAAGCATATTCCATTCATCCTCGCTGATGGTGCGGCGCAGAGCTTGCATGACGGTATGCACGATCAGAGCCTCGACCTCGCTACGGCTCTGGCGCAGGGCGCGCTGTTGCCACATGCCGCTCGTAGTGAGATAGGTGCGGTGCTTCTGGATGGCATCGGCCAGTTCATCAATACCCAGTCCCTTGAGGGCCGAGGTTTTGATGATGGGGATGCGCCAGGCGGTCTTGCGCCGGTTGGGGTCGAGGCTGAGCAACATCGCCAGTTCGGCCACCGTCTGATCGGCTCCCGGCTTGTCCATTTTGCTGACCACGAAGATATCGGCGATCTCCAGGATACCCGCTTTGATGGCCTGTATCTCGTCGCCCATGCCGGGTGCGCTGACCACCAGCACGGTCTGCGCCGCTCGCATAACCTCGACCTCGGCCTGACCGGTGCCGACTGTTTCGATGATGATGGGATCATATCCGGCGGCATCCATCGCGCGCACCACGTCGCGCGTGGAGGACGAGAGGCCGCCGAGGCTGCCCCGGCTGGCCATGCTGCGAATAAAAACGTTGGGATCACCGGCCAGTTCCATCATACGAATACGATCACCTAAGATCGCGCCACCCGTGAAGGGACTGGTCGGGTCAACAGCGATCACGCCAATCTTGCAGTCGCGCCGCCGCAGTTCACGCACCAGTTGCGTGACCAGGGTACTCTTGCCCGCACCCGGCGCGCCGGTCACGCCGACAATATGCGCTTTCCCGGCGTACTGGTGCAGCTCGGCCAGATAGCGTTGGGCCTGGGGAACTTCATTTTCGATCAGCGTCACCATGCGAGCCAGCGCGCGCCGGTCTCCGCTGAGAAGGCGTTCTACAATATTCTGCAAGGCGGCACCTACGCTTCAACCTTGAGTCGGTCGGGGTGAATATTCTCGCGCACAAACTGAATGATCTCGTCGGTCGGCGTGCCCGGCCCGAAGCAGCCCTTAATGCCCATCGCCTTGATGGCAGGAATATCTTCATCCGGCAGAATGCCGCCCGCCGCGACCAGCACATCATCGACGTTATTCTCCTTCAAAAGTTCCATAATGCGCGGGAAAATGGCCATATGCGCACCGGACAGAATGCTCAGCAAAATGGCATCCACGTCTTCCTGAATGGCCGCCTCAACAATCATTTCCGGCGTCTGCCGAATGCCAGTGTAAATGACCTCCATGCCGGCATCACGCAAGGCGCGGGCAAGTACCTTCGCACCACGATCATGCCCATCCAGGCCCGGTTTCGCTACCAGAACACGTATCGGACGATCAGCCATAGTACACGACTCCTTTGTCTATCTGTTCTGTCTGTTGCAAAATTTTTGTATAGAGCGCGCGAATCGCCTGCTCCTGTTGCTCATAGAGAGATTGGTACCCATGCTGGTGGTAACAGTGTGGTGGAACGCAGAGAACGCCGCCAGCATTCCCCCCATTCTCACCTGTAGTAATCATATCACCGTCGGCTATGTCTTTGTCACCCTGACAACGCAGCCACGCCCGCGCCTGCTGCTCCAGCGCTCTGGCCCGCTCGATGATCTCACGCCTGCTCCTGGCATCGATCAGTTCGGCACGCGGGATCGGCAATTGTCTCAATACATGCTGCTCAATCTGGGGCTGCACCCATTTATACGCGGTATACAGGATATAGACATAATCGCGTAGAAGACGAGAATTGAGCAACGCCAACAAAAAATAGAGGGTATCCATCTCATTGGTCGAGGTCTGATCCCTGGCGGTCGGAGGCCCCGCGTTATGTAGCGTGAGCAGGTAGAGCGTTTGCAGAACCACGTGCTGCTGCGTGTCCAGCGCCCCTTGCAGGTAGGGTGTACTCTTAACCACCAGCAGTTTTGGCCCCTGATAACGCTGCAATGGTTTGGCAATCTGATGGCGCGCCAGCCAGCACTGACTCAGCATCAGAGCGTAGGGCCGCAGGTCGCAGCCACCGCGCAGCACCGTATAATGCTCTTCTGTTGTTTCGGCTGGACGCTCGGACAATAATGCGCTATGATCCTTGCCCAGTTCCTCGCCGCGATGCACCACGACCAGTTTTTCCAGCGGGTCGAACAAACACGTGTCCTGCTCAAGCGGGACACGGCAGAGATAGCTGTGCAGGCGAATGGGCAATATGTCAGTGGGCTGGCCAAGCAGGTAGCGCAGTTCGGCATGTGGCTGCCCGGCCAGTAAGGACTGGCTGACAGTCTGCTCACCTGGAAGCTGTTGCTGCTCCACCGACCAGCGTTGCCGAACCCATAGAATGTGATGATGAGGTTCAGGCGGGCGTTTCTGCGCGATCAGCACCACCGCTCCCACCTGAGCCTCGAAAACGGATGCGAGATGCCAGAGGTGTTGCACGCTAGTTTCGGCCAGCAGGCGTCGCCGTTCTTCGGAGGCATTGATGCGCGCCAGCAGCGCGTCGGGCAATATCAACGCCAGCCAGCCGCCGGGGCGCACC
>DAOTVZ010000313.1:0-23643 GCA_034436045.1 Ktedonobacteraceae bacterium | reverse complement strand
CCAACTACGAGCAAGCGATGAGATTGGGATATTAAGGATATGGTACAATAAGCAAAAACAAGGCGGCAAGCAAAGCAGAGTTCTCTCGATCTGTTGAGAAGGGAGCGATTGGGGTGGCATCTCTCATCCTTGACTCACTCGAAATACGCAATTTTCGCGGCTTTCAACATCTCACTATAGAACGCCTGGGGCGTGTCAACCTGATCGTGGGCAAAAACAATGTAGGCAAATCAAATTTACTGATGGCCTTACAGCTTTATGCGCGCCGTGCATCATCGCCAACGTTTATATGGGAAATATTGAGCACACGCGGCGAAATCAAACGGCCTTTTGAAAAGGCCGAAGATATGCTTATAGCACTCAAATATTTATTTTATGGGCGTAAAGAAATTGCGCCTGGCCACGCTCGCATTGAGATTGGCTCCTTACATAATATTCTTCAGCGACTTTCTATAGCTGTCGATTGGAGTATTATACAAGTTGATCAAAACGGTCAGCATATACGCCCTCTGCAACCCGAAGAACCTTATGCACTTGATGCCCTTGTTCCCCGCTTTGTAATCCAAACTGAAGGCGCTGTCGTCAGCTATCCTATTATGCCGACGTTGCCAATTGGCATAGTGCGATTAAACGTTAAAGAAATTCCTTGCGCTTTCGTGACCGCTAACGGTTTACAGCACGCCAGCGAAATGTGGGACAATATTGCACTAACGAGCCAGGAGAAAGATGTATTAGAGGCTCTGCGCCTGATTGCCCCCGGCGTAGAGGGTATCAGCTTTGTCCGTGTTCCTCTTTTTACAGAACGTGAGCCTATTGTCAGAGTTATGGGCATTGACGAGCCAATACCATTGAGCAATTTAGGTGATGGTATGCAACGTATGCTCGGTATCGCGCTGGCGCTAGTCAATGCAAAAAACGGGTTCTTGCTGATTGACGAGATAGAAAACGGTTTACATTACCTGGTACAGCCCGACTTATGGAAGCTCATTTTTCAGACGGCCCGCCGTCTGAATATCCAGGTCTTTGCCACAACCCATAGTTGGGATTGCATAGAGGGTTTTCAGCATGCAAGCCAAATCGTTGATAATGAAGAGGGTCTGCTTATTCGTTTGGAGAGCAAAGAAGAGGGGATCAAGGCGACGTTATTCGACAAACGAAGACTGAATATTGCTACACGTGAACAGATAGAGGTGCGTTAGCTGTGGATGGTAAACTTTTTAGAGAAGAGCCGTCATCCAACTATTTACTGGTTGAAGGCCCAGATGACGCTCAGATATTCGTTCATCTATTGCGACATTATCATCTTACCAGCTATATTGCAATTGAGGCAAAGAACGGTATAGAAAAGCTGTTAGATGATATTGATGTTGAACTTGACCGTAGTGGCTTAAAGCGGTTAGGCATTGTTGTTGATGCGGATACTGATATTGACGCACGCTGGCAATCGCTTCGTAACAGGTTCATACAAACTGGTTATAGTTCAATACCACTTGTTCCATTAGCAGAGGGAACGATCATCAGCCAGCAGGGGCGTCCTAAAGTCGGAATATGGTTAATGCCCACTAATACACTTTCTGGCATGCTAGAGGATTTTATCAGCTTCCTGATACCTTCTAATGATGTTCTCTGGCCTCTAGCTACGAATATAGTGCAGCAGGTAGTACAAACAGAGTGCCGTTTTCCCATCGTACAAGTACAGAAGGCCAATGTGCATACCTGGCTTGCCTGGCAACAGGAACCAGGGAAGCCAATGGGACAGGCAATCACGAAAAAATATCTCGATGCAAATGCTCCTCATGCTCAGCAGATTGTCAAGTGGTTACGACAGTTATTTGAACTTGAAGGGAAATAGTCTATGATTATCCCAATGGCCGAGACAGCCAGCCACTTACGTGAGCTTTCCGGCCTTGATGTGGAGTCGCTAGCCGCTATCTTTGGCGTATCGCGTGTAACCTATCATCGCTGGTTGAAAGGTTTCCCCCCCAAACGCCGACATCATGATGCTATGCTGATGGTCTTGCCGTTACTAGAGGAAGCCGCGCACCGCCTGGGTTCACCGGCGGCGGTGGCTACCTGGCTACTGACGCCGGTATCAGCAGGGGGAAAGAAGCCGCTAGCCTATCTGACCGAGAAACGCTACGATCTCTTCCGAGGCTTTTTGTTGCGGCAATCAACTGGTAAAGGGCAGTTCCGTCCTCTGAAACCTTCCAGACGGGTCTTCAAACCACGCCCCCGCGAAGAGGTCGAAGATGTACGTGAACAACTCAGGCCGCATACATGGTATGATGACGAGTATGCCTCTAACAATAGTGACGAGGAGCGAGGAATTTAAATTTATTTGAAACATATACGATTATGAGAATGCATATGAGCTGGCCTTACATGAGTTTTCTTTGCCATAGCCTTAGAGGAAAAATATCATTATGATCATCCCTTTCGTCATCGATAATCAGCAGTACACGATGGCTGAGGTGTTGAACGGGTTGCTAGCAGAGCATCGCGGGCGCTCGCTGGATATTGCTACGGCGTATTTTAATGTTGGCGGATGGCAACTGCTGCGCACAGGACTGCAAGGATTGGGCAACCTGCGTCTGCTGCTGGGTGACGAACCGGAGACGGGCCTCGACCTGGGCCTGCACGAACAGGGCGCAAAGGCCGTCAAGGGGCTGATCCGTGAACTGGCGAATAGCAGTTTTAACGAGAAGACACTGCGCCTGGTGGAAGACCTGATCGCTTTTCTGCGCCAGGAACATGTACAGGTGCGGCTGTATCAGAAGGGCTTCCTGCACGCCAAGTGTTATCTTTTCTATAATGGCGGAGGTTTCGCTCGCTTTGAGCCGGTCGCCGCTATCGTCGGCTCCTCGAACTTCACACACGCGGGCCTGCTCTCCAATAAAGAACTGAATTTGAGCCATCGCGCCAACCTGACGGCGCAGGAGATCGATCTGCCGCAGGTGCGCGGTCTGCTCGAAATGGAGCAGAGCGCCACGCTGGCAACGCTCAACGAGCAGCAGCGCGTCACCGCCGCCAACCTGCCCGGCATGCTGGCCATCAACCAGCTTGCGGAGTGGTACGAGCAGCAATGGCAGGCGGCACGCGACTTCAAAGACGAATTGATCGACCTGCTCGATGGCTCCAAGTTCGGGCGCAAAGAGTACACGCCTTATCAGGTCTACATGAAGGCCATCTTTGAATATTTCCGCGATGAACTGGAGAACGGCGAGCAGGAGCAGCACACACGCTCGGCGGTAGACCTGAGCGAGTTTCAGGAGGATGCCGTCAGGAAGGCGCGTAAGATACTGGCGCGCTACGACGGCGTGATGATTGCCGATAGCGTCGGCCTGGGCAAGACCTGGATCGGCAAAAAACTGTTAGAGGACTACGCCTACCATCTACGCTACAAAGCCATCGTCATCTGCCCCGCCACGCTGCAAAAGATGTGGAACGACGAACTGAAGCGTGCCAGCATCGCCGCGCACATCATCACGCAGGAGCTATTGGGACGCGAGGAATGCGATTACAGCGATTACCTGGATGCCGACATCGTGCTGATCGACGAGAGCCACAACTTTCGCAACCGCAACGCGCAGCGCTACGAGAACCTGGAACGCCTGCTAGCGGGCAACCAGCGTCGTGGCAGGCTGAGCGGCGAGCGCAAAAAGATCATCCTGCTCACGGCCACCCCTATCAACAACACCGTTTTTGACCTTTATAACCAGATGAGCTTGATTACGGGCGGCGACCGCAGCTTCTTCGCGGCGGCGGGCATCGGCGACTTGCAACGCTACTTTCAGGCCGCGCGCCACGCCACGCGCGCAGAGGAGAGCAGCATCGCCCTCTTCAATCTGCTGGAAGAGATCGTCATTCGGCGCACGCGCCCCTTCATCAAGCAAGCCTATCCCAATGCCACCATCAAAGGGCAACCCATTCACTGGCCGGAGCGCCGCCTGCGCACGGTGCGCTATGACCTGGAAGCGACGTATCGTGGCATTTATGACCGCATCGTGGCCGCCATCGAGGGCCTGACGCTGGCTCCCTATCAGCTAGAGACGTATAAAAAGCAGGGCGTGCGCCGTGACCGCTTTGAGGAGGGCCGCGAGGAGGCGCTGGTGGGCATCTTCAAGAGCCGCTACCTCAAACGCTTCGAGAGCAGCGTGGACGCCTTTCGTATCAGCGTGCGCCGCGCCCTGGAATTTCTGGAGACCTTCGAGAGCTACATCTTAGAGGGCAAGGTGCTGGACAGCAGCAGCTTCCAGAAGGCGATGCGCTTCCTCTCCGCCGAGGACGAGGAGGACGATGCCACCATGCCCGGCTCGCGCTCCGATGCCCTGGATGCGCATGTGGAGGCGCGCCGGTTTATCGATACGTTGCCCACGCTGGATGCCACATTGTACGATCTCAAACGTCTGCATCGAGATGTACGCAGAGACGTGGATGCGCTGCGCGAGGTCTGGCGCGCTATTAGCGCCATCACACCGCTCAACGATGCCAAGCTGGCACGCCTCAAAGAACTGCTGGCGGGCGATCTCAAGGGCCAGAAGGTGCTGCTCTTCACTTATTATAAAGATACCGCGCGCTACCTCTATCGCCAGCTTTGCAGTGATGAGCCGGAGACCGTGCAGTGGCGCGTGCAGGCGGGCAATCCGCACATCCGGCGCATGGATAGCGGGGCCGACGCGCGCGAACGCGCCAGTCTGGTCGCCCACTTCGCCCCGCGTGCCAATCACAGAGAGGCGCTGATCGGCAGCGAGAAAGAGATCGACGTGCTGATCTCCACCGACGTGCTGTCCGAGGGCCAGAACTTGCAGGACTGCGGCATCCTCATTAACTACGACCTGCACTGGAATCCCACGCGCATGGTGCAGCGCGCCGGGCGCATTGATCGCATCGGCACCAGCTTTGAGACGCTACACATCCTCAACATGTTTCCCGATGATGGCCTGGAAAAGCTGCTCGGTTTAGTTGAGAGCCTGTCGCAGAAAATTGCCATTATCGATCACAACGGCCTGCTGGACGCCAGCGTGCTGGGCGAAGTAGTACACCCGCAAAACTTCAACACGCTGCGGCGTATCGAGGAGGAGGACAACGAGGTTATCGAGGAGCAAGAACAGTTTGCGGAACTGGTCAGCAGCGAGTTTCTGCTGCAAAGCCTGAAAGGGCTGCTCGACGACAACATGCGCGCCATGCTGGAAGCGCTGCCCGATGGCATTCATAGCGGCCTGCTGCGCCAGGGCGCGAAGGGCGTCTTCTTCTATTTTGTTGCCGAGGTGCCGATTGAAAGCAAAGGAACGAACAACAAAGGGAAAGTCCAGACGCAAAAACAGCATTTCTGGCGCTATATCGATCTCTCGCAACACCTGTTCGGCGGCACCATTGAGGAGAATCGCTATCGCATCACCAGCTTGATCCAGTGTCAGCCCGACACGCCGCGCGTGGTGCCGCCGGAGGGCGAGGTAGATATCTTCGCGCTGCAAGAGCAGGTCATCGCATCAATCCTGCAATCCTCGGTCGAGCAGGTCGCGGTAGAAGAGGCCCCTAAGATACTTGACCCGATTCAGCAGACCATCGCCACCGCGTTGCGCGCCTACCTCAACAGTCCACAGGTCAACCGCAAGGAACTCATTGCCACCATCCAGCGCGTGGTTGAGCCGCAGCCGGGTGTATACATCAAGGCATTACGCAAGGCTTACGAAAACTTCCAGGCCACGAGGCAACTCTCCGTCCTGCTCGATGCCCTCAAAGAACTGGGCACGCAGACCGCCGCGCCTGAGACTGAGGTGCGACGTCCCATTCAACGTGAACACCTGCGCCTGGTCTGTTTCGAGTACGTGTGGTCATAGATAAATGAGGGCCAATGATGTTGACACTCAGGACAGGTGAGCATCGTATTTTTACAGCAGAGTAAGCGCAAGACCTCGCCCCGACCCTACCGCAATGCATCATAGTAGGGCCGGGGCGAGGTCTCGTGCTTGCTCTGTGTGCTACGTTGAGAAATGCCTGTTAATCCTCATCCTCATCTTCATCATATCCGCTATGACTACCATGACCGAGGTGGAACTTATAGGCAGAACGCTGCCATTTGTTCCAGTAATGCTTGTCATACACATGGAGCCGCAATGAGAGACCGCTCCTTCCGCCCCTGCTGCTTCCTCTTTCTAACGTGATGGTTCCCCTGTGTCCATGCATATGCCCATCACCACCGTATACCTGCGCCAGTTCCTCGTCAGTCAGTTCCGGTACCAGGCCGGTTGCATCGGCTGACAGCAATTGTGCCTGTGTGTTGAGGGTTGTTTCTGTGAAATTCTGGTTCATCATAGCTTCCTTCTCTGTGGTTGGATTCATTGAATTGTTCTGGATAGGTACGACTGGTCTACGATTGACACAACCTACATGAACGCCATTGTTCGTAATCATCCACCACTTCAACACATCCGCACACTACACAGGAGATCAAGAAGACCCTGGCATTGGCCTTCTGACACATCTACATTACCGCTCACACTACCAAAAGTCAATATATCTGCACATTTTTCGTGTATTTTACACAATAGCTGCTTGCTCTACGCCATCGGTAAATCTCTGCGATTGAAGATTATCATCCCACACAATGCGCAAAGCAGGCCCACACCTATCAGCACCCAGGGATGCCAGTATGTGAAATTATGCTGTACCAGCGCCTGCACTCCCGGCGTGTAGTAATACGGCTCGATTTTGAGCAGCCAGTTTAGCTTATTTGTCAATGAGCCAAGCGCGTTCATCACATAGCCCAGAAAAATGATGCCTACGGCAGCGCCGCCCGCGCCTCGACTACTGTTCATACATGAGCCAAAAAGCAGGCCCACGCCAACTGCAAACACAAAGAAGGCAAACTCGATCAACTGTGTGATCGTCAGCCACGTCCAATCGATCTGGGCATTCTTTACAACAAGCGTGCTAAGCCAGACCGCGAACATCGTCGCCAGACTTGTCAGAACACTGGCAAAGAGCGCGCTTAACCATAGCTCACTATAGTAGCGTGTGCGACTGATCGGACGCGCTAGCGCCAGGTCGAGCGTGCCGTTCTCAATAGTGGCAGGCAGTGCGGCTCCCGCGATGTAGCCGATGATGCTGCCGAAGATCAGGCCATAGAACGCGCCATACAGTTCCAGGCCAATAATCGCGGCAAAACTGGAAGCGTGCGTCAGCTTTGCTCCCACCAGGCTCGCCACGCCCGTTGAGGTCAGGTAGGCGTCCAGGTTCAGTTTTGTCATCGTCGGGTAAAGCAATCCGACGACTAACGCGACAAACAGGGCGTAGAAAACACCTGCGCCCAGGAGCGTTTTCGCATTGATCAGTGCGCGTATAGCAATGGGCACACCGCGCCGACGCTTTTTGGGCGCGGGCAGCGGCGGTAATGTGGATGGTACAGAGGGTGTTACCATAGTTAGTCTCCTTTAACGAGATAGTTCCGGCGCAAGTTTCGCGGGTTGTTCCTCATAAAATTTCAAGAAAACCTCTTCCAATGGTGCCTCTTCGGCGAGCAGGCGGCGTACTTCGTGACGGCTGAGCGCCTTGATCAGCGCGTCCATGCTGCCGCTGATCGTGAAGTGATAGGTGCCGTCGGCGCAGGTGACGTTGCGTATGCCGGGGATGCGAGCCAATTCCTCAGTCGCAACAGGATCGCCAAACTCGACGGTCACGCGCTGCCCCGCTTTCTCGCGCAAGGCTTCGACGGCCTCTACGGCAACCAGTTGCCCATTGCGAATAACAGCCACGCGCTGACAGACCTTCTCCACGTCGCTCATGATATGCGAACTCATAAAAATGGTCTTGCCGCGCGCCCGTTCTTCCAACAGGAACTCGTTGAAGGTTTTTTGCATCAGTGGGTCGAGGCCGGAGGTCGGCTCGTCCAGGATGAGCAGTGCGGGATTGCACATAAAGGCCAGCACGATACCAATTTTCTGGCGCATGCCCTTTGAGTAGCTTTTGAGCAGGCCTTTGAGTTCAACATCGAAACGTGCGACCAGCTCTTTGAGGCGTACCGGCTCTAAACCCTGCAAATCCGCAAAGTAACTGATGACCTGTTTGCCGGTCATATCACCGGGAAGACGCACATCGCCGGGGAGATAGCCAATCTGGCGGTGTACCTGCTGCCGTTCGCGCTGGGCATCATAGCCCAGGATACGAATGCTGCCTGCTGTGGGACGAATCAGGTCGAGCATGCAGCGAATGGTGGTTGTTTTGCCTGCGCCGTTGGGGCCGAGAAAGCCAAAAATCTCTCCGTGGGCAATATTCATCGTAATGTCTTTGACGGCCTGAACGTTGCCATAGCTTTTATGCAGATCGCTTATTTCAATGGCGGGCCGCTCTTTTTGTTGTGCTATTGCGATCATCGTTCCATCTCCTGATAGAGTTGCTTGCGCGCCTGTTCAATGAGTTGGTGATACATGCGTTGAAAAAGCGCAGCTGCTTCGCGTAATACTTCCTCGGAGGGAGGTTCTTCCGGCTCGAAGGTGCGCTTGACCGTCTGGGCCAGTATCGCCGCGTTCTCTTCCAGGCTCAGGCGGTACTCATCCGGCATCATAGGGTCGATCACCATAAAACCAATCGTAATCGCTGCCAGTGCGGCGGCCATCGTGCGCGTGTCCATGTCGCTGCGCACCAGGTTATAACGGCGCAATAGTTCGACGTAGCCAACAAAGGCTAGACTCTTCTGCTGCACTGCCTCCTGTATCGCTGCCGAGTCGAGCATTTCGCCGAGCAGGTCGCTATCTTGCAGGAAGATGGCACGAATGAGTGGACGCTGCATGACAATCAGAAACGTGTGTCTGGTGATACCGTGCAGCGTGCCAGCCTCGGGGTCTTGCGCTAATCTGTGCATCAGTTCATCGGCCACCAGCAGGCGTTCGCGCAAGATCAGCGCCTCGAACAGTTGCTCGCGCGTGCGCCAGTGCAGGTAGATCGTGCCCTTCGCCACACCCGCCTGCTTTGCGATATCATCCATTGTTGTCTTACGATAGCCCCAGCGCTTCACCAGCTCGGTCGCCGCGTCCAGAATGCGGTTGGCGCGTTCCCGCCGCTTCGACCGTTCCTCCCCCGTCGCATCATGCTCCTGTCTCTGTGTCGGCACCCGTTCTAGCCTCCTTGTGACTTTATGACCGGATAAACAAATTTAGTCAAACCATCATTTAGTCATAAGTGTAGGGCATGGATGGGGAAAAGTCAAGGTTCCTGACATCACAGAGATATGTGTCAGGATGTTGGGTCAAGTTCCTCTTGTGAATATGTAATTTGTATGATAGAGTTAGTTCAACAACGCCGGGTGCCTCTCTTTTAGAACTGTTACTGATCATAGTGGAGGACACACATGAGTGAGATCACTGCTCGCGCCAACGAGGACGCGAGTTCACAAAAGCGCATCACTGCCGGGTATGCTCGCTACGTCTTCTGGATCATGTTCCTCATCAGCTTCTTGAACTATCTCGACCGCTATGTGCTCACGGGCGGAGCCAACATCATTGCCAAAGAACTGCACTTCGGCCTCGATGGCGTCGGCTACATCTCGTCCGCGTTCCTTATCGTCTATACCATCAGCACCATTCCACTGGGCATCTGGGCCGACCGCAGCAAACGCAAAAATGTGACGGCGATTAGTGTCACCATCTGGAGTCTCATCACCGCCGTCACCGCGCTGGCCAACAACTTCACGACGCTCTTCCTCACCCGTATGGTGCTGGGCATCGGCGAGGCGGGCTATTTTCCCGCCGGTACCGCCCTCATGAGCGACTACTTTAGTCGCACCAGACGCTCACGCATCATGGGTCTGTGGAGTTCTGGTCAGTACGTGGGTATCCTGTTCGGCTTCGTCCTGGGCGGCGCGTTGGCCGGTCTCTATCCCGGTAGCTGGCGGCTGGCCTTCCTCTTTACCGGCATCCCCGGCCTCATCCTGGCCTTCCTGGCCTGGCGATTGCGCGAACCGCGTCGCAACCAGGCTGACGAAGAAGAGGAAGCCTTGCAGCCGGAAGTTGCCCTGGCGATAGAAGAGACGGAGCCGCCGCCACACGCGCATCAGTTCTCATCCCACATCTTCGCGCAATTTGGCTCGCTGCTGCGCATCAAAACTATGGTTGTTCTCATCGTTATGCAAATCTTTGCCTTCTTTGTCCTGGGCGTCAATGTTACCTTCCTGCCCATCTATCTCCAGCAGAAAGACACTTTTAACCTGACCTCGGCGCAGGCGGGCCTCTTCTCCGGTGTGGTGATCGTGCTGGCGGGCATGGCGGGCACCATCCTGGGCGGCTACATGGCCGACTGGCTCAATAAACGTTACAGGGGCGCGCGTGTGCTGGTCTGCGGTATTGGGTTCCTGGTAAGTGCGCCCTCGTTCGCGCTGGCCGTCACCAGTCGCGGCCTGGGCATCTTCACCGTCTTCTTCGTGCTGACGACCTTCCTGGTCAGCATCTACAATGGGCCAAGCACCGCCGCCACGCAGGATGTCGTCCCCTCCATGCTGCGCGCCTCGGCGGTCGCCATCACACTCCTTATCGCGCATATGCTGGGTGACGCCTTCGCCCCCTCGCTGGTGGGCATTCTGGCGCGTAATTTTGATCCCACTCACGGTTTGCACTTCCAACAAGGCATCGCCGGCAATGACCTCAGCAGAGCGCTTCTCATCACCTGCACACCAGCGCTGGTCATCGCCGGTCTGGTCGGCATCTTTGGTTCACGCTGGATGAAGCAGGATGTGGAGAACGCCGTTCGCATTGATCAAATGGCAAAAGCCTCGGCTTCGTAGTATGATAGAGGGCGAAAAATTCGTTAGAAGCGAGGAACCAGGCTATGATTCATACTTACGAGTTGTCCAGACTCGACGCCACGCAATACAAACGCCTGTTGCGCCGCGCCGAGATGGCCATAGACGATTTGCTGGACTATGTGCGCCCGATTGTGCGCGATGTGCGTGACCGGGGCGATGCCGCGTTGATCGAATACATGGAGAAGTTCGATCACGTCAGGCTTACACCGGCACAACTGCGCGTGAGCCGCGAGGAGATCGAGCGTGCGCACGCAACGCTGGATAAAGCGGTCTACGAAGCGCTCAAACACGCCATTCGCAACGTCTCTACATTACACGAGCAACAGATGCCGCATACGATGTGGATGACGCAGATTGAGCCGGGCGTGCAGGCCGGCGAGAAGATCACACCGATCAGCGATGTGGCGCTCTATGTGCCGCGTGGCAAGGGCGCGTTTCCCTCGGTGATGTATATGCTCGCCACTCCGGCCAGAATCGCCGGTGTGCCGCGCGTTGTCGTTGCCACGCCACCCGCGCCTGATGGCTCGATTGATGCTGCCTCGCTGGTGGCGGCTGACCTCTGTGGCGTGCATGAAATCTATCGCATTGGGGGGCCGCACGCTATCGCAGCGCTGGCCTATGGCACGGAGAGCATTCAGCGCGTGCGCAAAATTACCGGCCCTGGCAATCCCTACGTCTCAGCCGCCAAACGCCTGCTCTACGGTACGATTGATGTCGGCTTGCCTGCCGGGCCTAGCGAGTCGATCCTGCTGACCGACGAGAGCGCCGACCCCGAACTGGTGGCGCGTGACCTGCTGATTGAGGCCGAGCATGGCCCCGACTCCTCCAGCCTGCTCGTCACCACCAGTCGCGCCTTAATCGAGGCCGTGCTGCCCCTGATGGAAGAGAAGATCGCCGCCCTGCCGGAGCCGCGCCAGAGCTTCTGTCGCACCGGCTTCATGTCTGAGAAGGGTACCGGCGGGCTGGTGCTGGTCGCGTCCATGCGCGAGGGTATCGACTTCGTGAACGATTACGCGCCGGAACACCTGGAGCTACAGGTACGCGAGCCATTCGCTATCTTGCCGGAACTCAAAAACGCGGGCGAAATCCTGATCGGGCCGTACACCCCTTATTGCACAGGCAACTATTGCATCGGCACCAACGCCATCTTGCCGACCGGCGGCTTCGCCCATACCTTCTCCTGCACCTCTGTCTTCGATTTCTTGAAGCGCACCGGACTGGCCTATGTCAGCGCCGAGGGCTATGCTGCGGTGAGCGAGACAACGCGGCGTCTGGCTGAGTTTGAAGGTTTTCCCGCCCACGCCAGCGCCGTAACAGGGCGAACAGTGTCGCGCCAATAAGCGTTAGCAGCATCGCACTCAGCGTCAGTAGCGCCGCCAGGTGCAACAGGTCAACGGCCTGCCGGGCGGCGCTCTGCTGCATGAATGTGCCGTTGGTGTTTAGCGCCATCTGTGGCGTATCGCTGATCTCTATGACGGCATCGCTATCCTCGTCAGCCACGTACAGGCGGTGCAATTCTGCATCGCTCGCCACACCATCGGGGGATGGTCCCACCTGTAACGTGCCCAGCACGGTGAAGGTGCGACCATCGATGGCGGTAATCGTAGTGCCAGTCTGCGAGCCTGGGCCAACTTCATTTTCACCCTCATCGGCCACGTAGATGCGACCGGTCGCGCTCGTAATCGACAGGCCCTCTGGATATGGCCCCACGGGCACGCGCTCCAGCACGCGGTTGGTGTTGCCATCAATAACATCCAGTTCTTGCGCGGTCGAGCAGACCACGTAGAGCCGGTTCGTCGTCTCGTCAATACGCATCGGGGGCACCGGCACCGCGCCAATGTCGATAGTTGCCAGCATCTTTCCCGTCAATTCGTCCAGCACATAGAGCGTGTGTTGCGCTCTATCGGCCACATAGAGCCGATGCAGCTTGCTGTTGACAGCCACGGCCCCGACATTCACACCGACTCTGATCTGTTTTGTCACGACCTGTACGGCCCCGCTCGACCAGCCGGAGCTAAAAGTAAAGCTATTCACGCTACCGCTACCCGCGCAGGCTTCATACACGCGCTGCAAGGCGGGGTCTAGCGCCAGGCTGCTATCGCCGCCGCATGATCGCGTGGAAAAGACAATATGACCGCTTGCGCCGTCCAGCACTACCAGATCGCTCTGCTGAAATGAGGTCGTTGCGAAAACACGGTGCGTCGTGCTATCGACCTGCACATCAGTGACTGTGCCACCTATCGGCACGCTCCAGCGAACCCGCCCGCTCAGTGGGTCAAAAGCTACCACCGTGCCGGAGCCTTCATAGCCGATATACAGCAGGTGTGTCTGTGTATCAACCGCTAACGCCTCTGGCCTGCGCCCCGCATGCAGCGTGCCGAGTATCGGCGAACTATCTGCGTGAGCCGCCGGTGCTGCTATAAAGGATAGGCTGATAGCAATGCTGGCCAGAAGCAACGCGCTTCGGATTATACTGTGCCTCATGCATCAAGCATAGCATAAAAACGAGCAGATTCTCTATCCTTGCGGGGGAAATGGGTGTAGGGGCGTCATGAATGACGCCCTGACCGCCCGTTGATCCGCGCATGGGCGTCATGAATGACGCCCCTACACCGGCCTCATTTAAAGTCTATAATCCGGTTGGCTGATGTTGTGGATGAAGTTGGCTGGCGCAATGGAACGGTGCGTTGACTATAATAGCAGCATGGTTCTTATCACATAAGAGGTGTTTTCTATGGCCCTTCTGCTGGCAATGCTCCCTCTGCTGGTGGCTATTCTCATGCTGGCCGTCTTGCAGCGCAGTGGTCTACAGGCCGGTCTGGCAACTGTATTGACGGCATTGCTGCTGGTACTATTTGTGCCAGTATTTCATCTCTCGTTCGTGCTGGCAGCCCAGGCGCTGGGGCAGGGCATCGCTGCCTCGCTAACGGTGCTGTATGTGCTGCTGCCCGCTTTATGGCTCTATCAGGTGCAGCGCGTGACCGGCAGTATCGAGACGCTTGCGCGCGGTATCAGTCAACTCTGCCCTGAGCGCGACCTGCAACTACTGCTGCTGGTGATCGGCGTGGCCCCTTTCGTCGAGTCCGTGAGCGGTTTTGGCGTTGGCTCGGTGGTTATCATTCCGATGCTGATGGCCTTAGAACTGGAAACTATGCAGGCCGCTGTATTGGGCCTCTTCGGCCAGATTGCTGTACCCTGGGGTGCCCTGGCCGTCGGTACGGTACTGGGCGCGCAGATCACTGAACTCAACGCTAACTCATTGAGTGCGCATACCGCTCTGTTGAGCCTACCCGTGCCCTGTCTCTTCGCTTTGCTCACGCTGCTGCTGGGCGGCACACGCGGCGCGTTGCGACGACTCTGGCCCATCGCGCTCGCGGCGGGCCTGCTGCTGGCCCTCGGCGAGTGGTGCTTCAGCCTGTGGGTGGGCGTAGAACTGGCAGGGGTCTTCGCCAGCATTCCCGTCATGCTTCTGCTCATTGTCGTAGGAAGAATAGGCAGCGGCAGCAAAAAAGCTCCGGTCGGGCAAGTACATGAGCAGGCTTTGACCACGCCACGGTTTTTCCTGGCCGTCGCTCCCTATCTTATCCTCACGCTGCTCCTGCTGCTCTCGCGTTTCGTGATGCCGCTACAGCACTGGCTACAGACCACCGGCGTGTTAAGTGTGGACGCGATAGCATTGCACTTCCAGTTGCTCTACAATCCCGGCTTCTTCATTTTTGTCACCGTCCTGGCCACATTGTTGCTGACGAAAGCCAGCGTGGCCCAGGCGCGCGAGGCAGGGGTACGCACACTACGTCAGTTTACGCCGGGCGCGATAGCTATTGCTAGTTTTCTGGCCGCCTCACAGGTGATGAGTAACAGTGGGATGATCGCGGTGCTGGGCGGTGCGGCGGCGACATTGGGCATTGGCTATGGCTGGGTCGCACCCTGGCTGGGCGCGCTTGGCGGCTGGATTACAGGGTCGAATGCCGGGGGCATGGCACTATTCGCGCAGTTGCAGCGTGCCACCAGTCTCAAGGCCCATCTCCCTGTCTACTGGATCGTGGCATCCCAGAATGGTGCCGACTCGATTGCCACCATGGCCGCGCCTGCGCGTGTCGTGCTGGCAACAACCACAGCGGGCCTGGTCGGCAAAGAAGGGCACATCTTGCGCAAAGTTGCCCTACCCGTTCTCTGCGCCATAGCGTTGATCATGTTTATGCTGATTGTGATTATCCGCTAATGTGGAAGCAGGAAGAGCGCAGGGACGGAAGCAAACTCGCCCCTACGATCTCCCCCTTTTTTCATGAAAGCCTGCTCATAAAGCCCGTTGAAAGTGATAGAGAGTTACAGAGAACGTGAGTCGCGGTCTACGACGGTGAGCGCGCCGGTATTGATGTCGATGACCAGCCCATGCACCGGAATACGCGGCAAATACGGACTTTGACGAATGGTTTGCACGACCTCTCGCACATTGACGTGCACATCGTCGAAGGCCCCTACCCAACGTACCAGGTTCTCTACGTTGCCCAATCCCTCTTGCTCAATAAGTTGCTGCGGGTCAACGCCCAGCGCCTGCATCGAGGCGGTCAGCGTCACCGCATCGACGTGAGAAAGGCCGCATTGTGTGTGACCGACTACAATCACCTCGCGCACGCCGAGCAGGTAGATGGCCCCGGCCAGAGAGCGGATCAGGTCGTTGTTGGCCCGTTCGCGCTCCGGCTGGGAGATGGTGGCCCCGGCAGTACGCAGTTCAACCACGTCTCCACGCTCCAGGCCCAGCGCCGACTCAAACATCTGCACCAGGCGGCAATCCATGCATGTAACGACGGCAGTGCGCTTGCGTGGAGCGTGCCCAATCGTGGGTGGCGTGGGCTGCTGCAAGAAGTGCCGGTTATGCGCTAAAATTTCATCCAGCATGCGCTCTACTCCCCGGCGCTGCGTGAATAGCCCGGTTTCCCATCGAAGGTATAAAGGTTCTCGATCTTGATAAAGTCGAGGCCCAGGCTATCGATGCGCTCAAGCAGGTGAGCGATGTCCGTATGTGTGACAGACCCATGATCGGCGGGCATGAAGCGACAGCGCCAGTGGTCGGTCGTGAAGGTTTCTGGCATGCCGGCGGGCCAGACCTTCGCGCCGCGATTGGTAATCATGGTCAGATTCAGGCCGTTGTTGGCTTGCAGGAGCGTTGCGGCCAGTTGATCGGCATTGCCGTCTGTCCATTCCACATACACATCGACTCCCACCAGCTCCTTTTTCTCTATGCTGGCAAACTTGTGTTTGCTGACCCCGTTGGTATGGGCAGTGGAAGATTTGTAGCTGACCGCTTTGAGTTGTTGTGGCTGCTGACCAAGACGAGCAATAACGGCATCGGTGAATTCTCTGGTGCCCACCTTCTGCTTGCTCAAGCCTTCCTGATAGATGTCGTAGGTGTGGATGCCATCCTCAATCGTGCGCAGCCAGGCGTTGTGTACGAGCGTCGCCACATCGGGCTGGTTGATATGCACCAGCATCATGACGGCACCGAGCAGCAGGCCGGACGGGTTAGCCAGGTTTTGACCAGCGCGGCGTGGTGCGGAGCCGTGAATGGCCTCGAACATGGCAAAGTTCTCACCGATATTGGCGGAACCGGCCAGACCGACGGAACCGGCGAGTTGCGCGGTTACATCGGAGAGAATATCGCCGTACAGATTAGGCAGCACAATCACATCGAAAGCTTCCGGCGTATCGGCTAGTTTGGCGGAGCCGATATCAACAATCCAGCTCTCGTTCTGAATATCGGGGTACTCCTGCGCAATCTCGTTAAAAATCTTGTGGAAGAGGCCATCCGTCATCTTCATGATGTTGTCTTTGATGAAACAGGTGACTTTCTTACGATTATGACTGCGCGCGTACTCGAAAGCATAACGAATGATCTTCTCGGAGCCAGGACGGCTAATCAGCTTGAGTGACTCCATCATATTCTGCGTCTGGCGATACTCGATGCCGGTATAGGTGTCCTCTTCGTTTTCACGAATGATGACGACATCCATGTTGGGATGTTTCGTGCGCACAAAGGGAGCGTAGGCCACGCATGGGCGCACATTGGCATAGAGGCCAAACATAACGCGCGTCGTCACGTTCAGACTCTTGTAGCCACCACCCTGCGGTGTCGTGATCGGCGCTTTCAAAAACACCCGCGTGCGTCGCAGCGACTCCCATGCGCTCGGCTCAATGCCCGTATCGATGCCACGCAGGTAGACCTGCTCGCCGACTTCGATTTTTTCTATCTCGATGCGCGCCCCGGCGGCAGTAATAATACGCAAGGTCGCATCCATGATTTCAGGCCCGATGCCATCTCCATAGGCAACGGTAATTGGTACGTTGGTCATATATGTCCATCTCCTTCTTTGATCTTCAGTGATCTCCTCTGTGTGGGTCAATCTCAGTGTAGCACTCTGCTGAGATGACTGCAAGAGGCTTTTCCTACTCCGTTCGCATTACACAAGAAACGTATATGATTTTAGAACTGCTCGGTTTATTGACAGAAGATAAAATGTACGCTATACTGTGTAAACAGACCTCTTGTTTAGAAGAATGCATATCTCTACATGCTTTATCGTATTTAGTGTGTTGACATATACTGGTAAAGCAAGGGGGTGTAGAGAGAAGCGTTCTCTAGTGAGGGGAGAGCGCGTAGATATTTTAGCCTGGGTCATCAACCTACGTGGTGCAGGTCCGGGGGAAAGGGACAGGACAGGCATGGATGAACCTGAAGGCGACGAGAAGCCGCAGTCCCAGCCCATGTCTACAGTGGAGGCGGGACACTTGGGGGGAAGCGTAGTGCGCGACAAATATGGTGAGGACTATTATCGTCGCATCGGCACAAAGGGAGGAAACGCTCTCAAACAGAAGCGCGGACATGACTATTACCGTTCAATTGCGCGAAAGGGAGGTCAGGCCAACGTGGAAAAGTATGGCACGGATCACTTCTCTGAAATGGGCAAGAAGGGCGGTAATGCCACCAAAGCGCGACAAGACCCCGATTTCTACCGCCGTATCGGTCAAATGGGTGGAAAGGCCAAACGTCGCAAAAATCCTGAAAGGGCGTAGCGCCCGCAATGCCCGCATTCATCGGATGCGGGCATTATCCATGTTGTCAGCTATTGAATCTGGGCTTCCCGTTTACCTTCCTGACTGTTCAGGCGCACAACACCCTCGCGGATGGCGGCAGGAACACCGGTTTCAGCCGTCTCACGGGCCACGCGCAGGGCATTTTTGATAGCCTTTGCATTTGAACGGCCATGCGCGATGATCGAGACGCCGTTGAGGCCCAGCAGCGGCACGCCGCCGTACTCGGCATAGTCCAGGCGGCGGAAGGTTGCGCGCAAGCCTGGACGTAAGATCGCGCCTGCCAGTTTGCTGAGCAGGGTACTGCTCATCTGCGCGCGCACCAGGCCGATCAACGTTTCGGCCAGACCCTCGCTCAATTTCAGCACAACGTTGCCCACGAAGCCATCGCACACGATGACATCAACTACACCCGCCGGTATATCGCGTCCCTCAACGTTGCCAATAAAATTGATGCCGAGCGTTTTTGCATGCATACGCAGCAGTTGATGCGCCTCTACGACCTGTTTATTGCCCTTGCTCTCCTCTTCGCCGTTTGAGAGCAGGGCCACGCGCGGCGAGGGTACGTGAAAGACGCGCTCCATATAGATAGACCCCATGAGCGCGAATTGCAACAAATATTCCGGTTTACAATCCGTGTTCGCGCCCACGTCCAGCACCAGGCTGGGCTGTTTCTCTGTAGGGAAAATGCTTCCCAGGGCCGGACGCTCGATGCCTGCAATGCTTTTGAGTGTAAAGAGCGAGGCGGCCATCATCGCGCCGCTGTTGCCTGCTGAAACCGCGCCCACCGCCGCGCCGTCGCGTACCAACTGGAGCGCCAGTGTCATCGATGAACGTTTCTTGCGGCGCACGGCGGTGGCGGGATGCTCGTCCATCTCGATCACTTCTTCGGCATGGACAAGAGGGAGATCGAGACCAGCCGTGTCGTGCTTTGCTAGTTCCGCGCGGATTGTTTCTTCGCGTCCAACCAGATATACGCCGATGTTATATGCGCGAGCGGCCTGCACTGCGCCCGCAACAATCTCGGCGGGTGCATGATCGCCGCCCATCGCGTCGAGTGCGACACGGATGGGATCGCTCATGCCGTTCTCCCTTCGGGTTCACCAATGGTCTCTTTGACCAGTTCAACAAGCTTATCCAGGTCAAACGGCTTATACACAATATGCACAACACCGGCATCACGGAATGCCTGCTCTTCGCGTCCCGCTTCCAGATAGGCGGTGACGAGGATCACCGGAATAGGATGATCGGTTGCGCCCATCTGCATCAGTTTCAACTCGTCGCGCCCATCCAGATAGGGCATCATAATATCTAGCAGGATGAGGTCTGGTTGGTGTTCGCGCACTGCGTCGTAGAAACGCAGACTTTGCGTTGTCATATGCGTCTCATAGCCCTCGTCCGCCAATGCCTCTGTCAGCAGATCGGCAATCGTCGGGTCGTCATCCATTATCAATATCTTCTTCGCCATCGGACCTGCTTTCCCCTCATTTTAGCTATTGCGATACTCATGGGTCTACCATGCTCATAATAGCCCCATTATAGCATGTGTCCCTTCTCTGTGTCTGTCCTAACCAGGACTTCCGGTAAGCGAGGCTACAGTTTCTCGTTCTACAATCGTGGTGAGGAGGACTTTCAATGGAGGAACCTGCTCAATGCCTCTACAATCTATGGTATGCTTTCTTTAGAAACACCTTATGCTGAGCAAACTGGTAGCCGGGAACAAGCCACGCGCGCTTCTTTCTCTGCATTGCTAAGTCTATGTCGGCAAGCAGGAAGCATTGTAGACTAGAAAAGAGAACGGTTCTATGAGCAACACATCTTCTGCATCACCTCTGCGCCACGTTGTTATCGGTGTCGGAGCAGGTATCTTTAAGGCACACCAGCCTGCACTCTCGCTACCTGATGTGAGGCTGGTCGCCGTTTCAGACATCAATGAGACAATAGGCCGGGCCAGGGCAGCGGAACTGGGCTGTGCTTTCTATACTGATGCACGTCGAATGCTGGCTGAAACGCAGCCGGATGTGGCTGTCATTCTTACGCCGCATCCTCTGCACGCTGAGCTTGCCATCATGTGTATGGAGGCAGGTTGTCATGTGCTGGTGGAAAAGCCAATGGCTACCCAGGTGGCGGATGCCGACGCCATGATCGCTACGGCAGAACGTCGGCAGCGACGGCTGGAGGTTGTTTTCCAGCAGCGCTTCCGACCGGAGGTGCAGGCGGCGCACAGGCTGATCCAGGAAGGACGCCTGGGCCGTATCTTGCATGTCGAGATGACTGTGATGTGGTTGCGCCCGAATGCCTATTATCAGCTTGCGCCCTGGCGTGGCACCTGGCGTGGCGAAGGCGGCGGTGTGCTACTGAATCAGGCCGCGCATAATCTGGACCTGCTATGCTACCTGGCTGGAATGCCCCGCCGCGTCTATGCCTGGACGCGCACTCTCCTTCATCCCATCGCTGTAGAAGATACCGCGCAAGCTATCCTGGAATGGCCCAACGGCGCGCTCGGCTCCTTCCATGTCAGCACCGCTGAAAGCGGGACGCCCGATCTCCTGCGCATCATCGGCACGAAGGGTTCTCTGGAGCTTGTGCCTCATCGACTGCAATTTACATCGTTTGAGACGGATATAGAAGATTATATCGCGCATGAGACCAACCCCTATGCTCCAATGCCGGAACATGCAGAACCCTCTGTGACAGGTACCGGCAGTGAAGGCCATCTTCCTGTCTATCGTAGTTTCCACGACGCTATTCTGCGTGGTGGGCCAGGCAATGCTGATGGCGTGCAAGGGCGCAGGCCCCTGGAACTGGCCAATGCTATGATCTACTCCAGCTACACCCACGCCGAGGTCGAGTTTCCCTTGAGTCGAGAAGGATACGCCGAACTGCTGACGCGACTGATGCACGAGGAAAGCGTCTAATGGCCCGACACCATTGACCTGGCCTTGCCCACTTGACAGAGTTTGCTTCTTGCACTACCCTAACGTTGGTAGGACAAATGTTTTTGTTTAAGAGCAGGGCAAGATGTCGCTTTCATCATCAGTCTTTTGTGATACTTGTGGTGCGGCCAATCGGGCACAGGCGTCGTTCTGTGCCGTGTGCGGTCAGCCGATGCAGCGTCCGGCGGGTAGCGCACCGAATGGTAATGGCGTCGGCACAATCACCGTCGCCACTACCGTGCAGACCGGCATGCTGGCGGCGCAGCACTTGCTGAAAGGACGTTATCGCATTCTGCACCAGGTCGGGCGCGGCGGCTATGGCGCGGTTTACAAAGCAGTGGATACACTACTGAGCCAGCGCATCGTTGCTGTCAAAGAGATGAGCCAGCAGAATCTGGATACGCGGGAGCGTGTCCTGGCCGAAAACAATTTCAAACGCGAGGCCACGCTGCTCGCTACCTTGATGCATCCCAATCTGCCGCGTATCTATGATCAGTTCACCGAGGCCGGTCGCTCGTACCTGGTGATGGACTTTATTGAGGGCAAGACGCTGGAAAGCACGCTGGAGCAACTCAATGGTCGGCTATTGCCCGTCGAGAAGGTGCTGGACATCGGCATCCAACTCTGTACTGTGCTGGAATATTTGCACACGCGCCAGCCCGCCGTTGTCTTCCGCGATCTCAAACCGGCCAACATCATGCTGACGCCGCAGGGCCATCTCTACCTGATCGATTTTGGCATCGCGCGCCACTTTAAACCGGGGCAGAGCAAGGATACCAACGCGCTCGGCTCATCAGGTTACGCAGCCCCGGAGCAATACGGTAAGGCGCAAACCACGCCGCGCGCCGATATCTATGCCCTGGGGGCCACGCTGCATCAGTTGTTGAGCGGCAACGACCCCTCAGACTCACCTTTCCACTTCGCTACCTTGCGCTTCCAGCAGCCCGCGCTACGCGGTCTGGAAACGCTCATCGCGCGTATGTTGAGCATCAACGTCAACGACCGTCCCCCGAACGTGACGCTGATTAAGCAGGAGCTACAGCGTTACGCGCTAAACATGACCGGCCCCCTCAGTGGTACGTTCAGTGCCACACTCAACCAGACAATAACGGGAACCTACCAGCTTCAGACGATACCCCCGCCCACCGTCAAAACGCGCACGCCCAAAAGTGCACCTGCCGTTGTGCGTCCCCTGGCAAATACGCGCTACATCTGTACTGGCCATAGCAGCCGCGTGACGGCGCTGGCGTGGTCGCTGGATGGTAAGCGTCTTGCCTCGGCCAGCTATGATAAGAGCGTGGTAGTGTGGGATGCCAGCAATGGAAACAAGCTCTATACCTATCGGGGGCATATGCAGCGCGTCTATGCCCTGGCCTGGTCACCCGATAGCCGCTACCTGGTTTCAGGTGGGATGGACGCGGCGATACAGGTCTGGGATGCCAGCAACGGCGCGCTACTGCGCAGCTATGTTGGGCATCAAGCCCCCGTGCGCGCGCTCTCCTGGTCGCCCGATGGTCAGTACATCGCCTCGGCGGGCGAGGACGGCACGGTGTATGTCTGGTCGGCGCACAGCGACACGCCGTTCTACGTGTATAGAGCGCACAGCCAGGCGCTCTATGCGGTGGCCTGGTCGCCGAACAGTAAATTTATCGTCTCCGGCGGCGAAGATAAAGAGGTTCATATCTGGAGATTGCCCCAAGACCAGAGTAAACGTTCACTCTTACGTGCCATCAGCGAACGGCTCAACACCACCACCTTGCCGCGCAAGCTCACCGGCCATTATGGGCGTATCAACGATCTGGCATGGAGCCGCGACGGCATGCGCATCGCAGCCGCCAGCAGCAACTATCAACTGCTGATCTGGAACGCTCTGAGTGGTGTACTCATCTTCTCGCATCGCACCAGCAGCACCGGCATGAAAAACGCCGTCGCCTGGTCGCCCGATAGCGTCTACCTGGCCACCGGCAGCAATGACAAAACGGTTCAGGTCTGGAACACTGTCCTCAAGAAGCAATGCGACTCCTATCGTGGTCACACCGGCTATGTGCTGGCGGTAGCCTGGTCGCCCGACGGCACACGCATCGCTTCCGCCGGTGTTGACCGCACCGTGCAGGTCTGGGAACCGGCCAGAACGTAATGCACTCCCCTTTCAAAAGCACAGGGCCAGTAACGATTTTTTCGATGGAAACCGGGAAGCCGTTCTCCCGCAGGAGCATGATGTTTCGCGCCCCCGCGAGAGAAGAGAGATGTTTTATCTTAAAATTTCCTGCACCTCGATATTGCCCTCGCCATTGAGAACCTCTTCGATCTTTTTGTGCAGTTCCGGGCTGTAATTGAGCGTGTCATCGCCGGGCGTCAGGCGGATTTGCCATTCGCCGTTGGCGACGATGATGTCATAGTGGTCGCGTCCGGGGCGCTCTGAGATGCAGCGATAGAGGTCCTGTACGCGCAGTTTATCGTCTGAGATGGCTTTTTCATCCGTTCCGCTTAGATGAATGGTGATCCAGACGTGATACTCCTTGCGGTTCATCTCCTCCTCGGCGGCCTTGACCGGCGCGACACTGTTGCAGAGGATACCCGGCTCGTCGCGGCGCACCTGTACCTCGCCGCGCACGATTACCACCGTGCCTTCGACCCACATTTCCGCCGTCTCCTCATAGGTCTTGGGGAAGACCGTGACGCCAATCGTGCCATACATGTCCTCAAGTTGCACGACGCACATAGTATCGCCCTTCTTGGTGGTGATGCGCCGCGCCTCTTTAATCATGCCTCCCAGCACAACCTTCTGGCGATCCATCTCCTCTGTGATATCGGCGGTCGTAT
>DAOTVZ010000312.1:0-22639 GCA_034436045.1 Ktedonobacteraceae bacterium | reverse complement strand
AGTCGGCGCTCCTTTGGGAACGCCCTGGCAGGCGATGTCGCCTGCCGCCATGCGGCCAGTGCCGCCTGTGATGGCCCAGCCGATGGGGTTTGCGGCTGCGCCGCCGCTACCGCCTGTGCGAACCCCGCGCAAAAAGAAGAAGTTCCCCATCTGGGCGCGCGTGGCGCTGGCTCTTTTCATCGTCATGCTGGTCATTACTGGTAGCGGCGTCGCCTATTATGAGGTCAATTTCGCCAGCCATATCAATAATATTGTTGGGCAGCGTGATGCCACGCTCAAGATCGTCGGAAAAGACGGGTCGGTTCAGCGTAGCGACACTACCGCCAATATCGGCACCAATCGCATTAACATCCTGCTACTCGGCAGTGACACCGATGGCAAAAACTCCGCCCCACTGGCCCAGACCGATATCGTAGTGACTATCGATCCGACGACAAAATATGTCGGGATGCTCTCTATTCCACGCGATCTATGGATTAACGTCCCCGGTTTCGGTATGCATAAGCTTGATGAAGCCTTCGGCTTAGGCTGGCAATATCAAAATCCGGCAGATCCGAACGCGACGCCCTTTGAAAACGCTGCGGCAGTCAGCAAGCTTACTATCGAACAGGATTTCGGCATTCCTATTAATTACTATGCATGGGTAGGTCTCAATGGCTTTATCAAAGTCATTGATACTGCCGGCGGCATCGATATTAATGCATTACACCCTATGCTCGATGATGTTTATCCTAACGACATCAATAGTCCCGATGCTTATGCCTATAAACGATTGTATATTGTGCCCGGCCCGCAGCATATGGATGGCATTCAGGCACTGGAATATGTGCGCACGCGCCACTCCGATCTCGTCGGTGACTTTGGCCGCTCAGAGCGCCAGCAGCAGGTGCTGAGCCAGCTCAAGACAAAGCTGGATACGCCTGGCATCGTCAACGAATTGCCCGCACTGGCACAGGATATGGATGGTTATGTTAAGACCGATATGACTCTCTCTGATCTGGTCAATCTGGTGACATATGCGCGCGGACTTGACCCGAACAAGGTCGATCATCTCGTACTCAGCCCACCGTACTCAACCTCATTTACTGCCCCTAACGGTGAGGCCGCCTTTCAACCCGTCTGCTCTCAGATTCAACCGGCCATTGCGAAAATGTTCGGGCTGGGCAGCAATGCCCTTTGCAATGTCACCGCCACCAGCGGCAACGGCGCAACGCTCGCTCGTGCAGGCACAGGTACGCAAATTGCCGCGACGACACAGACTGCTGCGCTCACCAATGGTATCAACGACAATAGTGATCCACTGGCAAGCCTGGAACCTGGCCAGTCGATCAATGCGCTGAGTCTGGCTAATGGTAGTAGTGAGGAGACCAGTATTCATAGCATCTTAGATCTGATGTTCATGGTCACTTTCGAGTCCCTGGACGCCTCACAGGCATGAGTAACAATGGAATAAACCCATGAGACATCCTAAAACGTGGAAAACGCTACTGCTGCTTCCTCTGCTGGCCCTGCTTCTGCAAAGCTGTCTGGGCATGGGGAGCAGCAGTAGCAGTAAAACTACCAATAGTAGCAATTTTAGTCGCACCAAGACGAGCAACGGCACTTCTATCGGCATTAACAATACCAGTCAGGCGATCTTTAAGGGTAAAATCTACTTTACGATTGATCGCAATCTGTACTACCTGGATGGCTCACGCCAGTTGCACCAGCTAACGCATGGTATGGATGTGCGCGACCCCGCCGTCTCGCCGAATGGCCAGTGGATTGCCTTCATTATTCGCCATACCTCGGCCAATGAAGGTGATTACTCCGATCTGGCTCTGATGCCTGCAAACGGTGGCCCGATCAAGATACTACTATCGGGTAAAGGCCAATATATTCCCAATCCACCCTACCCGGCCCCCTTAAGTACGGCCCACTGGTTCGCCGAGCCATCCTGGGCCGCGGATAGTACTCATCTGCTCTTCCTGAGTGATTTGCAAAAGGCCGATTGGTCGGCACAACAACTGGGTGTCAATTCCTTCCTGCTTGACTTGCAGGTTTTCTCAATCTCGATTAATGATCCGACCAATCCGCAGATCGTGGCCTATGCCGCCTATGGAGCAGGCGGCGACCAGGAACCGAGCTATCGTCCTGACCACCCCGATCAGATTGTCTATACTCACTATCAGTATGCTCCCAATCAGACCGACCTCTATACGCAGATTTACATGGAAGACCCTAACGCTATTGTCAATAATCCCGGCGCGGGCTATCATCCCGGCGTCTTTCCTTACGATCCGGCGGTTGCCATCACGCCCGCCACCACCCAGGTCGCCAACTTTGACCCGGCTTTCTCGCCTGACGGCAACTATCTGGCCTATGTGCAGACGGTCAGCAACACGCAGATGACGCTCAATATCATGCCGGTGCCCAATAACGTGACACAGAATCCTAACAACCCGACGGTGCAGCAGCAGGCCCTGCTGGCGTATCAGCAGTCCGTGACGATCTTTTCGGGTCAGTTTGTCAGCCAGCCGGTCTGGTCGCCCGATGGCAAGCAGATCGCCTTCATTAACTATAGCAACGGTACCCTGGACCTGTGGCTTGCCAATGTCGCACTAAACGCCAAGACCGGTAAATATCAATTGCAGGGGAGTCCAGTGCAGCTAACCGATACCAATGACCATCTTAATGCTGACTCACGGGCGTTCTGGACGAATTAACTGAGTGATGGTATACTACGCTTTGATGTTATCTTTCATTGTTCTCTAGTCGCCCTGGCTGCTTGAGGTGGAACTTGAATCAGTTAGAAGGGATGCTGATCGCGGGTCGATACGAAATTCGTGAGCATATCGCCACGGGGGGCATGGCAAGCGTCTTCAAAACCTGGGATCACCGTGTCGAGCGTATCGTTGCCATCAAGGTGCTACGCTCGCTTGATAAAAACGACCTGCGGGCCGTAGAACGTTTCCGGCGCGAAGCGCGCGCGGCTGCCGCTCTGGCTCATCCTAATGCCGTCACCATCTACGATTTCGTAGAAGAGATGGGGCAATATTTCCTGGTCATGGAATATATTCATGGCCCAACGCTCAAGCAGTTGATCGGGCAACGCCGTCAACTGCAACCGCGCGAGGCCATCGAGATCGCGGCCCAGGTCTGCTCCGTTCTCCAGGTCGCGCACCTGCGCGGCTTTATTCACCGCGACATTAAGCCACAGAACATCATGCTGGCCTGGGGTGGCATGATCTCGAACGTGACCGGCGAGATCATTCCCCTGGTCAAATTGACCGACTTCGGCATCGTGCGCGTGGTAGAGGACGCGGGCCTGACCAATAGCGGCATCGTGCTGGGTACCGCCGACTACCTGTCGCCCGAACAGGCGCGTGGAGAGACGCTGACGGCTTCTTCCGATCTCTACTCGCTCGGTGTGGTGATGTTTGAAATGCTGACCGGGCGTCCCCCCTTTCTAGGGCCGACGGCGGTTTCCATCGCCATGCAACACGCCTCGACACCACCACCCTCGCTGCGCCACTTCAATCCGACCGTGCCACCCGCAGTGGAGCAACTGGTGCTGCGAGCGCTTGAGAAGGAGCCATCCGAGCGCTTTAGCTCGGCGGCGGAGATGCAGCAGGCGCTGCGCCAGTGCATGCGCGAGATCGCGGCGAACCACGTCAATTCTACCTATAACCGGGCCAGCGCACCCACCGTGCAGTATCCGCCGCATTACCCATTAGAGAACGAGCGACCGGGCAATGCATTAGGCTCTATGCCTCCCGTGCCTCCGTCGCCGCATCATCCCTATTCATCATAATAAATGTTGCTTTGATTGGACTTTTTTAGTTTTTTGTTGCGCTAGTTTGTGGGCCATGTCCCACATGATTGTTTGGAAGTTTCGTATGGAACGCATACAGATACAGACAACCCAGGCTCCGGCGGCCATTGGCCCCTATAGTCAGGCCATTCGCGTCGGCCAGTTCATCTACACCTCCGGCCAGATTCCGCTCGATCCGGTCAGCGGCGAAATGGTCGGTAGCGATGTGCAGACACAGACGCATCGCGTGCTGCAAAATCTCAGCGCTGTGTTGCAAAGCGCGGGTTCCTCGCTGAAAAGTGTGGTGAAAACAACCGTCTTTCTTTCGACAATGAGTGATTTTCAAGCCATGAACGCGGTCTACGCTACCTACTTTGAGGGGGTGCCCCCCGCGCGTTCAACGGTCGCGGTGGCGGAACTGCCGCGTAAGGCCCTGGTTGAGATCGAATGTGTCGCGCTCGTCGAGGCATAGTCAGGCAGAGGATGAATAAAGCCGTAGCCTCATCTATACAATGGCAGAGTGACGGAGAAAATTGCAGCATGCCATCATCATCTTATGGACAAGAAATACACGGCGATGACTCTGCGTCTAACAGAGCAAGACATGCAGGCCATCTTGAAAATGAGGCAGACGTAGTAGCGGAAACGGAACCAGACTGGTCATATCAGCAAGATTCACCTCTCCAGGAGCGCTCCGGCAGCATCGGGGTGTTGCCTCCCATGCCGACAGCACCTGCCTCATCCGCTCCGCCACTGCAACCCACCCTGGGCTATCTGGGCGACTCACTGGAAGAGTGGGACAACGAGCAACGCGCCAATATTCTGGCCCATAACCGGCTCAACCCACGCTACACCTTTGATGCTTTTATCGTGGGCAACAGCAACCGTCTGGCACACGCCGCCTCGTTGGCCGTCGCCGAAGCTCCCGGTGAGTCCTACAATCCGCTCTTTCTATACGGGGGTGTCGGCCTGGGCAAGACGCACCTGCTGCACGCCATCGGGCATCAGGGCGTCCACACCGGGCTGGCGGTTCTCTATGTCTCCTCAGAACAATTCACCAACGAGATCGTCAACGCGATCCGCTATCGCACGACAGAGGAGTTTCGCGCCAAGTACCGCTCGGTCGATATTTTGCTGGTCGATGACATCCAGTTTATCGCCGGTAAAGAATCGACGGAAGAGGAGTTTTTTCATACCTTCAACAGCCTGTACGAGATGAGCAAGCAGATCGTGATTTGTAGCGACCGCCCGCCCAAAGCCATCGTTAGCCTGGAAGAACGGCTGCGTTCGCGCTTTGAATGGGGTTTGATTGCCGATATTCAGCCGCCGGATTTGGAGACGCGCATGGCGATATTGCGTGTCAAGGCCGACCTGCTGCATTATCCTATCCCCGACGAGATCATCGCCTATATCGCTAGCCGGGTGCAGACCAACATCCGTGAGCTTGAGGGCTGCCTCAATCGCCTGATGGCCTACCAGCAGTTGCATCGCACCGAACTGACGCTGGATGTCGCGCGTGCCGCCATGTCCTCGCTGGGCAACGACACTCGCGAAACGCGCCTGACCAGTCGTCAGATCGCCCAGACCGTCGCCGATTATTATCGTATTTCACTGGATGCGATGTGCGGCAAGCAACGCGACAAGCATATCGTTATGCCACGTCAGATCGCCATGTACCTGATTCGCCAGGAGACACAGATCTCTCTGATCGAGATCGGCCAGCTTTTCGGCGGACGCGACCACAGCACGGTTCTCCATGCCTGCGAGAAGATCGACCGTGCCATTAATCTCGACCCCTCGCTACGACGCGAGATTATTGCTATTCGTGAACAACTCGCCCACCAGTGAAACGGAGAACCATGCTACCAGCATTTACTACCTATCTCATCGATCTGGACGGCGTTATCTATCGGGGCGAGGAATTGCTGCCGGGAGCCGACCGCTTTGTGCAGTGGCTCGATGCCACCCACAAAAAATACCTTTTTCTCACCAACAACTCGTTCGCCAGCGACACGCAAGTAATCGCCAAACTGGCGCGACTGGGCATCCAGACCGATAGCTCGCACGTCCTCGGCGCGGGTCAGGCCGCCGTGCAATATATCGCGCGCCGCTTTCCCGGCGGTATGATCTACGTGGTTGGAGAACAGCCACTCAAAGAGATGGCGCTGGCCCGGCAGTTGCAATTGGCCGATAGTTCCACACCTCCCACCGCCATTAACGCGGTGCTGGTCGGCCTGGATCGTAACTTCAATTTTCAGACTCTCACAGAGGCCGTGCGTGCCGTGCGTGCCGGAGCGGCCTTTATCGCTATCAACCGCGACCCGTTGCTGCCCCTGGAAGGCCATTTTATCCCC
The DNA here is from genome assembly GCA_034436045.1 of Ktedonobacteraceae bacterium. Lineage (GTDB taxonomy): Bacteria > Chloroflexota > Ktedonobacteria > Ktedonobacterales > Ktedonobacteraceae > H111-94. Next base: position 16,492 of record DAOTVZ010000312.1, on the reverse strand, counting down.
GGCTGCGGCGCAATGGTCGCTGCTATCGAGGCTAGCAGTGGTGTCACGCCGCTCGTCATCGGCAAGCCGCAACCAACGCTGTTGCAAGAGGCCATGAACCTGCTTGGCAGCACACCGGATGAGACGGTGATGATCGGCGATGGGCTGGATAGTGACATCGCCGGTGGCGTAGCCGCCGACACCCACACTATTTTTGTCCTCTCTGGCAGAGATACGCGCTCCGATCTGGCAAAAGCCCGCGCCCAACCCGACTACATCTACGACGATATCGCCGCCGTCCTGGCCGATCTGCAAACAAGCGAGAAGACCATCAAACGTCAGGTGAACGATTAACAACCGCGACCGTGCAGCGCGAGATGCAGATCAATCTATCGTCCTCGTCGGTAATTCTGATCTCCCAGACCTGCGTGGTGCGCCCTTTGAACAGTGGCACCGCTGTTCCCGTGACCATGCCCTCGCGCTTGGGTCGCAGATGATTGGCATTAATCTCCAGCCCGAAGGCCATCTGACGCTTCTGATCGATGCCCAGCACCGTCCCCAGCGAAGCCAGCGACTCAGCTAATACTACCGAAACGCCGCCATGCAGATAACCCACTTGCTGGCGCTGATTCGGTCCCACCGGCATCGTCGCCACCACCTTATTCTCATCTGCCGAAACCAGCTTGATGTCCAGCACATCCCATACCGTGCCTGCGCGATTGTTATTTAACCGCTCTACAACATTTTCTGAAGTATACTCCACGCTCTTTGCTCCCTCTTGAAAACAGAATGTTATTCTCATCCTAGTCTACCAAACAACCCCCATCTGTAACAAGAACAGTAGCAAGCGAGCAGGGAAAGCGCAAGACAGCGTCCCTACCCTATACGACAGGCGGATGTGCATCGTCACAGAGTAGATACACTGTCTTGTACTCTTCTTGCTCCTGGGCTATATCTTCTCCAATTTGGCGAAATCCAGACTCAGACGCTTTTTGCCATGTTTGCCTTGAAATTGCACATCGACAAATTCGGTGCCGGACTCCATTTCGCTTTTGAGTACGATGCCCTCGCCGAAGATGGCATGACGCACTCTATCGCCGGGGTGGAAACGCTGCTCCTTCGGTTGCACAGGTTGCACCGAGTCGGCGGCTCTGGAAGTGGGCTTGTTGCCACTGGTGCGCGAGGTGGGCGGCGGTGGCGACCAGCGTGGCGGATTGTAGGGGGTGCCACGACCGAAGACCCTGCCGGTATCGCGCCCGCTATAGTAGTCCTGGTTGAAGTCGTTCTCCCAGTCATTGCTGCGGCGTGTAGCGGTTGCTGCGCGACTCTGGCTGCTAGCGCGCCCACTATAGCTCACCAGTTCGGCGGGCAGGTCGTCCAGGAAGCGCGAGGGCTGTGTAGTCTGTGTCTCACCGAAGATGGAACGGCGGGTGGCGCGTACCAGGTAGAGGCGGCGCATGGCGCGCGTAAAGCCAACATAGGCCAGGCGGCGCTCCTCCTCGATATCCTCCGGCTTGCTGGTGGAGCGCGCGTGGGGCAGTGATCCCTCGTCCATGCCCACGATGAAGACGACGGGATATTCTAGCCCCTTTGCAGCGTGTAGCGTAATCAGCGTCACGGCGTCGCCGTTCTCCTCATGCGCCAGTGTACCATCTTCGCTGGTCTGCACGGTGTCGGCCCCGCCGACGAGGGCGACATTTTCCAGGAACAATTCCAGCGCGGCGCGCGTGTCGATTTCGGAGTAGTCGTCGGCGACACGCCGCAATTCCAGCACGTTGGCCCAGCGATCCAACTCGTTCTCCGGCGCGGCCCGCAGTTCGGGGCCATAGCCGCTGCGTTCGGCCACACGGTCGAGCAGTTCGGGCAACTGAAGTTCGTCGATGGAATGTTGCAGGTCGTTGAGCAGCAGGCTGAAGTTTTCCAGGGCACTTCTGGCGGCCTTGCCCAGCGTGGGATGCTCACGGATGCGCTGGATGGCGTTATAGAGCGAGAGATGCTGTTCTGTGGCCCACTGCTGGAGTTCGCTCAGCGTCTTCGGTCCGATTTTGCGATTCGGCACGTTGATAATGCGTTGCAGGCTCAGATCATCATGCGGATTGGCCAGCACGCGCAGATAGGCCACCATGTCTTTGATTTCTTTACGTTCGTAGAACTTGCGACTGCCGATGATCTTGTACGGAATATTCAGGCGCAGAAACTGCTCTTCCAGCGCGCGCGACTGGGCGTTGGTACGATACATTACCGCGACGTCGCCGAGGCGCTGAATGTCGCCGCGCGCCAGCAGGCGTGAAACCTCGCGCGCGGTATACAGGCCCTCTTCCTCTTCGTTATACGCCTCGTGCAGAATGACCTTCTCACCCTTGCCCTGGGCCGTCCACAGGTTCTTCTCCTTGCGGAAACGATTACGACTCACCACGCTCTGCGCGGCATCCAGAATGGTCTGAGTTGAGCGGTAATTCTGTTCCAGCAGGATAATTTGCGCGTGCGGGAAGTCGCGTTCGAAACGCAGCACATTTTCGGCGCTGGCCCCGCGCCACGTATAGATCATCTGGTCATCGTCGCCGACCACGCACACGTTGCCACTGGCCTCTGACTGCTCCTGGCTCGAACTGCCGTAGCCGAGCAGGCGGATGAGCTTGTACTGGGGCAGATTGCAGTCCTGAAATTCGTCAACGTGCAGGTAGCGCCAGCGCCGTTGATAGCGGGCTAACACGGCGGGTTCGCGCCGCCAGAGTTGTTCGGTCAGCATCAAGAGATCATCGAAATCGACACCGTTATTGGAGCGCAGCAACTTCTGATAGACCTTGTAGACGCGCGCGGCCACCTCCTCGCTGGGACGCCGCGCCTGCTCGGCCATTTGCAGGGGCTGCAACAGTTCGTTTTTGGCGCGCGAAATCTGCGCCTGAAGGCTGGTGGGTCGATGCAGCTTTTCATCCAGGTCGAGTGACTTGATGGCCTGTTTGACCAGCGTCAGTTGATCGTCGGTATCGAAAATGACGAACGAGCGGTTGAGTCCCTCGTGTTGCAAGTAGTCGGCCTCGCTGCGCAAGACGCGGGCGCAGATGGCGTGAAAGGTGCCGATAGTCATTGCATTAGCCTCATCGGCTCCTATCAGACGTTCGAGGCGCTCGCGCATCTCCTTCGCGGCCTTGTTGGTAAAGGTGACAGCCAGGATTTGCCAGGGCGACACCTGTTCATGCTGCACCAGGTAGGCGATGCGGTGCGTGATGACGCGCGTTTTGCCGCTGCCTGGCCCGGCCAGAATCAATACCGCTCCCTGCGTCGTCGTGACGGCCTTGTGTTGCGGCTCATTGAGTCCGGCGAGAATATCTTTTTGTTCCAACATCATCACGCTCCCTCCAAAAAATATGATAGTGGTTATGTCATCCGGGGTAATATGCAAAGTTTGTGATTATCAAAATGCAACCGTTGCTATTGTATCACAGGGAGCGTAAACGGGCAGTGAAAATAGCCCTTTCGAGGCACAATCTGGCGACAACTACAGGTGTGAGACAAGGCGAGTGCCAGCAGGATACCCCGCAAGGAAATATGCCTATGATGATAATGGTTATAAGATGTATTATATCGTTGTAGAGGCAAAGCCTTGCGCTCGCACAGGGTTTGTGCTATACTTAGCTGTGCCAACTGACACGGCTCAGAGAAAGGAGCAGTGCAGAATGGACATTCACAATTCGGTTATGTTATGCCAGTATCACGCCGACGTAGCTCAATGGATAGAGCAAGCGCGTCCTAAGCGTTAGGCTGGGGGTTCGAGTCCCTTCGTCGGCGCTAAATCTCAAAATCCTTTGCCCAACGAATACCTTTCTCCTGGTTGTTACGGGATTTCGTTAGGCGCAGTTTTACATTTGTTATTGGAACATCATCAACAGGGATGAGATAGCACTTCCCGGTATCGGGGCTGTACACCCCGAAGTATTCTGCTTCTCCTCTATATCCTTTCCTCTTTGCTCTTCTCCCATTTTCTCCTGGCACGATGTTATACCCATTGAATGCAATACATGAGCCATTGTCTGTGAGCCGTGCTGCTTTACATTGCACACGATAGAGATGAGGTTCCTTTGTGCTGAGTAGCTCTCCCTCATAGCGCACAAAAGCCAGATCATAGCGCAAGTGATCAGCCCAGGGAATCAACACTTCTTCGCCTCTGGCAACCAGCGCATGTAAAATAGCGGTATGAGCTTCTAATCCTCGCTTCGATGTCTCACCCATGAAAGTTTTTCCCCTTTACCCATTGAGTAGTTGCCGAATTATTAGTTAGCGTTGTTTTTGTAGAAATCTCCTCGTTATGCCTCTTATATCAAAGAGGATTAACGATATATTCTGCTTTATATGATCTTGTGTAATGAAGACAACTCTGATTAGATTATAATATATATTAATAAAATATACAACTCTCTGGTATCAAATATACTATAGAAGATAAAAGGAGTAGGATATAGCAATCACAGGGCTAATGGGGATGTATGTTATGCCTGAAGATGAAGAATTGCTAACGGTTGAAGAGATGTGGCGCTATCCCGATACACTACGCCACAAGGAAGCGGGCATGAAATCCACACTGACCCTTTAGATGGTCGCTTTCCCGGTCGATAGAGATTCGTAAAGGGTTGTGGGGATTGCGTGTGGCGCTTATACTCCAGTCGCGTGAGGTGACAAGATGACTTTTACCGAACAACTGCTTCTGTTGCTTATCCCCGTACTCCTGCCGCCGATCATCTCGCTGTCGGTGGTGCTGTATCAACATCTCATCCAGAGCTTGCCGCAGCGCAAACAGGCGCTGGTGCAGCAGGTCGTCAATGCGGTAGTGCCTGCGGTAGAACAGGGAGCGACTGCTACGCTCAATAGTGCGGACAAAAAGCAGGCGGCGATGCAGATGGCGACAAATATGCTGAAATCGCTGCATGTCAACGTCTCGCCAGAGGTGGTGTCGTGTATGATCGAGGCCGCCGTCTACGCACTCAACCAGAGCAAGCCTGCGGTTTCCACGGCGGTCTGAAAAGGGTACATGAGAAGAGGGTCAGACAACGACATACGTATATGCGTGTCTGACCCTCTCATAAGGGGCGTCTGACCGTGAATAACTTGCGGATTATTGATGGATAAATGTGACGCCGGGGCCGGGCGTAAACTCGACAGCTGTCACCTGTTGCGGGTTTATACCCCAGTTCATGTTACTGGCGATCACATCTCCATTGCCGAGTATTTTCTCGACGATAGCGACGTGGCCGAGCGCGGACGCCCCTTCCACGTTGGGTTGCAGGTCGATGATGTCACCGACGTGCGGTGTACTGGATACCTGCCAGCCAAAGTCCAGCGCACGCGCCGTCCACTGCCAGGCGTCAGAATTCGTCGTCCAGGGGACGTAGACGCCATGAAGTTGATAGTAGCGCTGGTTTGCCCACCAGGTACATTGCCCGTATGGGAAATAATTTCCTGTTCCGGTCGGGGCTGACGGATTGGTTGCGGGTAGGAGAGCGTTTGAATTGGCGGCGCTACCGGCATTCTGTGTGGCGGCGGTATCACTTGCCCTGCCAATAATACATAATGTATTGCCCGCGTAGATCAGGTTGGGATCGGGAATGTGGTTCGCTTTCGCAAGCGCCTCCCAGGTTGTATCATTCCAGCTAGCGATTTTGCTTAACGTATCACCTTTCTGAATAAGGTATGTATCCTCCTTGCTTGCACAAGCATGAAGAGATTGCGCGTGTGCCGATGGTACCTGAAAGCCTGCTAGCGTCAGGACGCAGATCAGGCCAAGCAACAGACCTCTACCAGATTTCACTACAATGCTTGCTACGTTGTACGCACGAAGAAAACTTCTGACGAACAAGAATGTTTGCATCTATCTTCTTTCTAGCAACGTACAGACCCCCCGCAAACAGATGTTCCTTTGTTTGCACAGGCACACCAGGCCGCGCTCTCGCACACTGTTATAGCGTGAATTAGGAACAGTTTTATCATACCACATCTAAAAATGGAACGTATTGAGGTATACTGGTATATAGCTATATATGGCTATTCAGCAGTCTGTTTAGGGATGATTAGCGAGATAATGAAGAAGATATGAATGATAGGTCGCTTGATTCAGATCGTTTGCTAAAAGAATACGCATCGGCTGTGCCATAAATAGTGTTAGAGGATGGCAGTCGAGCCGATGCGTGTAGCAGGCTACAGGCTAGAGACGCTGTTTCGGTTTCTTACGGGGTTCCGGCGCTGGTTCCGTCGTTTCGAGATTGACGCGCTGCTCCAGATAGGGATCGGGAAGCGTGTGTAGTGGCAATTCTTCGCCGAATGCTGTGGGGACGCTGCTGGTAAGAGCCGTTACCTGTTCCGGGCGCAGTGGATTAATGGAGCGCATTCCGGCAGGGGGCGGCGTGGTGAGTGGCCCTGGCCGCGAGGTAGGCCATGCTGGCCAGCGCGGCGTGATACGCTGCATGGTACCAGCACCAACAGTGCCCTCTTGCAGCGCTCGCAACTGATCCTGAATGATGCTCTGCTTGAGCAACTGCTGAATGTCAGCAGGTAGGTTCTGTGGCAAGGCAAGACTGGTATCAGACATACGATAATCTCCTTCTAAAAAGTCCATTATGTGATGTTCAAAGCCCGTTATGCAATATTGCCAGGGTGGCTGCGCATGTATGGTTAATGGGTTAGTACTTCCGGGCCTTTTGACTCTAGGAAATAAGCTCTACTCGTTGCATATTGTGATGAGTACATCTTATTCTATATTGTACATCGGTTATGCCATAAACAAAACTGCCTAAAAAATTTGGAGGATATGATGAAAGTATTGATAACGGGTGCCACGGGTTTGTTGGGTGGGCATCTTATAAATGAGTTGCAGGCGCGTGGTGAGCAAATTCGCGCGCTGGTGTTGCCTGCTGAAAATGCTGATAAATTGATCGCGCGCGGCGTAGAGGTCGTGCGTGGTGATATTACTGAGGCACGCACGCTGCCGCCTGCTGTTGAGGGTGTTGAGTTAGTCTTCCACCTGGCGGCGATGATGGGTGTCTCGCGTCCCATCAGTGACTATCGCCGTGTGAATGTCACCGGAACGGAAAATCTCTATAAGGCCGCGCAGGCGGCGGGTGTGCGCCGTTTTGTGCATACCAGTTCGCACACGGTTTATGGCCTGGGTCATGGCCGCTATATGACCGAGAATGACCGTTTCAATCCCGATCCCCATCCCTACAGCCAGACGAAGGCCGAGGGTGATCGCCTGGTGCGCCGTCTGATGTTGACGAGCAAGATGGAGACCGTTATTTTGCGTCCCGGCAGTTTCTTTGGTCCCGGCGACAAACTGAATTTTGGTCGCATGGCACAACGCATGAAAGAAGGCAAAGGCGTCATCATCGGGCGCGGCGACAATGCGCTGCCTTTCTGCTATGTCACCGACGTTGTGCAGGGTTTCCTGCTGGCAGCCTATCATGAGAAGGCGGCGGGCAACGTCTACAACATTACGAATGACCGCCCGTTGACGCAGTTGGAGATGTTCAACGAGGTCGCCGATGCCGTCGGGGGCATTCGCCCGACGCGCCATGTGCCCTTCTTGCCGATCCTCTATGGCAGCATGGTGGCGGAGCGTTTAGCCAGCCTCACGCATACCGAGCCTCTTGCCACGCAACATGGTGCGCTGATGTTCGGCACCGATAACCGCCACAGCATCGAGAAGGCGCGGCGCGAACTAGGCTTCGAGCCAAAAGTAGACCTGCGCGAAGGGATTCGCCTTGCTGCCGCCTGGTTCAATGCGGGTGGCATGAATCAGCCGCTACCAACCGAGGTCAATCACAAGGTTTCACTGGCTGGTTCCACAAAATAGCTTACAACGGAGTTGGTAAAACAGCGAGATAGATCAGGCAGGTCAGTACTCACAAACGCTGACCTGCCTGATCTATCTCGCTGTTTTACCAACTCTGCCTGTTATTCCGAGATGGTGCTGACCTTTTTGCCGGCCTCTTTAAAACCGAATTTGCGGATGGTATTGCGCAGCCAGCCGGCATGAGGGCCATTATCGATGCGCTTGCTGGTATCAACGAGGAATGAGGCGGTTTGTGGACGAGGAGTGAGCTTGTTGGCTTCGCGCAGGCGGGCCAACTCCTCGTAGTGCTGGAATGCCCAGTACAGGTTTACGCGGCATCCCTGACAATTCTTAGCATCATCCTCATTCATCGTTCCACACTGCGGACACTCCGTCATAGCGTTACCTCCTTAATGAAGTAGTTAAATCAAACCCATGCGCATGGCTTCGGCTACAGCCTGCGCGCGGTCGGTCACGTGTAGCTTGCGATAGATATCTTGCATTTTCCGTTTGACCGTCACCTCGCTCCAGAACTGGTGCGCAGCGATCTCTTTATTGCTATGCCCTTCAGCGACCAGGCGGAGCAGCTCGATCTCCAGGTCACTAAGCCCGGCGCGTAACCGCTCCTGTTCTTTGGAGATACGGTTGTACTCGTTTAAGACCTGTGTAATGGCGTGCGGGTCGCTAATGACGCGCTCCCCACGATAAACCGCTCGCAATGCGGTAATGAGTTCGCTGAGCGGTAGTGATTTTTGCAGGTAGCCGTGTACGCCGAGCCGGATGGCGCGAAAAAGATGAGCGTCGTCCAGCAAGCCGGTAAAGATGACAATGCGCGTTTCTGCGCTGGCACGCTGCAATTGCTGTACCAGGTCGAGCGCGTTGAGCGGGCCGAGCCAGATATCCAGCAGAACAATATCAGGCTGATGCTGTATCGTGAGCCTCAGCGCGTGATCGCCGGTGGCAGCCTGCCCAACGACCTCGAAATCCCTTTCCTCAGCGAGACTGGTGCAGATGCCTCTGCGTACTACCTCGTGGTCATCGACCACGAGAACCCGAATGGAGGATACGGATGCCTGTGCTGGCTCTTGTGTTTCTGCCACTATTGGCAATGCCATCGCTTCCGTATCCTCTCCCATCTCTTGAGTGGAGTCCGGTATCGGTTGCCCGTGCCATAGCATGGTCGCCGGTTCCTCATCAAGAGAGAGTAAACACGAGGATATCATATTTACCGCTACGCTTTTACTTCCACGCGCTGTGCATTTTCCTGGGCGGCATTGATGACCGGCAGGTTGCGCAATTTGGACGACTTGCCCTGCTTGCCCAGCACTACCTTTGAGGCCATCTTGAGCGCGACCTCACTACCCACGCTGCTCAACGTTGGGACGTGGCAGAGCATATTGGTGTAGGAAGCATTAGCCAGTGGGCAATAGCACTCGCCCGCTTTGATACTGCGGCGCAGTTCGTCGGCCCTCGCAGTACGCCATACTGCCTTGAAGTCGTAGTTATAGTCGCGCAGGTTGCCTACCGACTCGGCGCGGATGCAGCACGTCCAGACATCGCCGTTGGGCGCGATCTGAGCCGAGGCGATACCGGCCAGGCAAGGGATGATCTGGCGCTTTTCGACCAGCGTGCGTTTCACGATATCGTAGTAGCGGTCACGGAAGGACTGCGTGATGCGTGAGACGCCGGTAAATTCGGCGCGGCGATTGTCTTCTTGCAGTCGATTGATGACCGGCTCATACTTCTCAATAGGCGGCGTGATGCCCATGCCGACCGTGTCCAGCTCGACGCGCTCCTCCGCGATCTCGCTGATGAAGGAGTCAGGTTTGAGTTCGTTGTGAACAAAGTTGTAGATATTCTCGAACTCATCAATATTGAAGTTCGAAATAACAGTATGCACGCCCAGCGTGAAATTCTTGTAGCGGCCCTTGAGCGCTTTGAGGCCGGCGTAGGTACGCATGGCGCGCTCGAAATTGCCCTTGACGCCACGCACGATATCGTGTTTTTCACCAACACCATCCAGTGACAGGTTGATGATGACCTCTGAAGTTGGCGCGGCCTGCAAAACGCGCTCAATACGTGCAGGAATAATCTTGTCCTGAATGCCGTTGGTTGGAATGTTAATGATGCCCGGACGGCAATGATTATACGCAGCGGCGACCATTTCGGGCAGGTCTTTGCGCAAGGTTGGCTCGCCACCGCTGAAAGTGAACCAGTAAGCATCGCGGCCAATCGATTCAAAGGTCTTTTCGTATTCTTCTATAGTAAAGTCATCATTGGGGCGCTGCCAGACGTTGCAGGTTTTACAACGGGAGTTGCAGCGATAGCTTACGCTGATAGTAAAATTCAAGGGATTGGCGAGCGGCTTCCCTAGAAGGTAAGACGCCTGCATTTTTGGAATTTGTGGTAGAACTTCAAGCACGTCTGTTTTTCCTCCCCTACAACCAGACAGTGATAGGATGATAATGATAGAGTCTCTAATAGTTTTCGGCAAGAATTGAGAAAAACTGAGAACCAGGGAAGGTTGCCGCGTCTACCTGCCTGGAGATCAGTGTTTCCATCAAAGTCATTACGAAAATAAGGGTTAAACCACTTCCGTATTGACGATCTTCAAGAAGAATATACTATGTAGAAACCAGAAAAGCGATAACCTGAGAGGTAAGTACTACTTTTGGGGGGTATATGCTTGATTTAAATGACCCCACGTTGGATGAACGGTTGCGCCGTCGCACTGCTGAAGGACGGTTTGAGATTAGCGAGAGCCAGTTAGTGAGCGAGATTCGCTTGCTCCAGGCTCAAGGTAATCATAATGGCGTGCAACGGCTCTCGGAAGTGCTGCTTGAACGCTGCAAACCGATGTTTCTGCGTCATTCGCAAGGGTTGCGCCATCGTCCAGAACTGCGTGAGGATGCCATTGCCAATATGGCGGCACAGTTGCTCAACGAGGTTCTCAATCCTCAAGAGGTATTTTTGCTCCAGAATTTTGTGCATTATTTGCGTTGTCTCTGTGTCGATGAGTTCAAACGCATCCTGCGTCAAGAGGGGCTACTGTACCGGCATGACGATGATGGCAACCCCTCCGGTAAGCCACAGCACGTGCCGCGTTACTTAATCGATGCGTTGCACCCTGCCCCTGCTGATGATGAGGGCGGCCTGACAGCGGATGTCGCCAATCCTGGCGATCAGTACGAGGAATTGCACGCGCAAGAAGAAAGTATGCGCATTTTGATGTACCTCCAGGATGGGATAGATCGCAAGATTGTCGTGCTACGCGCGATTGAAAAGATGAAGTGGGATGACATCGCGCGGCTCTGCGGCTACACCGAGCGCACCGTCCGCTTGCGTTACGAGCGTGCGCGCTCCTACCTGCGTACTTGTCTTCAGAAAGAAAGTGAGCAGGGGGATGTTCGGCCACAGCGCCATGTCGGCGTCCAGGCAGAAGGCGCGGGACAAGGGGAGCAGAAAGTGCGGGGAAAATCCAGGCAACAGAAAGGGAGCAAGCGATGACAAAAGAGGAATTACAGCGATTGAAAATAGCGTGGTTGGCAGCCAGAGATGCCGGTGATACCCAGCAACAATTACATATTCTACAAGACCATCCTGATTATCAGAACGATCTCATTGACTTTATCGCCGCGTATCATGCCTCCGGTGGAGCGCAGGCCGATGTGGCCGAGATGGCGGAAGAGCAGAGTCCCGCGCTGGAATTGCTGGCGCAACGAGCCTTGCGGCGCGCGATGCAGCAGGTTTTCCCACCATCGCTGACTGTCAAAACGCTTGCCGAATTGCGCAAGGCGGCTAATCTGCGTAAAACGGCGGTAGCGAGCGGTTTGCGGCTCTCGATGAGCGTCTGGGATAAGCTTGAGCGCGGTGCCATTGCCGCCAGCAGCCTGAGCCAGCGTCAGTTAGAGCGTCTGGCCACCTTTTTCCAGATCAGCGCCGAGCAGTTCGCAACGCTGCTGGATAATAGTCGGCCACTCGATCCGGTCTATCGGCGTCAGACGCGCACGGCGGCGCGCAACATGCAGCACAAAAGCGCCCAGGCCGGGGGCGAGAACTTTGCCGATGCCATCAATAAGAGCGATATGACAGAAGAAGATAAGCGGTTCTGGCAGGAAGAATAATGGCGGGGATATTTTCCCCGCCGCTTTATTTAAGAGCCTCTTTGCCGCGTACCAGCGAGGTAAAGACACCGATAAAGGCGATGGCGGCACAAACCAGGAAAGTGATCTGGAAGGCGTGCGCGAACGTGTTTTGCAGCGCCTGCACTGTGGTCGTGTACTGGTGTGTGACGAGCGCATTGCCTGCAAATGCACCACGCAGGGCGGCAAAGATGGTACCGGCTAAAGCCACGCTGAGGCTCTGTCCGATCACGCGCCCGGTCGCCAGAAAGCCAGAGGCACTGCCTTGCCGGTTGCGTGGAGCCGATCCCATGAGCGCGCTGTTGTTCGGCGATTGGAAGATGGCTTGCCCAACGCCCGTGAAGACCAGCCGCCAGATGATGTCGAAGAGACTGGAGTTTGCATTCAACTGGCTCAGCAGGGCGAGGCCGATGCAGGCGATAGCCAGTCCACCGGCGGCAAGCCAGCGTGTGCCGATGCGGTCGGCCAGCGCACCGCTAAAGGGTGCGATGAAAGCGATGGTCACCGGCAATGGTGTCAGCAGAAGACCAACCTCTGCCGTTGGGTACTGCTTCAGTTGTTCCAGGTAAAACGGCATCATGAAGCTGACGGCGAAGAGCGCCAGGAAGCTCAGCACCAGGCTCAGGTTGGCCGAGACAAAGACCCGGTTGTTGAACAGGCTCAGATCCAGCACCGGATTGGCGGCCCGCTTCTCCACAAAGGGTAGAATGCACAGCGCGATCAGGCCCACAATGATTGCGCCGACAATGGGGAGCGATGTCCAGCCCAGTTCCTCTCCGAATGAGATGGCAGCGGTGATCGTAATTAACCCGATAGCGAGGAGAATGGCCCCCCAGGGGTCAAATTTTCCCGCGTTGCGCTGCAACCGTTCTTTGAGCAGGAGCCATGTTGCTATGATGCCCACAATGCCAATGGGCACATTGACATAGAAGATCAAGCGCCACGAGATGGTGGTCAGGAAGCCGCCCAGCGTTGGCCCAACGCTCACGCCCAGCGAAACAATGACGGCGTTGAGGCCGAGCGCACGCCCGCGCTCTTCCGGCGGAAACGCTCTGGTTAGCATAGCCGGGCTAGATGCAAAGAGTAGCGAGCCACCAATGCCCTGGAAGGCACGGAAAGCGATCAAGAGAGCGAGCGATGGGGCAGCGCCACAAAGGGCCGAGCCACTGGTGAAGATGATCAGCCCCATAATCCAGACCGCTTTGCGCCCAATCATGTCGGCGAGCCGCCCGGCGCTCAAAAGAATACCCGCCGTCATGACCAGGTAGGCGATGATAACCCACTCCACCGCACCGTTCAAACCCACGTGAAATTCATGGGCAATGACCGGTAAACTGATGTTGACGATAGAGGAGTCCAGGGTTGCCATAAAGACGCCAACACCCACAATAGCCAGCACCGTCCATTTACTGACCTGTTTTTCATCATCCAGTTGCTGTTGAACGGCACCAGCAGAAGCAGAGGATGTGACCTCTGTTAGATTTGTTTTTTGTTGTGCCATGACATGGTCCGTGTTCTTTTCGCTACGCGGTAAAAAATAGTGCTGTTTATAAAAACACTGCTTTTGTCAGTAAACTTCCCGCCTGATGCCATTCCGGTAGGGGCGTGAGTGATCCCGCCCCTACGGGATGGTACCCTTGCCGACTTTGGGTGAGAAGTTCATTATCATGCTCCTATGGGATCGAAATGGTCAACATACAGGAGAGTGATCAGGCACCGTGGATGAAGAAGTACAGGGTGAGCGCAAAACCGACAATGATGACGAACAGACGAATCCACTTCTGCTCGATTTTTCGGGCCAGCGCTGCTCCGCCGTAGCCGCCGATAGTTGCGCCAATAATCATCACGATGGCCTGGGGCCATGTCACGGCCCTGTCAACAATAAAGATGACGACGGCTACACCATTGATGCAGCTTGCCAGTACGGTCTTAACGGCGTTCATCTCGTGGATGTTCTCCATACCCATCATTGCCAGTGTGCCCAGCATCAGGATACCGATACCGCCACCAAAGTAGCCGCCGTAGGTGGCAATAATGAGTTGCGCAATTGAAACTCCTATGATGTTGCCTACTGAACGCCTGATGCTACCACTACTATGCTTGCGCAAACGAGCCGTGATGGTAGGGCTGAACGTGAAGAGCAAGGTAGCAAGCAGTAGCAAATAAGGTACCAGAGCGACGAAGAATGCTTGCGGCGTGTGTAGCAGTAGTACCGCGCCCAGCGCGCCTCCAATGAGACTGATACTTATGAGGATGAGAAAGATAGCACGTGGCTGTTTCATCACCTCGCGCCGATAGGCTCCGGCACTGGCAACCGAGCCGGGCCAGATGGCCACCGTGCTAGTCGCGTTGGCTATGATGGCGGGCACACCTGTGAAGATCAACGCCGGAAACGTAAAGAAACTGCCGCCACCCGCGACAGAGTTTATCGTGCCACCGATAATGGCGGCCACGAAGAGGAGTAGATACGATAAAACCATGCCTCGGAAAACCTCAATTAAGCTGGTCGAACGGTTATACGTTGAGTATACCACAGCTTAAAACCGGCGACGACCGCACTGCTTTGACGGCTTCTCCTGGCACATTCGCTCATTTTTACGTTCATCCCTGACCACTGCCGTTCAGACGTGTTCGCCAAGATTGCTGTCAGATTGGCTGTCACGTGTTGGGGGGTCAATCTCCACCGAATGCCGCCTCTGCTTCAGCCCCCCTCAACATTTGTAGCCTTGTAGACAAGATAGATAAGCATTCGATCCAGCAATGCTTGTCTCTGAACACGCACAAACAGCACCTATCAGGCCAGCCAAAGCGAGCAAGGCACAACACACGCAAGGAGTGGAAGCGATGACACAAGAGCTGACAATTATCCAGGTAGAGGGTGAACATCGCATTGATAGCCGTCTTGTGGCACAATCACTTGGGGTCGAGCATGAGAGTTTTATAAGGATACTACGTACCCATCAGACAAAACTTGAAGAGCTAGGAATTTTCCGATTTCAAATCGGAAAAATCGGAGGGCGTGGACGCCCTGAGACCTTCGCCTTGCTTAACGAAGATCAGGCAATCTTCGCAGCTACGTTAAGCCGTAATACGAGCCAGGTAGTCAACTTCAAGCTCAAACTGACAAAGGCATTTTCGGTAGCGCGAAAGCAACAAGCCTCTCTTCTCACCATCAACCATCTCTGGCAGAAGCGCCTGGCGCTCTTCAACGAACGCACACGCATTCCTGATGGGTACTGGTGTGTCTTTAACGAGATCGCGGCGGTGTGTTGGAGTCTGGAATTTCAGGGGGCACATCTCAGGGAGGATGCGGTACCGGACATGAGCGTGGGCCAGATGTGGTGTAAGCACGCCCGTCACCTCGGACTCGATCTGTCCCTGGTCAGGCAATATCCTCATCACTATCCAGATAGGCGCGGGGTGCAAGCTGCCAACATCTACCCAAACGCCTGGTTAGGTGCGTTTCGGGACTGGTTCCAGACCCATTATCTCAGACACCACTTTCCTGCGTACCTCAAGGCTCATGCCCTGGCTTTGCCTCAGCCTCAACCGAGAGAATGAATCTCTTGAGGTTTTTCACTCGCTCGCAGGTTCGCTACCTGCGATGAGTGAGTTCACAAGTCTGCGTTTTGTATGTTATGATTGTATCGGCTCATTGATGAAAAGAGAGGATTCTCTGCCCATGCAAGAAGATCGCTTGACGGCCCTGGAACAAAAAGTCGCTGCGTTAGAGCATCAAGTCTTTGCTCGACACGCTGAGCAAGGACGCGCTCTCAGCGATGTGCAGCACGAACTGACGATCCTACTTGGTCTGGCAACGAAGGAAGTGGAACTCACCAACGGCTTGCGCACCGAGGTAAGTAACCTCAGGGATGATATGAATCAACGGTTTGACCAGCATGATCGGCGCTTCGACCAGCATGATCGGCGCTTTGACCAGCATGATCAACGGTTTGATCAGCATGATCAACGGTTTGACCAGCATGATCGCCGCTTCGACCACCATGACCAGCAATTCAGCGGTATCAATCAGCAACTGGGGCATATGGAAAGGCTGCTGACCGAGATTCTCGCGCGGCTCCCAGAAAAACCACAACATCCCTAGCGCAAATGTATCTGCTATCCTGCCAAGAAAACCGTGGTCACTTCACGAAACTGACCACGGTTTTCTTTTGACTATAGTTTAATCTCCAGCGAGATGTCTGCTCTGCCCCAACCATCCAGGTCGGGACCAACCTCTCAAACGACTACTCCGAGTTTCAATCTCCAGCGAGATGCCTGCTCTGCCCCAACCCTGGCAACTGCATCACCAACCCTGAGTTGGGTAGCGTTTCAATCTCCAGCGAGATGCCTGCCCTGCCCCAACGCAGATCGATCTCGCCTATCGGACCCTCGAACGTCTCGAGTTTCAATCTCAACCGAGATGCCTGCCCTGCCCCAACGCAAGAGCAATAGCGCAAAAGCATCTGCTATTGGCGGGTTTCAATCTCAACCGAGATGCCTGCCCTGCCCCAACGGAAGAGACTCGGATCGCATGTAAAAATGCCCTTGA
>DAOTVZ010000311.1:0-6802 GCA_034436045.1 Ktedonobacteraceae bacterium | reverse complement strand
GCTATGGTGTGCAGTATGTGCCGTTGCATGGAGCTTCAACCATACGCACGCTCTTACAGCAACTGCGCGCGCGGCGTATAGTGCTGATTACGGCAGATCGTGTCGTGCAGGGGTCGAGTGTAGAGGTGTCTTTTTTCAACGCGAAGGAGCGCTTACCATGGAGGCCAGTTGCGCTAGCCCTCCGTAGTGGTACGCCGTTCATCGGAGCTTTCGGCTGGTATGACCGCGATCAGCACATCTACGGAGCACTCGTGTCCATCACGTTGCGCTTGCTAGAAGAGCGGCGCAGCGACCCGGAAGCAGTCATTTTAAATACAGCCTCCGGGTCAAGCTGCGTGTCCTCAAAGAATGCTAACGCGCGTTCCGGTGTTATGTGAGGCGATTGCCTCCCATGGGCATGCCTTGATTATTGGGAATGCTTTGCATAGCCGCTACGCTGGGAAGGCCGGAGACGCCGGGCACAGAGGATGTGCCGGGGAGCGCCGTACCGGACACATTGGTTGAGCAGTAGGGGCAGAAGCGCCAGCGCAGCTCCAGCAGACGCTCGCACTTGGGGCAAGGACGCTTCAGTTGATGGCCGCAAGAGGGACAGATTTGAAAATCGGACTCAACACGGGCGTGGCAGCTATCGCAGGTCTGGCGCTCGGTCATCTCGGCCAGCAGCGACTCCTCCTCCAATTGTCGCTCATAGATTTCTGCTAGCGTCTGGCGTGGACGTAAAATCATATAGATGAAGAGGCCTCCCACGAAAAAGATAGCCACCAGCACGGTTGAAAGCACCTGCGTGAGCAAGTCCTGCGTGCGTGAACGGATATCGCGGAACGTCCAGATGATCAGGCTGATCCAGAAGATGGCCACAAAGGTAATCGTGCAACCAATTAACGGTGCCACCAGACTCTGTAGGAGTCCCAGGGGGTTGGTACTACCCGCGAGCATTGTTGCTACCACTATATCATGTGCGTTCACTGGACAAACGCCCCTTTCAAAAAACGAATTTCGTACCTATCAATCAGTACAAAACACATGCTACTCTCTGATAAGTTTACATTACATTTACAACGTATTAACAGAATAGTTAGACGCCTGCTCAGGACAATCAGCCCTCGTATTCATCAGCACGTCTCTTTATGCTTCATTATACAGGCTGTCCATTACACAAATATTAACGTTATAATGCCCCCTCCACGTATCGCTATGTCTATCCCTCCCTGCTCACTAGTGAGCGGCTCCCGTGTCTCCTCCAACAGATCGGTGAGAAAGACCTGCGTATATGCGAAGCGCGGATGTATCTGCGCCTGCACGCTATGGGCCTGCGGATTATACACTCGCACAACGATTCCTTCACCATCTTGTTGGCGTTTGATCGCGCTGATGACGATGGTACACGGCTCAGCGCTGAGCAGAGTTGCCTGCGCCGCTAACCGTCCTTCATGTAGTATATCTGTCATAGTGCGTGTTGTGAGCGGAGTATTGAAGGCCAGAGCCTCGCGCAGCACCAGTCCGTTCTGGGCCTGCCAGTCACCAGTATGCGGTACCAGCGCGTAATCAAATTCATGTCGTCCCAGGCACTGTGCCTCCGGCGTATGCTCCATCGGCCCGGCGTGCCCGCGCCGCGTTTGCAGATCACCACGCGATAACCACTCTACACAGCGCAACAACGTGATGGCGACGCCAGCCTCCTGGCCCGACCTGATGCCCGGCCCCTCCAGCACCACTTCGTACTCCGGTAGCCCCCTATTTAAAACGGATAAACCGCTCTCTTCGTTTCCAATATCTACAAAGCGTTTCTGCGGGAAGGTACTGACCGGCGTCTCAATCCACTCCTCCTTGTCTTCTGGCTCAGGATGGCGTGCCGGGCGCATGCGCACCTCGAAAGTACCATCGACCGCTACCTGTTCTACCAGATAAGGCACAGGAAACAGCACGCGCAGTCGATGATCCCTGACCTTATTCTCTACACTAGTATGAATATCAACGCGCTGTACACCCGCCGTAAGTGTAATCTCGCTCACGATGGGGCAACTCGTCAAACGCACGCTACGCTCCTTGCGATTAGCGGTGCAAGCCCCTGGTAACGACCAGCGGCTGCTCACGCGCAGTGTCAGCGCCAGGGGAGCATGATTCACGACCTCGATTCGAGGTGTCTCAGCCGGTTCACTTACCAGCAGATCGTTTTCCGGCGGACAATAGTTGTACAGGTCGCCCACGTCGCCACCATCAATAAAACGATTCAGACCGCTAAAGGTGGTTTCACTCATCTTATCAAGCACCGTCAGTGTGCCATCGCGTGGGTCGGCAGTCACGCGGTAGAACTCGTTCTCTATGCTGCTCTCGCCTGCCGTCAGGTGGGTGTCGATGGTATCGAGGCCCCGTATTTGCTCGGAGAGGCCACGTGGATAGAGCCAGAAGGTTTTGTAGCCATAGGCGGGCAGGTCATAGGCCAGCATCTCGATGGTTTCGCGCGCCTGATCGACCAGCGAAACCTCCAACGTGTGAATATCCTCGCGCTCCAGCAGGTCGAGCAACTGCTGACCCGCCGCGAGTATCTCCTGCTCGTTGACATAGACGCGGCCTCTGGGGGCCACCATCACCTCGACATAGACCACACCGGGCTGTGGGGTGTGTGGCTCGTGATGGATGGGCGATTCCGTGTAGTGTTCGATATAGACGCGCGTTAGATCATAGTCCTCTTCGGACTGGCCGGTTGCCGCTGCCATCATCGTGCGCGCCATCTGAATCAGTTCGCCTGGTGTAGTCACTCCTGCCAGCTTCGCTGCCGTTGCCAGCATCTCACGGGCTACTGGCAGCGAACCCATTTCCTGTCGCCAGCGTTGCACTACATGATAGGGCATGCGTCGTCCTTGTGCATCGACAATGGCGGCATTATGCAGCGAGCCGGGCAACTGTACCTCAAACTGCACCCGCTCGTTACGTGCCCCCGCCGGATTGAACACCAGAATAGGCACCGGCTGATGGCTGGGATGTGGGACCGCGAAGGGCGCGCGCGTATCCACCTGTGCCGCGATAGCCTGCATGGCCTGCTGAAGCACACTCTCGCCAATCTGCTGACTCTGAGCGAAACGCACGGCATTTTCGCGGTGTACCTGGTCAATGCTACAGCCACAAATGCTATCATGGGGGTGGTTTTGCAGCAGGTAGCGCCACGCCAGCGCAATCAGACCGGTGGGATATTCATACTCATCGTTCAGCCGCGAGGCCCAGGCCGTCAACGGCTCAACCCAGCGCTCCAGCAGGTGTTCCGTCGTGTTGTTCTGCTGCTTAATCCACATGCGCGAAGAAAGCACAGAGGGTAGCAGGTGCGCGAACTGGCTGCTGCGCATCTCGCCACTGAGCGTTTGCCAGGGTTGCGCCCGTCCGACGCTCTCCATAATGGTATGCACCTCGCGCACACGCTGGATATATTGTGGCAATGTACCAATCTGCACATCTATCGCATCATACTCGACCGAAGCATCGCTGTCGCCTGCTTCCAGGCTCGTCAGCAAATGCTGACGCTGTGGGTCGAGCTGCGCCAGACGCTGGTTGGCAGCCTCGATCACGGCTGGCAGACCGGCCTGTGGCTCCAGGTGATCGGAGCCGTTCATGAAGAGCAGCACATTGGTGGTAGCTTTGGGCAGAATATTGGCGACCAGAAGTTCGACGCGCACGGCAAAATCATCAGGATTGAGCGGCATCTGGCGTGCATTCGAGTAGCCCAGAGGGTCGGCCAGATGCAGCACCAGGACAGTGGTGCCGTCGGGCGCGGCCCAGTAGAACTCACTCTTCTGCGCCTCTGCGCCCACACCACGCCAGAAGACCGCATTATCGATGCCCACGCCGCGCAAGATTTGTGGCAGTTGCGCAATATGCCCGAAACAATCCGGCACATAGCCGACGCGCATCGGTGGGCCAAATTGAGCCGCGCGCCGCAGGCCGACCTGCAAATTGCGAATCAGCGCCTCACCACTAACCAGAAACTCATCCGGTTGCACATACCAGGGACCGGTGAGGATGCGTCCTGAGCGGATGTAGCGTGCCAGGCGCTCCTCCTGCTCCGGTCTGACCTCCAAATAGTCATCCAGCACGATGGTCTGTCCATCCAGCATAAAATAGCGAAACCGCTCATCGTGATCCAGAATGTTAAGGAGTGTATCAATAGTTTTCACCAGACGCACACGAAACTGTTGAAAAGTTTGATACCACTCGCGATCCCAGTGGGTATGTGGAACCAGGATAATATGTAGCTGCTCCGGCATAAGGCACCTCAAGGGAAGAAGACAAGGCTCTCTTCATAACACTACAGCACGCAGTAAAGCACAACAGGCCACATAGCAAACATCTTTAGCTGTTTAGAATAATGCAAATTATACCCGATTTGTGACAATCTTCGCAACCGCAACTACCATGAAACAGTTCTGTAGCTCTGCTTTATTATTAGAAGAGCGAATAATTTGACACTACCATGTCTACTGTGCTAGGATTGACGGTGAGGAAGTGTACTCAGGACACTACTGCTACGATGGGTCTATAGCTCCTGGCAGCGTCGCCCGGCGCACAGATATAGAGAGAGAGTGAAGGATCCCGCCTATGGGAACAACAATACTCCCCATTCTTATTATGGTAGGTCTGGCCGTTCTCTTTGGTTTGCTGGTGATGGGCGTGACCGCTATCCTCGGCCCCAGGAATCCGACGCCAGAAAAACTCGCGCCTTACGAGTGTGGCATTCAAGAGATTGAAGCCCCTCGTCGGCGTTTCCCTGTGAAGTATTTGCTCACAGGTATGCTCTTTATCGCTTTTGATATAGAAATTGTCTCATTTTATCCACTTGCTGTCCTTTTACACCAGTTGCGCGTTTTTGGGCTGATTGAGTTGCTCATTTTCCTGCTGGTTCTGGGTATTGGCTATCTGTATGTGTGGCGGAAAGGAGCGTTTACATGGGAGTAACCAACCCCTGGGAGCCGGTGCAGACGTTTTCGAATAGTCAGACACCGCGTCGGCGCGAGCTGCACGTGAAAAATGGCGATTTCGGTATTTTGACGACCCAGGTGAGTAAGCTGATCGATTGGGGGCGTAGTGCCTCGCTCTGGCCTGCGCTCTTCGGTCTGGCCTGTTGCGCCATTGAGATGATGGCCACCAGCGCCGACCGCTTCGACATCGCTCGCTTCGGGGCCGAGGTCTATCGTGCCTCGCCCCGCCAGGCCGATTTGATGATCGTTGCCGGTCGCTGCTCTATCAAGATGGCTCCGGTGCTACGCCAGATTTATGATCAGATGCCCGACCCCAAGTGGGTGATCTCGATGGGTGCCTGTGCCTCCTGCGGCGGCGTCTTCAATAACTATGCCATTGTGCAAGGGGTGGATAAAATTGTACCTGTAGATGTGTTCATCCCTGGTTGCCCACCGACACCGGATATGCTGCTCTTCGGCTTCAACGAGTTGCAGCGCAAGATACGCGAAGGTATTCCCAACCCACCCGATCCACTCAAGGCCAGCGGCCTCAAGCTCGTGGGACCGATCGGTGACGAGGTGTAACGATGCCTGAACCCATGCGTGATACACATCGACACCCTGTCCGCATACCAACGAGCGTGCGGTAGAAACATGATATGCACATGACACCCACAAGGGGTATCACTACATGTAGAAACCGTGCCAGAGGCGCACCATCCATGTAGTGACACCCCTTGTGGGCGTCAGTAGCGCGAGGTTGTAGGGGTGTGATTGATCACACCCTGGTGGTGATTGATCACACCCTGGTGCGGAAGAACCACACTCTTGTGAGGAATGTAGTATGGTCATAACAGCAGCATCGACCGTGGAGAGGCTCAAGGCACAGTTTCCAGAGGCGGTGGTCGAGACGGTGGAGTATCGTGATGAACAAACTATCGTCCTTCAGCCGGAAGCCCTTTTAGCGGTCTGCACTTATTTAAAAAAACAGCTTAACTACGATTTTCTGGAAACCGTGACGGCGGTGGACTGGCCGCAGCGCGTGCCGCGTTTCGATGTCGTCTATCAGTTGCTCTCTACCGAGCATCAGTGCTTCGTGCGCCTGAAGGTGCGCGTGGGACAGAAGGGCGAAGAGCATCCGGCGGTGCCGAGCGTTACCGGCATCTGGCCCGCCGCCAACTGGTACGAGCGCGAGGTCTATGATCTATTCGGGATCACCTTTAGTGGTCATCCCGACCTGCGCCGCATCCTCATGCCCCCGGATTGGACAACCCATCCGTTGCGCAAGGATTACCCGCTCACCGGTTTCGATCTACCGGAGCCACACTGGGGCGGCCAGATTCCCTACGATGTCGATCTACCTGTCGGTCAGCAGACCTTGCGCACCCCTGATGGGCGCGAACTGAACGAAAGCCGTGTTCGCATTAACCCCCATCAGGAACCCGGTACGTTGCCTGCTAATCAATAACGAGATGAAATATGATGAAACAGCAAGAGATCGCAAGAACCTATACCATCGATGAGAGCCAGGTAAACGAGGATGGGCAGCGCGTCGATGCTATGACCATCAACATGGGACCACAGCATCCCAGCACGCATGGCGTGTTACGTCTCGTCCTGACCATCGAGGGCGAAACGGTTATCAAGGCCGTTCCCGATATCGGCTACCTGCATACCGGCATCGAGAAGACCGCCGAGGCCAAGTCCTATCACCAGGCACTGGTGCTGACCGACCGCATGGACTATCTGTCCCCGCTCGGCAACAACCTGGCCTACTCGCTGGCGGTCGAGCGCCTGCTGGGCATCGACGACCAGATCAGCGAGAAGATCAAGTACACGCGCGTACTCCTGGCCGA
>DAOTVZ010000310.1:0-27148 GCA_034436045.1 Ktedonobacteraceae bacterium | reverse complement strand
CGCTGCAACTGGTAGACAGCCTGCCTGCTGGTAGCCATCACTATTTACGGGCCGCGCTCCCCGGTATTGCTTTAATACAGGTGATCCATGTGACAGGGCCGGAGTCGCTGGCAGAGGCGATTGCCGTCGCACCTTATGTTCACGCCATTTTGCTCGATTCCGGCAACCCCACCTTGCCCGTCAAAGAATTGGGCGGGACCGGGCGCGTGCATGATTGGCAGATCAGTCGGGCCATCCGCGAAGCTGTTTCTGTACCGGTCTACCTGGCCGGTGGTCTGAATCCCGACAACATCAGTGCCGCTATCGAGCAGGTCGGCCCTTTCGGCCTGGATATTTGCAGTGGGGTACGCACGAATGGGAAGCTGGACGAACAGAAGCTGACAGCACTATTTGGACAACTCAGGTACCTCTGAGTCGAAACAGTGTGGTCTGGCTCACACTGTTTCATGCCCTACTTCCTCGTACTCCTGGGCCAGATCAATCTGGTGCTGCTGTTCTTCCTGCTTATACATCCAACGCAGGAAGATAATACTTACGACGACAATCAGGAAGATACTCCCCACAATCCACATTAGCAAGCCACCCAATTGCTGATCCATCGCCGCCGACAGGCCGAAGATACGCCCGGCATACTCATAGCGTGTATACAAAGGTGGCGTAAAGGTTAGCCCCGCCCCCAGCAGAACCATTGGCATATCACTGAAGAAGAGATAAGCCAGCTTGCCACCTAAAGACAGTGGAGGTAAGTCTTCTTTCAAAGGACTCATCACAGGCCACCAGAAAATCACTCCAGTTGCAATGTAAAGGATGTGGCTCAAAATGTGTATGTTTTCGTTCACCAGTGTAATGTCATAGATCGGAGGGGCATGCCAGAACCAGAGATTGGCATTGAAAAGCGTAGATGCCACGATAGGGAATGTGAGAGCTTTGCCGATGGTCAAGATCATACGATTATGCAACAGGGGTTTAAAGAACCAGTCAGGCATGCCAATGAGCAGCAAAGGGGGAGCCGCCAGACTCAGCAGCAAGTGTTGCAACATATGTGCAGTGAAAAGATACCTATCTCCAATGGTGTCTAATGGAGAGACAAGGGCCAGGAAAATAATGTCCACACCCAGTAAGAAGGCACAGGCACGCGCCAACGGCACCTCTGGACCAAGCTGATAGCGTTCACGGAGTGGCCCTATAACAAGAAGGTACCCTGCAATGATAGCCAGTGTTCCTATTATCAGCGATGGTGCCCAATTCCAGTTTGTATACCATAGTATCGTATTGCTCATTCCTTGATCTCTTCTGGCCTTCATTTGCAGGCCGATACATCAGACCATCCTCGACTCTTCCTCAACACCTTTTCGGAAAAGGAGAAACTCCGTGCCATATCTACTATACAAGAGACAATACATGTTGACTATCAGGTGGAGTACCTATTTTTTTCTGTAAGGTTGCGTGCGCGGTGATAACCTTTCGTTATGCTATTGCCACTCATCAACAAGCATACTGTAGATCACCATATCTACGTACCGACCGTTCAAGAGTTGGGACTGACGCATGATGCCTTCTTGCGTGAAACCCAGGCGTTCAGGCACAGCGCGGCTGCGCTTGTTGCCGCTTGCGCAATGAATCTCGACTCTGTGCAGACCGTAGTGCGTAAAGGCGTAGGAGGTCATAGCGCGACAGGCTCTGGTGACGATACCCTTACCCTGCATGGAGGCATCCAGCCAGTAGCCGATCTCCGCTTTGTGATCGTACTCGTCGATGTCATTCAGGCCAAGTGCACCGATAAGCTGGCCTCGATACCAAATGCCTGTCTGCAAACTTCTCCCGTCCGCGAACTCGCGTAACGCTTGCTTGATGAAGGCTTTGATGCTATCCAGCGATACTTCACTGGCCCAGGGTTCCCAGGCCGCTAGATGCGCTTGATTGCGCTCTGTCAAAGCAAAAAATAAATCGGCATAGCGCATCTCATGGGGGCGCAATTGCAGATCTTCATCGACTTGGATGCAAAGAACAGGCACTTGTTGCAATTATTTAGCTCCTTTGAGGACACAACACTCATTAACATAGCAATGGCATATGCTAACGAGATAATAAATCTCCACCTTCAAAATTGGCAATGATCTCATCCCGTAGGGGCGTGATTTATCACGCCCTGTTCGTCCATTGACGCGCTTCCAGGGTGAGCTTCATCACGCCCTGTTCGTCCATTGACGCGCTTCCAGGGTGTGCTTCATCACGCCCTGTTCGTCCATTGACGCGCTTCCAGGGCGTGATAAATCACGCCCCTACAGATTCGTTATCGGTGTCAGGTGTGCCAATAACATACCTATACGTACTTCATGGCTGTATACCTGCTACGTAGATCGTTTACTTGTGCTTTGACGTTTTTGCCGCGAATGGCATCGTGCATCAGTTGCGCCAGTTCGCCCATCGCACGCTCGTCCATGCCAAAGCGCGTCATCTCCTGCACGCCGATACGCAGGCCGGAGGGATGGCGCGGGTCGGTATCGCCGGGGAGCATGTTGTAGTTGACGATGATGTCGTTAGCCTCTAAGCGCTTCGCCGTCTCAACGCCACCTTCCCACTGCGCGACATTGACGGCGATCATGTGACTGCGCGTGTAACCAAACTCGCGCGCTTCGACGGGCGTGCCGAGTTCGTCCAGCGCCTGACCCAGCGCGCGCGCGTTGCGCACAATTTGCGCGGCATACTCACGAGCGTACTGCTTCATCTCACGGATAGCAACCAGTAGCGCGGGCAGGGTGTGCAGGTGGTGGTTGCTGGACGAGCCAGGGAAAACGCCACGGTCGGCTGGCGGCCAGTATTTCTTGGCTGTGCTATCATCCATATTGCCCAGAATCACGCCGCGCTGTGGGCCTGGGAAGGTCTTGTGTGTGCTACCAGTCAACCATGTCGCGCCCTCGTGGAGCGGATCCTGGAATTGTCCGCCGGCAATCAATCCAAGCACGTGCGCGCCGTCGTAAAGGAGCGGAATATCCTTCGTTTTGCAGAAGGCCGCGACCTCGGCAACAGGTTCGGGGAAGAGGAACAGGCTTTTGCCCATGATAACGAGTTGAGGCGCAAGCTGGTCGATCATCTCTATCGTCTTTTGCGCATCAACATGATAATGATCTGCTGTTAATGGTAAATAGTGCAGGTTGATCGAATTGGCACTACCTAATTTAAGCGATTGACCGCGATTCTGGATGCGTCGCCCAAAGACACCTACCGGCCCATGACTGATATGACCACCGGCATCAGTGGAGTTGGCAATCACCGTATCGCCGCCGCGCAACAGACCCAGCGCAATGGCTGTGTTGGCAGCATTGCCGCTAATCGGGCGCACATCGGCCTGCTTAGCGCGGAAGAGTTCGATGATCTCATCGTGCGCCATCTGCTCAATCATGTCAATGTAGCGCGTTCCCTGATAGTAGCGATTGACCTGTCCATCCTTATTTGGATGTCCCTCGGCGTAGCGGCCCATGAAATCCGAATTTTGCACACGGCGTACCGCGCTGCTGGGCGTATTTTCGCTGGCAATCAGGTTAATGGTCTGCGTTTGTCGCCATGTATCCTGCTGCCCGATGATACGCTCTATGTCACTAATATCCACCGTCATTTTCCGTCTCACTTTCTGCCATCACTGAAGCACAATAACCCTGCTCATCAATGGTGTTGGTTGCGAAGAATAATCCGACTCTCAGTATACCAGCAGACACGGGTAAGGGACAATAGAACCTTATTGGCAGCCTGCTACCTTTCCTCAATTGTCTTCGAGCGTATTTTTGACAACCTGCCCCCCTTTGAGAACGAGTTTAACATTGTCAGGGTTAGCAAAAATAGCGATATCGTTCAACACGTTGCCTGCCACAACGATGACATCAGCCAGTTTACCTTCCTCGAGGGTACCAAGCTGCTGATCGAGTTGCAGCAACTGTGCGGCATGCCAGGTGGTGGCGCGGATAGATTGCATGGGTGTCATGCCAGCTTCGGCCATCAGTTGCAGTTCACGCCCGTTTTCTCCATGTTTTCCGACACCGGAATCGGTACCCATAGCAATTTTCACACCCGCT
This sequence comes from Ktedonobacteraceae bacterium, assembly GCA_034436045.1. GTDB lineage: Bacteria > Chloroflexota > Ktedonobacteria > Ktedonobacterales > Ktedonobacteraceae > H111-94. Next base: position 23,078 of record DAOTVZ010000310.1, on the reverse strand, counting down.
TCGATGGCATTGTGGATGCTGCGCCTGTGAGCTTCAACCACGTTATGCGCTTTGACGGCCATTACTGGCGGCACAATATCGGGGTGGGCCGCGGCATACTCGATCACCGCCAGCGGGGCAACCAGGGTTGGCACGAGCCATACATCCTTTTGCAACATCAGTTCGATAAGCTCGTCGGTAAGATAGATACCATGTTCGATAGAGGTAACTCCGGCTAAAATGGCATTTTTGATACCTTGCGTTCCCTGCGCGTGCGCCATACAACGTTTTTCCTGCGCGTGTGCCTCATAGACCGCCGCGCTGATCTCCTCGATGGTCAGTTGTGATGAGGTGGGCGCGTCGGCGGTCGAGAGAACCCCACCACTGGTGGCGAGTTTAATCCAATCGGCACCGGCGCGTAAGATTTCGCGCGTAGTTTTGCGTATCGCCTCAACACCGTCTACAACTCCGCTCGGCACATCGGGGAGATGGAGGCCAAACATACCAATATCGACGCAGCAGGGATAGTAGCCATCGCCATGGCCACCGGTTTGCGAAATAATCGAGACGGCCACCTGCATACGCGGCCCCATCACGATGCCACGCTCGACTGCCATTTTGAGACCCGCCGGTGTCCCGCCCGCGTCACGCACCGTTGTTACACCGGCTTCCAGTGTAGCCCGCATGCGCGGAATAGCTTGCAGTACACTCAGCGATGGCGGCGTAAGCAGATTACGCAAAATATCAGGGTACTCCATCAAAAAATGGACATGCGTATCAATCAAACCAGGGAGGATGCTGCCACCTTGCGCATCAATGACAATGCTATCGCGCGGAATACGTATCTGTCCTGCCGGGCCAAGCGCCGTGATGCGCTCATTCTCAATCAGCAAGGTCATTCTCTCGCGTGGGTCGTCGCTCCGCCCGTCGATGAGCAGACCATTAGTCAGTGCCAGGGTCATAGGATGGTTTCCTTTCCAACTAAATGTGACGCTTACATGCCTGCAATCGCTAGCCCTGTTGTTTGACCTTTTTCTTCCTCATACCAGAACGCAACAGCAGTACCAGGGGCACCAGGATGACCAGCGCCAGGAAGAAATAGGCACCGATATTGGCGATGGTGCCAAAGGTCGAGGCTTGCTGTGGGGTCGTACCGAGAATTGGAGGATAGAGACCGGTAATGATAAAGTGCGGCGTGCCACCAACATTGATAATTTTGGCGATCTGGCGACCGGGGATATCCAGCATGGCAACGGTACCGTTATTGAGCGCGACAAAGCCCCACTGGCCGTCGCTGGTAATCGCTACCGATTGCGGCGTGGCATCGAAATGGATCGTGCGGCTCGGTTCGGGTGGCAATTTGTAACCAGCATTGACCGGCGTCAGCACTACAAGCTGGTTATGCTGCATATCAGGCACATAGACCTCACCGGTATTCTCATCGAAATCCATTGGCCCATAGGTGCCACCACTGATTAACGGCACAACCTGATGCGAAGAGAGGTCAATGGCATCAATCTTCCCATCGTGTGTGGTTACGTAGACCGTGCTACCAACCGGAATCGTTACATATTGCGGCTGATCAGGTAGAGGAATACTGATGATTTTCGTGCCCTTGAGTGTATCATACACTGAAACGGTGCTGGCCGCGACCCAGAGTTGATCACCGCTGTTGCCGGAGATGTTCGAGGCCACCGCCGCCACGGCCATACCGGAAACGGGGCCATCGGCCTGGATGGTCAGCTTGACGTGGCAGGTATCCATATCGACACCGGTAATCGTCGGACTATCGGGGGCCGCGACAAAGATAGTGTTGAAATTGGCATCCAGGGCCAGCAGCGTTGGATGACCGGGAACATGCACAGTGCAGACGGTTTGTCCGGTTTTAGCGGAAAGCACCGCAAGCTGACCCAACTGCGGCTGCGTCACGTAGAGGAAACGCCCATCCAGGCTGAGTTGCACTTCAAAAGGCGAACCATCTACGTGGATCGTACTCGTTATCTGCTGTCTGGCAATATCAATCACCGTGACACCACCCTTGCCACCAGCTACATAGGCGAGGTTAGGTGCTCCCCCATCGGCATACGCTGCTGTGGATACCAGCAGTGCTGAACCAGACATGGAGAGCAGCAGGAGCAGGGCAACACGAATCCAGAAACGTACCTGTTTATAGCGCATATGATTGTTCCTCAAGATGGCGAACGCGAGGCAGCGCCGATCCTATTATAATTATAATGCTGTTGCTACCCACCTTATAGGGTAGGGGCAATGCCTCGCGCTCGCCCTGTTTATAGCTACTCATTTATACTCAGGCTTTCGGTGTCAATGAGGCCCAGGAGGTTCCATTCTCGGTAAGCTGATAGACAGCCACCGGATACGAGAGCGACAGGTAGAGCTTGTTCGCATCACCTGGATCGACCGCCAGATTGCCGAGGTTGCCTGCGATATGGGGCAATGGTTGCCAGGTATGACCACCATCCGTACTGCGATAGATCGCGGTTGCCGTGCGCCCATAAACCGTATCGGGTTGCGCCGGTGAGACTGCCAGTTGACCATACGAAGCCTGTGAGTCTACCAGCGTAAAGGTCGCGCCACCATCTTGCGAGGCATAGATACCGGCGTCACCGGAGGCATAGATAGGGCTATGCGCACCAGCCGTCGTCAAATCATAGACGCCGCCGTCAATATTCTTGACCGTCTGCCAGCTCTTGCCGCCATCGGTGCTGAGCGCCATGCCGCTACCACCACTGACCAGCACGTGTCCCGGCTCGCCAGGAATAGCAAGGATAGCGGCAATATTGCCAAAGGGCAGCGCGCCGGTGCTGGTAAAATGCCGTCCACCATCTTCGCTCACCATCAAACCATTGGGACCTTTCTGGGGTAGATAGATATACAGTTCATTGGGCGAAGTGTTACCAGCTTCAGCGGTAAAAATCGAGGTCGAAGTAAGTTGAGCGGTGGCAATGGTCATCTTCCAGGTCTGCCCACCATCACTGCTGGCATAGATACCCAGGGTACCAGCATGCGGATAGGTGGCCGGGAGCGTCAACGTATACACTTGATTCGGGTTAAGCGGGCTGGCGGTCAAGGAATATTCCATCAGGCCCTGCATCAACTGTCCTGGTCCACTCGTCTCCTGCTGCCAACTCGTGCCATCATTCGTCGAGCGATAAATACCATAGTGTGTTGCCAGCAAGAGTACGTGATCGGGTAACGCTAACAGTGAATGCACATGATTGGCGGCTGTTCCAAAACCATTGACACGAACAGCAGTTGGCGTTGCCGAAGGAGAAGCCGCACCGGTCGCACCGCAAGCTGGGAGAAAAAAGAGCAAAAGACCCATAAAACCGTACATCATGAAACGGCTGTAGCGTCTCATTATATAATTTTCTTTCATTTTATGCTTCTGCCTGTTCTATTAAGAGGTAGTAGAAAATAACACAGTGGCAGTGTGTAGCTTACCATCAGAGGTATGAATCACTACACGCACGCTCCAGCGCCCATTCATATCCAGCGTGCCCTTTCCACTATAATGGCCCTGACCGTCAGATTGCAATGTCACAGTATCAGTTCCCATATACATATCCACCATCGTTGTTTCTAACGAAACACGGGCGTCAGTCACAGGCGTATGAGAGCTGGTATTTACCATGACGGTAAAAGTATTATCACCTGGCTGATCCGGCGAAACGACGAACGTGATAGTGTAAAGCTTATCGCTCGTCTGCGCCTTCGTGCTAAACTGCGTTACTCGTTGTGCCCCCGACGCTGACACCTGCGTTGAAGAGGGACTGGCCGAACCATAACCACATGCAGAGAGCAGAAGAACCAGCAGCACACCTGGCCATGATAGATATGCCAGTGGTCTGTAACGCTTCATCATCCTTGCCATTGCTATTCATTCCTAAAGAACATACTATCCTGAGACATCCTTCGCCACAAGATAGTACCTGATATATAATCCTCTAAGGGATGCCCTGCGAGAACGAAGCACCTTGCTCCCTCTTTCACACGCAAAAACCGTCTTGTTTCCGGCTATAGAGGGCATATCTCCCTACCTCTGCTTATCATAACACGGCTTATCAACATCAGGATACACAATAGCGACTTTAGCATGCATAGCAAGTACCTTACAGAGAAAAATAGGGAGAAGTCCTGATACCGGTCGGCTCTTATCTGCTCTATAGTATAGAAAGAGAAAAAGCCAGTGATAGCCTGCCTTGAAGCATGGTTGTTACCTAATTGTTCCAAACAGGCTCTTTGGTACTGATTTAAGGAGGAACAACGTGAAGTTATCTTTGCATAGTCAGGAGCACCTCTCTGGAACACAAACTCGCATGGAAGGGGGGCCGCTCATTTCAGATACGCTATTACGGCAAATCATTGGGGGTTTGTGGTTGTTAGATGGGCTTTTACAGCTTCAGCCGGGCATGTTCACAATGAATATGGTCAATGGCATCATGGCACCGGCAATTGATGGACAGCCCGCGCCGATAGCCGCCAGCCTGCACTGGATTGTCACATTTACCAGCGCAAATCTGATAGCCATCAATCTGTGCATTGCTATCGTCCAGATTGTACTTGGGGTACTCTTGCTCAGCGGGCGTTTCGTTAAACCAGCGATCATCGCCTCTATCATCTGGGCGCTCATCGTCTGGTATGCAGGCGAAGGTATGAGCCTTTTGCTCACCGGCCAGGCCAGTATTTTAACAGGTGCGCCGGGAGCGGTGATTCTCTATCCGATCATTGCGCTGGCCTTTTATCCACGCAAGACAGCCAGCGGAGAGCAGAAGCCGCTACTCTCGCGTCTCTGGCTGCGGCGCATTTTCGCGTTCTTCTGGATTTTTGCTGCATTACTGCAATTGCAGCCCTACTGGTGGCAAGATGGGCAGATTTCACAGGCATCCGGCAGCATGCTCAGCCCTGGCACACTGAGCAGCGTCATCGTAGACCCATCGTTGCAGTGGTTTGCGCAAGTCACCGTGCATGATGAGATCATGCTGAACATCGTTCTGATTCTCGTCTTCCTGGCGCTGGGCCTCGGCATTTTCTTCAGCAAAGAAGAATATTTGCGTCCCTGGCTTATCGCCTCCATTGTCGTCCTGTTGTTCGTCTGGTGGTTTGGTGAGGCTCTGGGCATGATTCTGACCGGCATGGGAACCGACCCCAACACCGGCCCATTGCTGATCCTCATGGCACTGGCCTCCTGGCCGACGCTATCAAAAGCCACCTCTGGTTTTACCAGCGCAGAGAAAGACAAACGGCGCGAGAACGGCGAGACTTCTTCCTTAAAAACCTCTTCCCAGGCGTGACGCATGTGGAAGGATATACAGTTTCTACGATAAGCAAGTTCGCCAATAAACATAGGCAGGGTGAGTGCGAAGTCTCGCGCTCACCCTGCTTGCCACGCACGCTGCGGAACATTGACACATACCGTTTCCTGCGGGGGACTCAACCCCCTTGTCAATTTATGCTATGCTACTTTAGAGAGGAGAACAGTACTACCGAGGCAAGTTATGAAGAGTAATTTCATGCGTATCCGCCCGTTCTGGTGGATACTCTTCATCTTTTGCTGCCTTGTCGTGCTGGCATGTGCTATCAGCATACCGGAACACGTACCGGCATCCATGCAGGTGTATTTCGCCAAGCCTGTTTCACCAGATGGTCTTGCCCAGATCATCCTGACACTTGATGATCCCCAGGGATTGCCCATCGAGCAGGCCCAGATTAAGACCAGGGCCATTATGCCCGCTATGCCAATGCTTCCTCCTCCCACGCACATCACCAGTGTGGGGCAGGGTACCTACTTGCTACAATTTCATCTGACCATGACAGGTCAATGGCTTATCACAGTCTCGGCACAAGCAACCGGCTTTCTCGTATCAAGTAAAACACTTTCGGTAGAGGTTATTCCCAGAAGCCGGTAGCGTGTTGCACTTACTAGCAGGAAGTAACTTATGAAAAAAAACCGGCTATTCTTTCTCATCTCATTGCTCATGGCGCTCTGTATCTTTTGCCTCAGTAGTTGCGGCACCACCAGCAACGCTGCATCATCTAGTAGTGGTACAAATAGTGCATCCGCGTCAGGATTGCAGGGTACCGATCTTGGCGCAACGCCAGCACCGAACTTTCAACTCGTCGATCAACATGGGAAAATAATTTCACTGAGCCAGTTTAAGGGCATGCCCGTCGTTCTCACCTTCTTCTATACGCACTGCGTCACCCTCTGTCCATTGATTGCACAGAAGATTTACGTCTCTCTCAACCAACTGGGGCCAAAGGCGCAACAGATCGCCATTATCGCCATCAGCGCCGACCCTACCGGCGATACGCCAACCAACGTGCTGGCCTTCTCAAAAGAACATGGCCTGGAAGGCTATACCAACTGGCACTATTTGATGGGCAGTCGTGCCCAACTGACACCGATCTGGCACGCTTACGGTGTCGCCGGTCTGCCGCCTAACGCAACAGTGATGACGGAAAACGAGATGACACATACCTCTGTGGTCTATCTGATCGACAGTCAGGGCCGCGAACAGGTGTTGCTGGACAGCAATTTCTTGCCCAGCCAGTTGACACAGGACATTACAATATTGCTACATAAGTAGAGGCCGATTTATCGCGTCCATGATAGAGAGCATTTTCATCTATCAGGCTTATGCACAGCGAATGGGTAAGGAGACGATGGCGAGGCAGCGACCACAGCGGTGGTGGCACCGGCTCTCCCTCTTTGAAAAGGTTATCCTGGCAAACTGCATCACGCTGGTCTGTGAGGCAGCCGCCGGGCTGTGGATGACAAGCCACACGCTGGAGTCTCATCACTACCTGATCGATACCACTTTTCTTGTGCTGGCTACCGTCATCAACCTGGTAATTAATATCCTCATTTTACGGGCCAGTTTTCGGCCTCTCTTTCGTCTGCTCACCGCCATGCAAGAGATTAGCCAGGGGCAAACGCTGACACGGGTCGAGCCATCCACCGACTCCGATATGGGTATGCTGGCAAGCACCTTTAATACCATGCTCGATCAACTGGAAAAGACACGCAAAGATCAGGAGATCGTGATTCTACGTGCCCAGGAAGAGGAACGCCGTCGTATTGCGCGCGAACTACACGACGAAACCAGTCAGATGCTGACCGCGCTGCTGATCCACATCGAAGTGATCGGTCAGCGCCTCGCCAGCTTGCCCGCCACTGCAATTGCCACCGAAGAACGCTCACGCCTCATCGGAGAGTTAAGGGCACTGACCCAGCTTACCCAGCGCACGCTGGATACACTGCGTATGCTGGCCCAACAACTGCGCCCCAGCGTTCTGGATGATCTCGGCCTGATCCCCGCGCTCAACTGGCTGGCCGAAGATAGCTGGCAACGTTTCCACCTCTCTGTGACCGTCCAGATCGAACCAGACGCGCAATGCGTGCTAAGCGGACAACTCCCGCCGCTCTATGCCACCACCCTCTTTCGCATCACTCAGGAGAGTCTGACTAATATCGCTCGCCACGCCCATACCGATCATGCTACTGTCCAACTTACGGTAGCACAGGCTATGCTGCTCCTCACTATTACGGACGAGGGGTGCGGCTTCGACACTACACAGCAGCACATCGGTCTGGGGCTACGCGGTATGCGCGAACGGGCCAGCCTCCTGAATGGAACGCTCACACTGCTCTCTACGCCAGGACAGGGCACTACAGTGCGCGTGCAATTGCCACTACCAGCACAGGAAGGAGACGACACGTGACAAACTATGAACAGAAGCAGCAGCCAACGCGTGTTCTCCTGGCCGACGACCATGACATTCTGCGCCAGGGCCTGGTTCTATTGCTTACCATGCGACCGGATATTCAGATTGTTGGCGAAGCTCGCACCGGCAAAGAGGCACTCAACCTCGCCCTGGAACAACAACCGGACGTGGTCGTGCTGGATATCAGCATGCCAGACATGGATGGCCTGCACGTCTGCTACCAGATTCGTCAGCAACTTCCGGCCACCCAGGTATTGATTCTGACCATGCACGAGAGCGAAGAGTACTTCCTACAAGCCCTGCGCATGGGTGCAGCCGGCTATCTCGTCAAGAAGGCCGCACCACATGAATTACAAGACGCCGTGCAGGCTGTGGCACACGGCGGGGCCTTTCTCTATCCTGGCCTGGCTAAAGCACTGGTGCGCGCCTATATCAATACCCCCTCTCCACCCAATACCGCTCCCTCCACTGAATTAGACCGAACGCTGCGCCTGCTGTCACCGCGCGAAGTAGAGATACTGACACTGGTAGCCGAAGGCCACACCAATCAGGAAATCGCCGACCGCCTGAGCCTTAGTATTAAGACTGTGCAGACCCACCGCGCCAACGTGATGGATAAGCTGGCCCTACGCGACATCACCCACCTGGTTCGTTTCGCCATCCGGCACGGCCTGGTACCTCCTGATCTTTAACCTTCCCTGAATTTTTCACATGCTCGATATTAACGTTGACGTGAACGTCAATTTATGGTATGGTAGTCATGTAAGCAAAGCTTACGATACAATCCCTACATTGCAAAAGAACTATGCAACTCCTATCATGGCTCTCATTTCCGTTAAGAGCAAGCGAAAGAGAACAAGAGGAAACGTATGGCAACACATCTTGCAGAGAAAGAACAACGGCTCTCACGCAAAGACAGACCCGTCGGGCCAGCATATAAATGGATTGCGCTCTCTAACACGACACTTGGCGTGTTGATGGCCAGTATCGACGCTAGCATCGTGATGATCTCGCTACCTGCCATCTTCAATGGCATTCATATTAACCCACTTGCGCCGGGTGAAACTAACTACTTCCTGTGGATACTGATGGGCTATATGGTCGTCACCACCACGCTCCTCGTCACCTTCGGGCGTATTTCGGACATGCTGGGGCGCGTGCGCATGTATAATCTCGGTTTCTTGATCTTTACAATTGGGAGCATTATGCTCTGGCTCACCCCCGGCACAGGTAATGCAGGTGCATTGGAGTTAGTCATCTTCCGCCTCATTCAAGGCGTTGGCGCGGGTTTCCTGTGGTCCAATAGCACTGCTATCATCACCGATGCTTTTCCGGCCAATCAACGCGGCCTGGCAATGGGCATTAACCAGATTGCCGCCATCCTTGGTTCCGTCATCGGCCTGATCCTCGGTGGCATCCTAGCCTACTTCGACTGGCGTCTGGTCTTCCTGGTCAGTGTACCTGTGGGCATCGTTGGCACGGTCTGGGCCTATCTCATGCTGCGTGAAATCGCCACCATTCGTCAGGGCCAGAAGATTGACTGGCTTGGCAACATCACCTTTGCCGTTGGCACCACCGTGCTGCTACTGTCAATCACCTATGGCATCGAGCCGTATGGTAGTGCCCCGACCGGCTGGGGCAACCCCTTCGTCATCGGCGGTATTATTCTCGGCATCGTGCTGCTGATCGCCTTCATCTGGATCGAACTCCACGTCGAGGATCCGATGTTCCGGCTTGAACTGTTCAAAATCCGCATGTTCGCGGCCGGTAACGCCAGTAGTTTTCTGGCTAGCATCGCGCGTGGCGGCTTACAATTCATGCTGGTCATATGGTTACAAGGTATCTGGCTCCCACTGCACGGCTTTGATTATGCCGTGACCCCTCTGTGGGCCGGTATCTGCATGCTACCACTGCTTATCGGCTTCGTGTTGATGGGACCAATGAGCGGCTGGCTTTCGGACCGCTTTGGAGCGCGTGTCTTCTCCACAGCGGGCATGCTAATTCAGGTGATATGCTTCTTACTACTAACCTTCCTGCCAGCGAACTTCAATTACATCGTGTTTGCGGCCCTTATCTTCTTCCTGGGTGTTGGTCAGGGCATGTTTGCCGCACCGAATACCTCCTCGGTCATGAGCAGTGTGCCAGCAGACCAGCGCGGCGCGGCTTCCGGTATGCGCGCCACCTTCCAGAATGGTGCCTCGCTGGTCAGTATCGGTGTTTTCTTCAGCATCATCACGCTGGGCCTGGCTGCGACACTGCCTTCTACGCTCTTTAGAGGCCTGACGCAGGCCGGTGTGCCGACGGCAGTAGCCCACAAGATTGCCAGCCTGCCACCGACCTCCGCGCTCTTCGCCGCCTTTCTGGGCTATAACCCGATGGCCACTCTGCTACCGGCTAACGTGCTGCATGCTCTGCCAGCCACCAATCAGGCCAACCTGCTGGGCAAGAGCTTCTTCCCCAACTTGATTTCTACACCCTTTATGGACGGTCTACATGCCGTCTTTTACCTGTCGGCAACACTGTGCCTGATCGCAGCTATCGCCTCTCTCCTGCGCGGTAAGCGCGTCATCGCGGATGATCTCGCATCTAGCAAAAGCGCAACGACGCCGGAGGTTACACACGTAGCCGATTGAAACAAATTTTGTGCGCATATAAACACAGGGCGAGCGCAAGGCTCGCCCTGCTCATCCTACCCCATACAAAAACTTGACCTTCATCCCTACCCGCACTCAGGTTGAACAAGTTGCCTGAGGCTGGTATACTACACCTATCACATTAGAACAGCACATGCAGAATATTCTGTACAGAACCAACCACTCGTTTGTAAGTGAGGCGGTCTATGGCAGCCCCCTGGTGAGGTTGGGTAGACCTCCAACCTCTTGCGTAGAAAGTTTAGGAGGAAACCGGTTCTATGAAAGTCTATAGGGCAGAACAGATTCGCAATGTGGCATTGATCTCTCATGTCGGTTCCGGCAAAACCTCGCTGGTTGACGCGGCCCTCTACGATAGTGGAGCAGTAAGCCGACTGGGCAGGGTAGATGAAGGCACTTCCATCTCCGACTACGACCCCGACGAACTCAAACGACGCATGTCCTTAAATGCTAAGGTGTTACCCGTCGAGTGGAAAAACACCAAAATTAACTTCATCGACACCCCTGGCTACGCGGACTTCGTTGGTGAAGTCAAGGCGGGGCTGCGCGTGGCCGATGCCGCACTCGTCGTGGTAACCGCAGAAAAAGGCGTTGAGGTTGGGACAGAACTGGTCTGGCAGTATGCCGACGAACGCAATTTGCCACGCATGGTGCTGGTCAACAAGCTCGACCGCGAAAATACCTCGTTCGATCAGGCGCTCGAATCGCTGCGCAAACAATTCGGCGTCAAAGTCGTCCCCTTGCAAATCCCCATCGGCGAACAGGCCGGGTTCAAAGGCGTGATAGATCTCGTGACTCAGAAAGGCTACACCTTTGAGGGCGGCAACAAGGTCCAGGAAGTCAGCATTCCCGCCGATCTACAGAATAGCCTCAGTAGCTACCGCGAACAACTGATCGAATCGGCGGTCGAGAGCGACGACGATATCATGGAGAAGTTCCTGGAAGGCGAAGAGCTAAGTGACGAAGAGATACTCACCGTCATCAAGAAGGGTACGCGCACGGGACAGTTGGTGCCGGTGCTGTGCGGTTCAGCGACCAAAAATATCGGCGTGCAGACCTTGCTAGACGCCATCGTCGATTATATACCCAGCGCCGCAGAGGCTGTACCAGACGATGCCAAAGCAATGGGCGACATACTCTCTATCTTCGTTATGAAGACCGCCGCCGCTCAGGTTGGCACCATCTCTACCTTCCGCGTCTATAGCGGCACGCTGAAGTCCGACATGCATGTCTATAATGTGCAGACAAAGGCCGAAGAGCGCATGAGCCAGCTCATGACCCCACGTGGCAAGATGCCGGAACCCGCGACAGAAATTCCCGCCGGAGATTTCGGCACGGTCGCTAAACTGGCAAACACCCATACCGGCGACACGCTGGTCGGCAGTAAAGATATTACGACACCCTTAGAGCCGATTAATTTCCCCGCTCCCTGCTATACCGTCGCCGTCGTTCCGAAGAGCCAGGCCGATCTGGATAAGATGAGCAACGCGCTGGCCCGCATCGTCGAAGAGGATCGCACGTTGCGCGTCACACGCGACCCGGAGACCGCCGAAACCCTCCTCTCCGGCATGGGTGAGGCACACATCCAGATTGTGATTGAGGGCATCAAGCGTAAGTACGGCGTTGATCTTGAGGTGCGCGATCCGAGCATCCCTTACCGCGAGACGATCCGCAAGAAGGCCCGCGCCAACGGACGCCACAAGCGCCAGAGCGGCGGTCATGGTCAGTTCGGCGATGTCTGGCTGGAGATTGAGCCGCTGCCACGCGACGGGAACGAAACCTTCGTCTTTGAGGATAGAATCGTCGGCGGCGTGGTACCAGGACAGTTCATCCCCGGCGTAGAGAAGGGCGTGCGCGACTCGCTCAAACGCGGCTTCATTTCTGGCCATCCAATGGTCTACGTCAAAGTGGCGCTGGTTGATGGCAAATATCACCCGGTAGACTCCTCGGCGCAATCATTCGAGATTGCGGCCTCGCTCGGCATGCAGGAAGCCGTGCCCCAGGCCAACCCTGTGCTACTGGAGCCGATCATGAACGTGGTCGTTACAGTGCCAGAGGCTAACATGGGCGACGTGATGAGCGACATCAACACCAAACGCGGGCGCGTGCTGGGCATGGATTCGCTTGGCAACGGCATGCAGCGCATCACAGCAACCGTACCGCAGGCCGAGATGCTTCACTACGCCACCGACCTGCGCTCAATCACCCAGGGACGCGGCACCTTCACAATGGAATTCTCCCACTATGAAGAGGTACCGCCCAATATCCAGCAAGAACTGGTAGCCCGCTTCAAGAAGGCCGGTTCCAACCCCTCACAGGCGTGATAATGCGTCGCCTGACATATTGAGCCGCACACAGGCTGGTGGAGGGGCAGCGATGTGAATGAATAAGCGAAACGAGTAACAGATTGGTGTAAGGACAGATTTCTCACATCCGTGCAATGTCGAGTCCGTTGGGGGAACAACAGGAACACGGACATGGTAAATCTGTCCCTACATCTTCTGTCTATTAAACAGGAATATCACGCCTATACTGTTTATGCCTTATCTCTCTTACCGCCTGTATGTTTCCTGCTCCCTCCGCCTTTCCCACTCTTTCTCGCTGCTTTCCCGGTGAGTCCGCTCTGGCGAGCCTGGAACAGTTGGGCCTCTTCTGCATGCCCATGCGTAGCAAGCCATTCGATAGCGCGTCCATGTAGATCACGCAGGGTTGGACTGCCCGCAATCATTGTCCACATGGCAAACTCCGGGTCGGCAGGCGTGCCGGGACTCCATTGTTTCTCGGCTATAAGAAACTCGCGCACGCGCTGAACATCCAGGGTGCGCAGCACTGTATCTAAACGCTGGCGAAAATCGGCATAATCAGGCATAACAATCTTCTTCTGCTAATTCAAGATGGCGCGCTCAACCGGTATCACATTATTCAGCATCTGGCGCATAAAAGGCACCTCACGACGTAGAATAGCGATTTCCTCGTGCAGACGCTGCAGGGTTGAGGTCAACTCCAGGAAATGCTGGCGCTTCTCATTCTGCAATTCCAGGAAATAGGCGATAAAGTGAGATAACTCTTCCGGCTCGTCTGGGAGCGTCGTATGAACATCATCCTCGTCTGCCGACTCCAACAGCACATCCAGGTAACTATTGAACAAGGTACGCGCCCGCTTCATAGCAAGCTGTAAGTCCTCCACCGGTTCGGGGACATCTTCAATCACCTCTACAACTCCCGATAAATAGGGTTTTTCATGATGCTGGCGCAAAATGCGAAAACGCTGATTGCCTACTGCCATCAGCGTGTACCGTCCATCTTCCAGGCGATCCAGATTGCGAATCTCCGCTATCGTGCCTACCGTATAGGGAATTTCATGCAGAGGTTCGCTCTCCGGCCTCATCAGTACAATTCCAAATGGTTTATGCTCGCGCTGGCAATCGGCGATCATCTGCCGATAACGCGGCTCAAAGATGTGCAATGGCATGACAGTGCCTGGGAAGAGAACGGTATTGAGTGGGAACAATGGCAGTTCAATTGCGGCTGTTGACATATGTTTCCTCCCTAGAGGGCAAACCACCCCTTCAAACACACAAAGGCTTTGGCATCCTTTGTGTTTTTCACCTTTACATATTCAGGTCGCACCCCAGTACAATACTTTAGAATAGAGTAACGAAAATGAAGCTTTCTGACAAGGGTATAATAGCCAGACGCGCCCCCAATTGGCGGACAAAATATCCCTTTCACTCAGCCGTCCACTCGTATCGACACAGTGGGCATCTGACACCCATAAAGAACATTACGACGGGTAGTACGCACCGTCTCCGGTGGTGCATACTACCCGTCGTAATGTTCCTTGCGAGCATCAAGGAGTGTTATGCCACCTCACCTACGGGCACATCGCCTTCGGCTGCTTTGCTGGTATAATCCTTGAGCAACAGGGTTGCCACAAAAGCAATCAGCGCCATGATGATAATGTAGATCGAGATGGGTACATAGGAATGATACGCTGCTAGCAGAGCCACCGCGATTAACGGGGCCGGGCCACCGGCTGTAATCGAGGCCAGTTGATAGCCAAGCGAGGCACCACTATAGCGCACGTTAGTACCAAAACGCTCGGAGATGAAAGCCGCTTGCGGGCCATAGACCCAGGCGTGGAAAAGTGCCACCGACAGCACAATGGCCAGAATAATCACGCCGACATTCTTCGTATTGAGCAACATGTAGTAGGGGAAGGCCCACAGCGCCATCAGAATACATCCTGTGGCGTACCAGCGTTTTCGCCCAATACGATCAGAGAGCATACTGAAGATGGGAATCGTAAAGAACTCGATCACGGCAGTAATAATAATACCATCAAAGATCGGCGCGGTACTGGTAAAGCCCAGCACTTTCACCGCGTAGGTTAAGACGAAGGTCGTGAAGATATAGAATGGAGCCTGCTCGGTCGAGCGTACCAGCGCAGTCAGAATGATTTCGCGCCAGTGGTGCTTAAAGGCATCTGCGAAAGGCGCACGCGAGAGGCGATTCTCTTCCTTCACGCGATTGAAGGCCGGTGTTTCCAGAATACCCAGGCGAATCCACAGGCCGACAATCACCAGCAGCAGGCTCAGGAAGAAGGGAATGCGCCAGCCAATGCTTATGAAAGATGCGCCGGGGAAGACTGATTCAAAAATCAGCAGGGCCAGTCCGGCCAGCGCCAGACCCACGGGAACACCAGTCTGAGGCCAGCTCGACCAGAAGCCGCGCCGCCGATTGTCGCCGTACTCCAGCGAAAGCAGCACCGAGCCACCCCACTCGCCACCAACGCCTGCGCCTTGCAGGAAACGCAGCAGTGTAATCAGGATGGGAGCCAGCGCACCAATCGCAGTATAACCGGGGATAACGCCCATCAAAGCCGTTGCAATACCCATTAGTAACAGCGTCGAGACCAGCGTCGCTTTGCGCCCGATGCGGTCGCCCAGCCAGCCAAAGAATGCTCCGCCAAGAGGACGGGCCAGGAAGCCAATGAAATACGTCGAGAACGACGCCAGGACACCGGTCAGCGGACTAAACTCCGGGAAGAAGACCTTGGGGAACACGGTAGCCGCGAGAAAACCGTACAAGAAGAAATCATACCATTCGATGGCGGTACCAACGGTGCTGGCAGTGATGATCGGCAGCATACGTTTCATCGTTACCGGCGTTTCTGATGAGACAGTTGCCATAAGTCCTCCTTCTCCATAGAAGGTTTTAACAAACACGACAGACCACAAAAATGGTGTTGTATATCAAAGCCAATTATGGCTATGATAGCAGCATGAGCCGTGGGCGTGTTGTCTGCAAGGGCTAGCAAGAATCCCTTCTGGTTTATCTGTTGTCACAAACCCCATTGTCTATGACAGGAACTTGAACGGGCCATCATACCTCAAGTGTACATCATACTGATGAATATAGCAAGGGGTCTGATAAGGCTTTTCCAAAAACGTTTTTTGGCAGATGAACAAGCGGCTCGTACTTGAGATCAGGCCCCGGCGGGGGAAAAACAATAACATCCCTATCACATTACTATGAGACCTATGGTCTGAGACCCACGAGGGGCCTCACTACCTGTATCATGTACCACCACAAACAGGGCTGCACGCCAGAGGCGCACAGTAATGTAATGAGACCCCTCGCAGGTTTCGGGCTTTCGCTCCCAGGCTCCCGCTCTTAACACGTCACCGATACGGTAACACCATTATGTTCGGCGGAATACTTGGCGGCCTCCATGATGACGATGTTGCGGCGCGCCTCTTCCGGCGGCACAGCGAGCGGTTCGCCGTAGTGCAGGTGGTTAGCGAGGTTGCGATGGAAGGCATAGGGAGGGACACGCGGCAGCATCAATTGCTGCTCGTGAATAAGATCACCCACCTCGCGTGTCAGCACATACAGGTTGGGCAGCGCCTCGGCGGGTGCCAATCGCTCCTCGATCAGATCGCCCGACCAGCGCCGAGTCTTGATTGTCTCCTGTCGCCAGTGTCCTACAATTGCGCCGCGTTCCCCCAGGATATACCATTTGGGCTTGAGCGCCGCCGCGATGTCCGAGTGCATAAAGATTGCCTCCTGGCCACCGGCAAAACGGAGATAGACGCTGGATTGATCGGCGTTTGTGACATCATGCCAGACACGCTTATGCTCCACGCCGCGCACGCTCTCTACTGTATCGGGAATGAGGTTGAGTATCCAGTCCAGGTAGTGTGACCCCCAATCGTAGAAGACGCCGCCGGAGATCGGTTCATGCGAATGCCAGTAATCGCATGGATGGGCATAGCCGCCGATAAATGTTTCGATATGAAAAACATCACCAATCACTCCGCGCTTTAAAACCTGCTGAATAGCAAGGTAATCGGCATCCCAGCGCCGACACTGATACACGGTCAGCGCACGTCGCTGTTCTTGTGCCAGTTCTATCAGCGCGTCGGCCTCGGCGGTGGTGATGCAAAAAGGCTTCTCGGAAACCACATGTTTGCCCGCGCGCAGCATGCGCATGGCGATGTCTGCATGCGTGTTGGGCGGCGTTGAGACGATGACAACATCAATCTCCGCGTCTTCGACCACTTCTTCCAGGTCGGTGCAGGTACGCACAGACGGAAAGCTTTGCTGCGCCTGCTGTAGACGCTGTTCGTTACGATCACATACCAACGCGTATTCTAAACCGGGCACGTTACTGATGGCGGTACCATGCTCAAAACCAATGGCCCCATAGCCGATCATAGCAACCCGCAGCGGACGCGCCTCGATCTCAGCGCCGGTCACATAGCGGATGGCCCGTTCAACCATCTGTTGGAAGATTGGATGGCGACGTGTCTCGTCTACCGTACCGAGTACGGTACAGAAGACGCGCCCACGTCCGAACTCGCGCGTATAGGCAAGTGTGTGCGGCGCGTAGTGCCATGTCGTCTTCCAGACAACGCGCGCGTTAGACGGGATGGTGTCCAGCAGGTAGAGCGCCTCGACAAAAGCCACTGAGGGGTCTACCCGGCGCGTAATATAGTGTTCCTCCGGCGCTACACGCGCGATAATCTCGCTTTTGGGGATGCACATACCATGCACCGGCCCCAATATTGCCCCTAGCAATTCATAGTCACGATATGCCTCAACTGCCTCGCCAAGACAGACAAGACCGCCTCCTTGCGTCACAAACGTGTAAAGAGCTTCCTCCTGCTCCTTACTGATCAGCCCCACGTCGCCATTAATTACCACCACGCGCTGCTTGTGCAGGGCGCGCAGACGGTCAAGCTGGCCACGATGTGAGACCAGCAGTGTTTCTGCAGAGACGTGCATGTCTGCTCTAAGACCTCCTGAGTTCGTGATAGTGTGGATGCTCATGTGAATGGTCGGGCCAGTGCTGATGCACATGCGTATGCATGATACCTGGGGGGGGCAACTCATGCTCCTCGTGCGTATGCGTGCCTTCCAGGTGAAATGGATGATCATGCCCGCGCCACAGATGCTGCGGATTATAGTTCACCACCAGCAGGCTCTGACCATGATGCCAGCGATCACGGAAGATGTCGTAATTCTTCTTGCTCTTCGCCGCTCGCTCCTCTTCACTCAGGCTATACCATTCACGGTGCGGATGCTTCTCTAGCAACGCCGCCAGCGCAGGCAGGGCCAGCACGCGATAGCCAGAGGTTTTGAAGAAGAAACTGAAATGGATGTCCATGAGGCGATAGAAGCGGAACTTTTCATCGATCCAGCCTACCTCCGGCAGCAGTTCGCGTCGAAAGGCCATCAGGTAGCCCTCAACCGCATCGACATCTGGCCCCTTCGACTCGCGGAACTCGCGCAGATCATCGGTGACAAGACCATAGGGGCCAACGACACCGATATTGCGATCAGCCAGCGTCATTGCCAGCGGCTCCCAGATATCGCCTTTCACCTCGATAGAGGTATCCATCAGCACGATATAGCGTCCACGGCTGGCGCGCATGGTCGCGTTGCGTCCGGCGGCAAAGCCCATATTGTGGTCGGCAAACAGCACCTGGAGCTTGATAGGCTGCCCTTGCGCCGCCTGTAAGTCGCCCGCCCGTGCCAGTTGCTCCAGGTACGGCAGCGTATCGTCAGTTGAGCCATTGTCGATTATCACAAGTTCAAGCTGGCGATGATCGGCATAGCGACAGATGCTCTTGATACAGCGCTCCAGGTCCTCGCGGCTATTGTGCGCCAGCAGGTTGATCGAGAATTCACACTGGTCCGGTTCGTGCGTGTGATCGGGCGCGTCGGTCGAGCGCGATAGCACGATAAATTCATCCTCCGCTCGTCGCCTGACCACCAGCGCACCCTGGCGTGTATCGCGCACCTCATAGCCCTCCGTCTTGATTTGCTCGCGTAGCGCGTCGGCCTCTCGGTACTCCGCGCGTCGGCGTAACAGTTCACGTTCACGTACCTGTTCCGTCACAGCAGCAGGTACTGTTGCCAGGTAGGTGGCGGGGTCACGCTGCTTGCGCGGTCGGTCGCTCTGTAGATAACCCTTGAGGTCAAAGCCTAAAATGCGGTCGAAATCTAGCAACAGGCGCAGGCGCGTGGTTGGCTCAAGCTCACGCGAACGCAACATAGCCCACGTAACGGCCATCGCACGCGGTATGTTCAGATCATTCTCGACCTCTTTTAAGAAGGCGTCACGGAAAGGATGCTCGCCTACCGGCTCTTCTGAAAAGACGGCAGATTGGTCAGTATTCAACAGCAGATCATAGGCCAGATTGCGCAGGCGTTCCAGCGAAGTCTGAGCGGCTTGCAAAGCGCGGAAGGTGAAGTTGACACGGCTGCGATAGAGCGCGGTGGTATAGAAGTAACGCAGCGACATCGGGTCAAAACCGCGCGCCTCGATTTCCGCGCGCGTGTAGGCGTTACCGGTTGACTTTGCCATTTTCTGACCATCGGCCAGCAGGTGCTGTGCGTGTACCCAGTAGTTGACAAACGGTTTGCCGGTAAAGCCCTCGCTCTGCGCAATCTCATCTTCGTGATGCGGGAAAATGTTATCGACCCCTCCGGTGTGCAGATCGAAATGCTCACCCAGGTACTTCATGGACATTGCCGAGCATTCGATATGCCAGCCGGGGAAGCCGCGCCCCCAGGGACTCTCCCAGGCCATCTCGCGTCCCGGCTCGGCTGGCTTCCAGAGTGGAAAATCCTCTGGATTATGTCGATCCGTGTCTACCCCTTCACGTACACCGGCCAGCATATTCTCTAACAAGTTGCCCGATAGCTTGCCATACGCCGGGAAACGCTTGATGTCATAATAGACGTAGCCATTGACTTCATACGCGATCCCTTTCGCCAGCAAGCCCTCGATAATGGCAATCATCTCCGATATATGCTCTGTGGCGCGAGGGAATATGTGCGCGGGCAGAATATTGAGCGCGGCTTCATCGTCGTGAAAAGCCTGCGTATAGAAATCGGCAATCTGGCGCGATGTCTTGCCTTCCTTGCGCGCCTGGGCAATGATCTTGTCTTCACCGCGATCCAGCATCTCCTGCCGCATGTGGCCCACATCGGTGAGATTTTTGACGTGTATGACCTTGAAGCCGCGATACTCGAAGACGCGGCGCAGCCAGTCGGCCATCGTGAAAGTACGCAGGTTGCCGATATGGATATAGCGGTAGACGGTGGGACCGCACGAATACATTTTAATAGTATTCGCTTCCAGGGGAACAATCTCCTCTATTGTCCTGGTGAGCGTGTTATAGATTTTCATAGTCGTGCTTCCAACCTCCGGCACGAGGAAAAACACTGAGAAGGATTATGTAAAATTGACATAGTGCGCTTTCATATGGTACGAGCCAGAAGACAGGTTTGTCAAGGAAACGTAGAGGCGAGCTGGAGAAAACATAAGAGAACCTGACACCAGATGTCATGTAATTGACATCTGGTGTCATACAACAGACATTCTGTTACTTATTGTGTCAGTTCCCTGACGATCTTTTGCACCCTCGCTCCATCGGCTTTGCCTTTTAGCTCTTTGGCGGCCAGAGGCATGACTTTACGGAACTCTTTACCCTGTTCGCTGATGATACGTTCGACGACGGCCCGTACCTGCTCGTCGCTCAGTTGCGAGGCCTGGATGTAGTGCTGGAGTATCTCCATCTCGCGCTGCTCTTTCTCCGCCAGGTCGTTACGCCCTCCCTGTTTGTAGAGCGGAATGGCCTGGCTGCGCTTCTTTATCTCCTGCTCCAACACATGCATAGCATCCTCTTCCGTCAATGGTTTGCCATATTCTGGATGCTTGCGGTCGGTGCGCGCCACTTCGAGATTGTGAATCGCGCCCAGCGCCATGCGCAGCGTGTCAAGACGCACCTGATCATGTGCCTTCTGCGCTTCAACCATATCTTTACGCAACTGCTGTTCAATGGGGAATTCAACTCGTTTCTCTGGCATATAAACGCTCCTTAATTTATAAGAATAACGAATAGTGCAGCGTCAAGTATACTACGCTCAGGCAAAAAAAGCACCCGTGCAACTCTGTGAAGGTATCCATCAAATTTTTCATCGTGCATGACAAACAAAGCAAGCTTCACACTCGCCCGGCAAAAAAGCGACGCATACCCTCTCTATAAGAGGCAAGTATAGCAGAGATAGTGTATAATCAGACAAAGGTCATTCAGACTGGTTGCATCATGAACCAGCACCAATGGAGATTGTTCAGGCTATATCTTCAGCGAAGAGGAGTATCGTTCATGCAAGGCTTGATGATGGATTTCCCTTTAACACTACACCATCCATTCAAACGCGCCACTACCCTTTTTGCCCGTAAGGAGATCGTGACGTTGACCGAGCAAGGGCTACATCGCTATACGTATGCCGATTGGGGCAAACGTGTAATACAGCTTGCCAACGCGCTCAAGCAGGCGGGTGTGCAGGACGGTGATCGCGTTGCCACCTTCGGTTGGAACACCTATCGGCACTTCGAGCTGTACTATGCCATCCCCTGCATGGGCGCGGTACTGCACACGCTCAACATTCGTCTGTTCGCCGAACAACTGGTCTATATCGTCAACGATGCCGAGGATAAGATCATTTTTGTGGATGGCGACCTGGTACCACTGCTGGAAAAAGTGGCCGACCAGCTCTCTCCCCAACTCTACGTCATCATGGGCGACGCCCCTAACGCCACTGGCAAACTTCAGCCATCTGTAGACTATGAAGAGTTCATCAGCAACCAGCCCACCAGCTACGAATGGCCCACCCTGGACGAGAATACCGCCGCCGCCATGTGCTACACCTCCGGCACCACCGGCAATCCAAAGGGCGTCGTCTATAGCCATCGTTCTATCTACATGCACTCGATGGGCTGCGGACTGGTTGACGGCATGGAACTTTGCGAACGCGATACGCTGCTCCCCGTCGTGCCGATGTTCCATGCTAACGCCTGGGGCGGCCCGCACGCTGCCGCCATGTTCGGCACGAAAGTCGTGATGCCTGGGCGCTTCATGGACCCACGCAAACTGGCCCAGTTGATGATCGATGAAGAGGTTACTGTCGCCGCCGGTGTACCGACGATCTGGATTGGCATGTTGCCCTTTATCGAACGCGAACACCTCAGATTCCCTGCCCTACGCGCCATCTATTGCGGCGGCTCCGCCGTGCCCCAATCGCTGATCGAGAACCTCCAGCGTAATGACATCAAAATCGTCCATGCCTGGGGTATGACCGAAACCTCGCCGCTAGCTTCGCTCTGCAAACCGCGTAGGCATCAGGAGAATCTGCCACCGGAAGAGTTGTTCCGCATTCGCGCCAAACAGGGAACGATGCTACCGGGTGTCGATTTCCGCGTCGTCAACCTCGAAACGGGCAAAGAGGTGCCCTGGGATAACGAAACCTACGGCGAATTGCAGGTACGCGGCCCCTGGATCGCTCGCACCTATTATAAGGATGTCAGCGCGGGCGAAAAGTTCGTGGATGGCTGGCTGCGCACAGGCGACGTAGCAACCGTTGATGAAAACGGTATGATCCAGCTTGTTGACCGCACCAAAGACCTGGTGAAGTCCGGTGGCGAATGGATCTCCTCAGTCGAGTTGGAGAACCTCATCATGGGCCATCCAAAGGTGCTGGAAGCCTGCGTGATTGCCATTCCCGATGTGAAATGGTCGGAGCGCCCGCTGGCCTGCGTGGTCGCCAAACCGGAGTTTGAGGGCAAGGTGACGAAGGAAGAGATCATCGAATTCCTGCGCCCGCAGGTTGCCAAATGGTGGCTCCCCGATGATATCGTCTTTATCGACGCCATTCCCAAGACCAGCGTCGGCAAATTCGACAAGAAAGTGCTACGCCGCCGCTTCGAGAACTACTCAGCCGCCAACTCCTAAAATTCGTAAGGACATGATAACGGATTTTGCCAATCGACGATTCCGTAGGGGCGTGATTCATCACGCCCTATTCGCCCGTCGAACCGCTCTCAGGGCGTGATGAATCACGCCCCTACGGAATGATACCATTGCCGGTTCTATTTGCAAGATTTCTTCATCACGCCCTATTCGCCCGTCGAGCCGCTCTCAGGGCGTGATACATCACGCCCCTACGGAATGATACCATTGCCGGTTCTATTTGCAAGATTTCTTCATCACGCCCTGGTCGTCCGTCGAGCCGCTCTCAGGGCGTGATACATCACGCCCCTACGGGATGATACCATTGCCGGTTCTATTTGCAAGATTTCTTCATCACGCTCTGGTCGTCCGTTGAACCGCTTGCAGGGCGTGATCA